>CAZVHY010000034.1:0-10455 GCA_964627115.1 uncultured Solibacteraceae bacterium | reverse complement strand
CCCCAGACGACACCATGGATGAATCGAGACGCTCCCGCCGTCTGAAACTGCTCGCGTCGTCTGGCGCGAGCAGTGGCGTTGCCGAGGAGCTCATCGCGTACGACGACCTCCCCTACTCGCACCACGGCGAGGCGGCTTCGATTCCAGCGCTGCCTCTGGTCGACGAGCCGCTGGTCACCGCATGGCGCCGATACGCGCAGGAGGCACGCACGTACGGCGCGTTCGATGCGCTGAGGCGTCATCTCGTCCAGTTGCGTTTTCCGGTGCAGGCCGGCATCAGCGAAACCGACGCCTACCGCCGTGCCACACGCCGCGGTGATTTCAGCGCCGCCGACGCGTTCGGGCGCAGCCTCGAGCTCCACAGCCCCCGCACGCTCGAACTGACGGTGCCCGCCACCATGGCCGGCGGCGTGCCGATACTCGTGGCCGGTGACCGGCGCGACTTCGTCCTGCTCGTGCAGGCGCTCACCGGCCGCAACGAGCCCGTCGACGTGCCGGATGCGATGGGCGCATGCCTCGTGAAGGGCCTCAACAACTGGAGCCGCGTGGCCGACTACCGGTCAGAGTGGACGAGCCGCACGGGCGAACCGGACGAGGCGGCGTGGGCGGCCGAGTTCCAGCGGCTGATTCCGCAGAAGTCGCTCTACCAGGACCGCCTGATCATCCTGAGCCGCGGTCCATACAGCGCGACACCGGCATCAGCAGCCGGGCTGTCCGAGGCGGAATGGCTCGGCGTCTCGCTCGCCATCCGGCGCGAGCACGAGCTCACGCACGAATTCACCCACCGCGTGTTCAGCTCGATGCGCAGCCACATCGTCGACGAGATTGTCGCCGACTTCGTGGGGCTGGCGATCGGATTCGGTGGGTATCGTTCGGATCTCGCGCTGCGTTTCCTCGGCCTCGAGAACTTCCCTCACTACCGCGCAGGCGGACGTCTCGAACACTACAAGGGCACGCTGTCAGATGCCGCGTTCGTCACGGTGCAGGCGCTGACCGTGCAGGCGTCGCGCAACCTCGAAGCCCTGGCCGTGACGCACCTGCCGTCGGCAGACGACCTTCAGGGCCTCGGAACTCTGGTGCTCGCGCTCATCCGGCTCTCGCTCGAGGAGCTGGCCTCCAAACAGTTGCCGGCACTGATAGCCGGGGAGACCTCATGAAGACGTCGTCCCGGCGATCGTCGAACGTCGTCCGCCACCGCATCTCGGTGCCGGCCAGCTATGCCGGCCTCAAGGATCTGTTCGACGAGTGCCTGCGATTCGCCGATCAGCACGGGATCGGCGACGACGTCAGACACGACATGTACGTGGCGATCGAGGAGCTGGTCAGCAACGTCATGCGTCACGGGGGCCGTCCCGGAATCCGCCCGCGCGTCACGGTCACAGCAGCGCTGACGCCCGGTGAACTGCGCGTCACCGTGGCCGATAACGCATCCGCCTTCAACCCGCTGACCATTCCGGCGCCCGATCTCACGGCCTCGATCGACGAACGTGGCATCGGCGGCCTCGGCCTTCACTTCGTGAAAGTGCTGATGGACAGTGTTCGGTACCGGCGGCAATACGGACGGAATCACGTCAGGTTGAGAAAAAACATCCGTCAGGTGCCAGGGTTCGACGGTGCGGCGGTGCCAACTACCGCTCCCTCCGCAGACACACGATCGTGACATCGTCGCTCTGCGGTGCGCTGCCGACGAAACGTTCGAGCGCGCGGCCGAGCGTCGTCAGGATGCCGTCAACCGTCCCGTCCGACGCGCGGATCGCTTCCACGGTTCGCGCCTCGTCGAACAGCTCCTGCTTCGCATCGAGCGCCTCGATGACGCCGTCGGTGTAGAGCAGCAGCGATTCTCCCGCGAGCAGGTCGCAGCGCGTCTCGGGAAACGTCGCGTTGGCATCGAGTCCCAACGGCGCGCTCCCGGCCCGGCCGATCGGCACGACGCGGCCGTCGCGCCGCCGCACGAACGGGGGCGGGTGACCCGCGTTGGCCAGCTCGACCACACCGGTGGCCGTGTCGATGACGATCACCGCGATCGTCGCGAACATACCCTCGTGATCGCGACCAGTGAGGATACGGTTCGTGCGCGCGAGAATCTCGCCCGCGTCGGTCTGTCCGGCTGCCTGATATCGCAGATCGGTCGTGAGCTTGGACGCGTACAGCGCGGCTGAAATACCCTTGCCGGAGACGTCGCCCACGACGAGTGCGACACGTCGCGCGTCGAGCTCGATCAAATCGTAGAAGTCGCCGCTCACGCCAAGCGCGGGGCGGTACTCCACGCCGAGGGTGTAGCCGGGCAGTTCGAGGTTGCCGGCCGGCAGGAACTGCTGCTGGATGCGCCGGGCCAGGGCGACGTCGCGTTCGACGATCTCCTGCTCGACGAGCGTCGCGTGCAGCCGCGCGTAGCCGAGCGCCATGCCGAGCTGCGACGCCAGACTCAACACCAGCGCCACGTCCGCTTCCTTGAACGGCACGCCCGCCGACGCGCTGTCGACCTGCACCACGCCGTAGATTTCGCCCTGGAACATCATCGGCGCACAGATCGCGGCGCGGATGCCGGCGGCCACCATCGATTCGCTCTCGGAGTAGCGTGCGTCGGTCAGCGCATCGATGGCGAGCACGGCCTCGCGTTTCTCCATCACGTCGCGCAGCAGCCGGCGGCTGGCGACGACCTCGGGCGTCTTCCCCGAACGCGTGCGCGTGGCGCGCGGCGTCAGTTCGTCGCGATCGCGGGTGAACACGAGCGATCGATCGGCGCGCGGCACGAGCGCGAGCAGCTCGTCGGCAATGAACGACACGAGCGCCGGCTCGTCGAACACGAGCGTCCCGATCTTCGCGAAGTCCGCGAGGAACCGCAGCCGAACGGCCTCGTCCATCCCCGCCGCCGCCGGATCGCCGGGTGCGGCGTCGCCCGGAAGGCTGATGAGCACCGCCGGCGCGTCGCTGCCTTCACGGTACTGGACCTCGGGCTCGGGCACCGGCGCCCGCGCACCCGCATCGTCTTCGAAGTTCGCGGCAATGGTGCCGATATGGAGGACATCGCCGGAGGTCAGGCGCGTGGGGGCCGACAGCGGCCGCCCGTTGATCTTCGTGCCGTTGGCGCTGCCGAGATCCTCGACGAACCAGACCGCGTCCTGCCGGGTGAAACTCGCGTGCCGGCGCGAAACGCCCGGATCGGCCAGCGACAGATCCACGGTGGCGCCGCGCCCGATGACGGTGGGCTTGTCGAGGCGGAACTGCTGGCCTTTGAGCAGACCGCTCCGGATCGTCAGGGTGGGCATGTGTCAGCGGGAGGACGACAGCGCCGTATCAGTCGGATGCAGGGCGCGGGCGGTCCGGGGGCTCCCATCGGCCGAGCGCGTCGATGGCCGCCGTCGTGACGGCCGATGGTGAACCCGCGGCCTCGGGCGCGCGCGTCGTCAGCCCCTGGTGCAGGGCATCATCGGCGCAGACGACATCGAACACGAGACTGGCGAGACGCGATGGCCGGGCCGCCGCAGGTGCTGGTGCGTCCTTCGGTTTCGAGAGCAGCTCGAGCGCCTGCGCCTCGCTGCCGGCAATCCTGAACTGCTGGAGCAGGCCGCCGATCTCGAACACCGTCTTCACGCGATCGCTCAACGCGAACAGCACCAGTCCGCCGGCGGCACGCTGCAGCCGGTGCGTCATCATCACGAGCACGCGGATGCCGGCGCTCGTGATGAGGGTGACCTTACCGAAGTCGACGGCGAAGGCGCGCGTGCCCGACGTGAATGCCTGCACGAGCGTGGTCTCGAACGCCTGCGCCGTGCGCGTGTCGATGACGCCGCCAGGCGCAATGACGCAGATGCCGTCCTTCGTCGTCGAGGCGACCTGCATCGATCAGGCCCGCGTCGCGCGCGTGCGCGAGTCGGCGCGGCGGCCCTTCAGCGGCCATGGTGCGCGATAGAGCATCGTCGAATCGCCGATGACCACCTGGTCGCCGTCCTGGAGCCGGTGTTCGCCGATGCGATCGTTGTTGACGAAGACACCGTTCTGCGACCCGAGATCCTGGATGACGAAACCGCCGCCAGCCGCCATGATGACGGCGTGACGCCGCGACACGCCGGGACGCGCGATCTGCAGGTGATTGTCGTCGGATCGCCCGAGGTAGTTCACCGCGGCCAGCCGGTACTCCTGCGGCGACGGATCGTCCGGGTTGATGAGCAGCGCCGCGGGCGGCAGCAGGAACGTGTGCTCGTCGCTGGCATCGGCTGCCAGTGCGGCTGGCGAGTGCAGGACCGTGGCGCCCGGATCGGGCGCGCTCGTCCCTGCCGATGACGGCAGCGGTTGCGTGATGTTCACCGCGAGAATCGTCGCGTCGACCTGCAGCTGTTCGACCACCTCGGCAATGAGCACGGTCGTCGTGTCCGAGGTTTCCGGCTCGGCAGCGGGCTCTGACGGTGGCTCGGCTGCGGGGCTGCGCGGCTGCGCGGGCACCGATGACGGCTCGGCTTCCCGGCCGGCCGGCGGCGCGGGTTCCGCCTGGCCGGCGGTACGGCTGGCTGCCGGTTCGGGCGTGTCGAGCTCGACTTCGGATCCAAAGGCCTCGACGAATCGCGCCTTCAACGAGCCAACCGTCTCCATCTCCTCTTCGCACCGGGCGATGATGCCAATCGGGCCATCGAGCCGCTCGCGCAGTTCCGTATCGTTGAGCTCGCCCACCGCATGACGGAAGTCGAGCTCGGCCTTGGCCACCTGCGCGGCCTTCTCCTCGGCGGTAATCCTGTCGAGCAGGACACGCAGCTTCGCGTATTCCTTGCGTGCCTGCGCCTTGAGCGGCCGCGCCTGCGACTCGAGCGCCGCCAGGCGCGTCTTGTAGTCGTTGACCACACGCTGCCAGACGAGCGGATCGACCGCGTCCTTCATCGCGTCGGCGCGCTGGCGATACTCGTCGATGCGCAGCTCCTCCTGCCGCATGCCGAGCAGCTGGTCGAGCACCGACGTGTCGATCGCGTTCAGCGCATCGGTCACGCTGACATCAGTGGCTGTGGTCGACGGCTTCATGTGGTTCCCCCCGCAGAGTCGTGCCTCAATTGCCGGTGCGGGTCCGCCAGAACGCCCGCACGTTGTCGGCAGCGGCCATCGACAATGTCCGGCTCTGGTCGTTCAGGCGCTGCTGGCCGACCTGCGCGTCGAACGTGAAGGAGCTGGTCGACGGCATCGGCACGAGATCGCCACCCTTCGCCGATCCCGTGAAGTCGATCGCATACGTGCGGGTGACGAACGTACTGCCGAACAGCTGCTCGCTGCTCTCGTCGACCACGGTGGCGCTGGCCGACACGACCACGTCTGCCGCGCCCTGATTGGCGACCGGACGCAGGGAGTGACGACTGAGGGCGTCGGTCATGGCGCTGCGCAGCGCGGAACAGACCTGCGCGGCGCCCGTGCACTGGAAGAAGACCGACGCGTTCTCGGGCACGGCCGGCGCCTGCGGCGCAGGCGGCGTGGCGCTGGCCGACGAGAACGTGCTCTGACGCACCGCCTGTCCCTGCGTGCCCGAACTCACCGGGGGCACCACCGGCGCCTGCGCCGACGAGGATGGCATGACCGCCGGGCCGGAGGGCGTCGTCGACGATGCCGTCGAGGCTGACTGCGTGGGGGTACGTGCCGGCGCCGGCGTGCCTTCCGGCGACGTGCTCGTGGGAGCCTGCGCCGTGGAATCGTTGTCGCCAACGAGCGGCGCCACCTCGTTGCTCGCGGTGGTCGTCTCGCGGCCACCGCCGAACAGGCCGAGTTGCATGGCGCCGAACGCGAGGCCGGACACGACGAGCAGCAACGCGGCCACGAGCAGGATGATGTCGCGCATCGGACGCGACTCGCGTGCCGCCGTACCGGCCGCCGCCAGGGGCTCGGCGGCGGCCGGTACGGCGGGTTTCGTCGGCGCCACCGCGGCCGGTGCGGTCGCGGTGGGCGCGGGTGCTGGTGCAGCCGCCGCGACAGCGGCGGCTGCCGCCGGAATGGTGGCCGCCAGAGGCGCCGGTCGAGGCGGCGCGGGCGCAGCCGCGGCCTGAGTGGGTGCGCCGCCTGGGGGCGGCGTGAGCACGGTGGCCTCGGCCGCCTGGACGCCGGACGCAGCCGCCGTCATCGGCGGCTGCGTTTCGGCGTAGTGACTGGCGTGCGTGCCGCCGGCCGCGGGCGGCGGCAGCACGATGGTGCGGTCGTACTCGGGCGCGGCCACGGTGGCCGTGGCCGCGCCCGAGTCGGCGGGCAGCACGGCCAGGAACTCGTCGGCCGACTGATAGCGATCGGCCGGGTCCTTGGCGAGCAGACGCAGCGCGATGGCCTCGAGCGCCGGCGAGACGGCCACGTCGGGCCGGCGCCGCGACGGCGGCGCCGGCACCTCGGTGAGATGTTTCACGAGCACCGCCGGCGTCGACGGATCGTTGAACGGCACCTCGCCGATCAACATCTCGTAGAGGATGATGCCGAGCGAATACAGATCGCTGCGTCCGTCGATCGGCCGGCCCGCCGCCTGCTCGGGCGACATGTACTGCGGCGTGCCGAGCACGAAGCCCGTGGCCGTCAGTTGCGTCGACGCCTCGTCGAACGTCTTCGCAATGCCGAAGTCGAGCAGCTTCGCCACTTCATGGCGGCCATCAGTGGCCAGCATGATGTTGTGCGGCTTCAGATCGCGGTGAATGATGTTGTGCCGGTGCGCGAGCGACAACGCACTGCCGACCTGGCGCATGATGCGCGTGGCGCGCTCGACGGCCACCGGGCCGGTGTCGCGAATCACGTCCTTCAGGCTCGGCCCGTTGACCAGCTCCATCGCGATGTAGAGCGTGCCGTCCTGCGTCTGTCCGAGGTCGTACGCCGCCGCGATGTTCGGGTGATTCAGGTTGCCCGCCGCGCGAGCTTCACGCTGGAAGCGACGCACGAGATCCGAGGACGTCACCAGCTCGGGCTTGATGAGCTTGACCGCCACCTGCTTGTCGAGCATCAGGTGCGTGGCGCGATAGATGGCGCCCATGCCGCCCTGCCCCAGCTTGGAGTCGAGGCGGTACTTGCCATCGAGCACCTGGCCGAGCCGGACGTCGGCCGACTCCGTCGCGCCCTCGAGGACCGTTCCGTCCTTCGGGCAGATCTTTACGCTGTTCTCGTAGGTGGCGCCGCAGGTTGGACAGGCACTCATGGCAAGGCCCCGATTCTACGCCCCGGGTGGGGCGAGGTAAAGACGCGTAAACCGTAATCGACACCGAATCGCAGCCGCGCAGCCCGCCGCCGTGCCGCCAGCGGTGAGGCTACTCCGTCGCCACCGGCGGCTGGTACTCCGCAGCTGTGAAATACGAGGAAAACGTCTGCAACAAGCGCATCACATCGGGCAGCGACTTGTCGCGCCCGAAGATCAGATCGAGCCGCGGATCGAGCCTGAGCGAGGGCCGCCCTTCGGCCGCCAGGGCCCGTTCCATCGCGCCCTTCACGAAGTCGCTCAGATAGAAACCGGCCAGTTCCTGCTCGTAGTTCGACGGCAGCTCGCCGAGCGAGACGTTGAACGCGCGCGCAATGGCCATGCGCAGGCCGCCCATCGACATCACGATGGACCGCACGAAGAAGCCGTCGCTCGTCTCCGGCGTGATCGGGTGGATCGAGTTGACGTCGCACACGCCGCCGTCGAGACACGCGTTGTTCGGATCGAAGATGTCGCCCAGCCGCCACGACAACGGAGTGGTCGGCAGCAGGCCCAGCCACAACAGGCGCGCGCCAATGGTGATCCAGCCGGGAATCGCGTGCTCCATCAGGTTGCGATGTGACGCGAGCTCTGCGGGCGCGGGCCGGAGGAATGCCGCGCGCCCCGCCGCGTGCACGCGCACGGGTGGCGCGGGATAGTAGTAGGCCACCACGCCGATGCCGTGACGCAGGTGCGGCTCGAGACGCTCGAACGCCATCGCCGAAATCCGGCTCTGGAGCCTCTCGAGGGTTTCCGATGCCGCGGACTCGCCCAGTCGCCACACGATCAACGGCACCGGCAGCCGCATCAGGCTCCCGTAGTGCGCGAGGTGCCGCTGCTGCACGTCGAGCGCCGTCGTCGCCTCCGCCATGGCCTCGCCGAGAAGCACCGTGCCAGGCGCCTTGCCCTCGAACAGCGGGAAATGTTCGGCGAGCGGTCGCGGCCACGCGCCGAACTGCGTGCCGGTCATCCACTTCAGATAGTGGTCGAAGTCCGCGATGAGCGGCTCGGTGCCCTTCAGCACGACCACCTCGGCCGTGGCCTTGTCGTCGTCGAGTGCCAGACACACCGATCGGTTGTGGCCCTTCAGACGATAGAGCGCGCCGTGTTCACCCGGCACCGACGTCGGCATCAGCGGAATGCCGTCCGCCCGCAGACGCGCGATCGCCTCGACCGCACGCGGTGACGCATCGCGTAACGCGTCGAAAACCGCGGGCGACGAAGATTCGAGGTCGAAGACGACCGTGTGGGTACCTGACATCACATTCGCATCCGAGTGGGCCGACACGACTCGGCCCCTACGCACCGCTCCCCTGGCACCTTCGCACCTTCGCACCCTGGCACGACGGCGTCAGCGGTACACATGATCGAACGTCCCGAGCTGTCGCACGACAGTGCCGCTGAATCCGCGCTTGAAGCGGTAGAGACTCCACATGCCGCCCGTCTGCTTCCCGTATTCGGCCTCGAGCACGTCGACGTCGTGATCGGGAATCCCGAACGTGTCGTACGTCTCGCACCCGCGCGACTTCGCCCACTGCATCGCGGTCCAGTGCAGCAGCTGATTGGGATTCAGCTTGCGCGCGTCCTCGGCATCCGACGACGCGCCCCAGAGATAGGTCGCAGTCCGCCCGAAGATGAAGACGATGATGCCCGACACGTCCGGACCATCGTCGCCACCGCGCGCGAGATAGAGGCGCATGGTGTCGGTGCCCGCAAACGCGCGCGCCGCCAGACCGAACGTCTCCCGCGCCGCGCGGCGCAGGCCGTGCCGCTTCGTCATCTCCTCGAACAGTTCCTCGAACACCGCAATGTCCGCGTCGCTGCCAACGCGCACCTGGACACCAAGTTTCTCGGCCAGGCGCACACGGTTGCGCGTGTTGGACTTGAAGCTGGCCCAGATCTGCTCGATCGTCGGACGAAGGTCGACGAGCAGCGTGCGCCGCGGCATGATCCACTGCTTCGCGCTGACGAACCCGAAGCCCTGCATCATCTCGACGTGTCCCGCATCCCACACCCACTGTGGTTCGATGCGGAGCAGGAACGCCCCCTCCTCGCGCCCGGCGGCGAGCGCGGCGTTCACCAGCGCCTGCACGGTCGACACATCGCCGGCATCGGCCACCGGTCCGCGCGGCACCACCGCAAACGGGCGTGTCGCGCCCTGGAAGATGAGCATCTGCACGGCGCCGCGGATCTCGCCGTCGACCAGCGCCGCGATGCGCCGCGGCCTGGCGCCAAGGCCACGCTGCATCTCGCCCCACGTCCAGCTCTGGAAGAAGTGGCCGGACGGGTGGGCTTCGACGAACGCGTCCCAGCGCTCACGGTCTTCGTAGTTGTCGACGATCTGCATCGAATCGGTCATGCGGATGGTGCGGCGGTCGCGAGCGTCTTCGACACGCCGCGCGTCTCGCCGCAGAAACTGATGTACGGTGCGCAGCGCCGCAGCACGAAACGCACCATGCTCTCGTACACCGACGAGGTCACGAACGTGCAGACGACACCGGTGCCTTTCAGGCGCTCGATCGACGCGACATAGAGCGAGAAAATCGCGCCGCGCCGTGCGAGATCGCGGCGCATGAAACTCGTCGTGAAGCAGAGCAGCTTCGGCCCGATGGGGTGGTTGATGACCCAGCCGACCACCTGGCCGTCCTTGCGCATGCCGACGCTCGACACGGGATCGAACCGATCGCTCATGCGCCAGGGTTCGAGGTCCGGATCGATCCACGGCGTCTCGGCGTGCGTACGTTTCAGCGTCTCGAGCTCATCGGGCGACAGATCCGCCCACGAGAACACCTCACATCCGGCCGGCAGACGCGCCTTGCCGTACCACTCGGTGGTGGCCGCTTCCTCGGGCGTGAACCGCACCACGATCTTCCGGCGCTCGGGCGTCGCGAAACCGCGCTTCTCGAAGATGCGCTCAACAGCGGCGATCGCCGGCTTGCCCGTCATGTAGACGGCCTCCAGACGCGACGCGCCGTGACGCTGGAGATCGGCTTCGAGTCCGTCGACCAGCCTGGTGCCGATCCCCTGCCCCCGGTGGTCGGCCGTCACGAACACCGAGAACAGTTCGGCGGCCGCCGATTCGCCCGGCGCGATCTCCGCCACGGCCAGCCCCACGGGCCGGCCATCGATCGTCGCGCAGTGCGCGACGGGACGACCGCCGGTTGCCGGGTTGGTCGAACCAAGCGCCGCCAGCAACGGCCGATAGACCGGGAACGTCATGCCGGCCCACTCGTCGCCAAGCGGCGCGACGGCTTCCGTCATCACGACATCAGACACGACGA
>CAZVHY010000033.1:21865-25435 GCA_964627115.1 uncultured Solibacteraceae bacterium | reverse complement strand
CCTCGAGGAACACCTTCGGTGTCGCACCCGTGCGCGTTTTCAACGCCTCGGTGATACGCGTCATCCGCGCGCGCCGCCAGTCGAGGAACGCTGTGGCCTGGGCCTCACGTCCGGTGACCTGTCCGAGGATGGTCAGGCTGCGTTCGAGGTGTTCGAACGGCTGGTTGAAGAAGTCGATGAAGACGACCGCAATCTTCGCGGCCTCGAGCTGCGCGATCTGCGCGTCGGTCGGCCCCTGCCCGAGCGAGAAGATGGCGACGGTCGGCCGCGCGGCAATGGCCTGCTCGAGCGAGAACGTGCCGGCCGAGCTCGCCACCTGCGTGAGCTGTTCGATGCGCGGGAACTTCGCGCGGAAGCTGTCGTACACCGCCTGGCTGATGCGGTTGATGTCGCGCGGCCAGGCCGTCAGCACGCTGACCGGATCGGGATGAATGATCGACAGCGCGATCAGATGCCGGCCATCGTCGATGAGCAGCCGCTGCGGTCCCGCCGGGATGGTGACGCGGCGGCCACGGATGTCGGTGAGCGTGGATTGCGCCAGGGCCGGCGCGACCGATACGGCCAGGACCAGCAGCGCCAGACCCACCGCGCTGAGCACGCGCTCGACACGTCGTCGCCCGGGGACGGAACGCCTGGTTCTGGCCGGTGCGGATGTCCTTGTCGAGACGTGTCTCATCACGGCCATTCAGCCTATCCGGCCAAATGCGACCAGTCAAGTCGGAATTGTGTCACGGTTTCGTCGGGGGGGGGGCGACGGTGCGAGGGTGCCACGGTGCGAGGGTGCGAGGGTGCCAGGGTGCGAGGGTGCCACGGTGCCACGGTGCCACGGTGCGAGGTGCCAGGGTGCCAAGGTGCCAAGGTGCCAAGGTGCGAGGGCGGTAGCGCCTTCCCGCTCAACTCTCAGGGAGCGCCAGCGCAGCCCACCGCACCGTGGCACCTCGCACCCTGGCACCCTCGCACCCTGGCACCCGCGCCTCCTGGCACCGGTCCCTATCTCCCGCCCCGCCCCGGTCCGAATCTGAGTGCCTGATTGATCGTCAGCGGCACGACCGACGCGTGATCTTCGCCGGGGAAAATGAACGTCCGGACGTCGCCGCCGCGGTCGCGCAGGGGGGCGAGGCGGCGGCCAAGCTCCTCGACGTGCGACACCATGCGGCGACGCCGTCGTCGTTCGAGCGCGTCGGCTGTCCATGCGCCGGGCGGCTGCCACGGCGCGGCAGATTCTTCGTACTCGCCAGCCGCAACGAGCACCCGAGGCGCTGGCTGATGGACGTCGCGCGCCAGCGCGTCAGCGCGGGCCAGCACACCGGCGGCATCCCACCAGATCGATGGACTTGCTGCGACGAACGTCTCGAAGAGCTCCGGGCGCGTCGTCAGGACGTGGAGGACGAAGAACGCGCTCAGCGAGTGGCCGATGAGCGTCCGCCGGCTGCGGTCGACCGGCCATTGGCGTTCGACATCGGGAAGGACGGCCGTCGTCAGGACGTCGAGGAACGCATCGGCGCCGCCGGTTTCAATCTCCGCCGTCACCTCGTCGTCGGCCGGGCGTTCGAGGCCGGCAGGTGTGAAGTCCCACGTGCGACGACGACGGTCGCGCGCGGCGGCAAGCGAGACGCCGACCACGACCGTGGGCGGCACGCCCGTCGCATCGGGCCGGTGTGACCGCGCACGAACGCTTTCCACCGTCGTGGCAAAGCTGACGTGCGCGTCGAGCAGGCATACGAGCGGGAATCCGGCGGCAGGTGGTGCAACGTCCGGCCATGCGATGCGCACGACGTACGTCGCGCCCTCGTGCACGATCTCGTGCCACGTGGTGTCGGGCAGCGTGACTTCAGGACGCGGAGACGAGCGGTTCATCGACAAGCACCTGCAGTGTGCCACGCGAGCAGCGCTCGACGCGCGCGCGCACGCCGTACACGGCGGCGAGCATGGCCGGCGTAATCGCGACGTCGGCCGGACCAGCTGCTGCCAGACGGCCGCGGTGCATCACGACCACGTGCGCGGCCCAGCGCGCGGCCAGCGCCAGATCGTGGACCACGGCCACGACGATGCGGCCCTCGGCGGCGAGTCCCTGCACGAGTTGCATCACCGCCGTCTGATGGCCGAGATCGAGTGCGCTCGTCGGTTCGTCGAGCAGCAGCACGTCCGGATCACGCACGATGGCCTGCGCGAGGCTGACGAGTTGACGCTGGCCGCCCGACAGGTGACCGATCGGCTCGAGCGCGAGATCCGCAATGCCCACGCGTTCGAGCATGGCCATGGCTCGCTGCTCGGCATCTGCGGTTGCGAGCGCGGCGCCCGCAACGGGTGTCGCTTTCAGCGCGGCGATGACGCTTTCGAGCACGGTCAGGGTCACGCGCTGCGGCTGCAGCTGCGGCATGAAGCTGACGTGCGACGCGTGTTCGGCGAGCGACGCGCGCACGAGCTCGCGGCTGCCGAGCGTCACCGACCCGCGCGCCGGCAACAGCCCAGCCAGTACACGGAGCAGCGTCGACTTGCCGGCGCCGTTCGGGCCGACGAGTGCGGTGACGTGGCCGGGTTCGATGGGCGGCAGCGTCAGGTCGTGCAGGACGAGGCGAGACCGGTAGCCGGCCGACAGGCCGGCGATGGTGAGGGCATCAGTGCGCGCGCTCATGTCCGTCGTCCGATGATGAGCGTGACGAAAAACGGCACGCCGATGAGCGCGGTGACCAGGCCGATCGGAATGACCGCGCCCGGCACGAGCGTCTTGCTCGCGACCGAGGCGAGCGACATGACGAGCGCACCGCAGATGGCGCTCGCCGGCAGGAAGAAGCGGTGGTCTTCGCCGACGAGCAATCGCGCGATGTGCGGGCCGACGAGCCCGACGAACGCGATCGTGCCGACGAAGGCGACCGACGTGGCCGTGAGCACGCTGATGCGGAGGAGCGACCACAACCGCAGCCGCGACACGTTGATGCCGAAACTGCGCGCCCGTTCGTCGCCGAGCCGCAGCGCCGTCATCTTCCACGCCGCCGCCATCGAGAACGGCACCACCAGCACGACGGCGCCCGCCACAATCTGAATCGTCGTCCAGTTGGCGCGATCGAGACTGCCCATCGTCCAGAAGACGAGCTGCTGCAGGGCCTGTTCGCTCGCCACGAACTGCATGATCGCAACCAGCGCGTTGAACGTGAAGAAGAGCGCGATGCCGAACAGCACGAGTGTTTCAGGCCCCGCCTGGCGCGAGCGCGCCGCTGACTGCAGCAGCAGGACGGATGCGAACGCGCACGCAAACGCCGCGGCCGGCAGGATCCATGCGTCTGGCACACCGGGGATGTTCACGCCGAGCACGATGGCCAGCGCGGCGCCGAAGGTTGCGGCCGACGACATCCCGAGCGTGAAGGGACTGGCGAGCGGATTGTCGAGCGTGGTCTGCATCTCTGCACCCGCGAGCGCGAGCGCCATGCCGACGAGCACGGCCAGCACCGCCGCGGGAAAACGGATCTGCCAGACGATGACGCTGGTGGGGCCCTCGGTCGTGCTGCCGCTGAAGAGCACGGGCAGGACGTCGGCGACGGTGAGGTTCGACGGACCGGCCAGCAGGTCGAG
>CAZVHY010000033.1:18893-21765 GCA_964627115.1 uncultured Solibacteraceae bacterium | reverse complement strand
GTAATTTTCTGAACGAATAGTCAGGAAGTTGTCGTAGATTTGTCATGAACGTTGACGGACTAAATAAGTCGTATTTAGGATCCGCCAGAAGATCCCGCCAGGTGCTGTCACACCTGGCGGGGTGCCGAACCAGTCAGTCGAGAGAGACCGCAAGTCCATACGCGCGTGGCGCATGGCGTTCGACCCCCGCATTCTAGCGGCAGTCGGCCAGCCGTGGCACGCGTTCGAGAGGTGCCATGTCCGTCCGTCATACCGCCCAGCCAGCATCGCCCCGTCGCCCGGGCCCTGGCCGCACCACACTCACCACCGTCGGTGTGCTCGTCGCGTCTGCCGCTGTCGGCAGCGTGACGGTCGCCGCCGAGTCGCGCCCGGTCGAAGCCGACCTGGACGCCACCTTGTCGCGCACCGAGGGTCTGCTCGGTGCGTGGGATTCGCCGCAGGATGTGCTCGCCGCCAGCCACCGTACGACCCGCGCCGCGCAGGCCGCCGGCGTGCAGGCGTCACCGGCGCTGGCCCAGACGTTCCGCTTCGATATCGCGTTCGGCCCGTTGACCGACGCGCTGCGTCAGTTCGAGCAGGTGACCGGGCTCTCGGTGACCGTGGCCGGCGACGTGGCGCGCGGGCTGACCACCAACGGTGTGTCGGGCAGTCTGACGGCCGAACAGGCGCTCGTCCGTCTGCTGGCCGGCAGTGCGCTTTCGTGGCGCCAGGCGTCGTCGACCCAGGTGATCGTCGAGGTGCGCGTGGCCGGCGACACGGTCGAGGTGAGCGGCGCGCTGCCGCGCATCGAGTCGTCCAAGTACACGACGCCGCTCGTGGAAACGCCGCAGACGATTCAGCTGATTCCGCGGAGCGTCATCGAAGAGCAGGGCGCCACCACGCTGAGCGAGGCGCTGCGCAACGTGCCGGGCATCACGATGCAGGCCGGCGAGGGCGGCGGTGCGGCGGGCACGACCGGCGACATGTTCAACATGCGTGGGTTCAGTGCGGCCAACAGCCTGTTTGTCGACGGCGTGCGCGACGATGGTCTGCTCGCGCGTGACGTCTACAACCTGGAGCAGGTCGAGGTCTTCTCGGGGCCGACGGGATCGGACGTCGGCCGCACGAACGCCGCCGGGTACATCAACATGACGACCAAGTCGCCGGGACTGCGGTCGGCGCACGCCGGCACACTCGCGTACGGATCGAACGACAGCGTGCGCCTGACGGCCGACCTGAACCAGCCGCTGCGCGCCGGCACCCCCGGCACGTTCTTCGGCAGCGGCGCCGTGCGCATCAATGCGCTCTGGCAGGATGGCGGCGTGGCGGGCCGCGATCACGTACAGCGCGAGACGAAGTCGTTCGCGCCGTCGATCGCGTTCGGCCTCGACACGTCGACGCGTGTCGTGCTCTCCGGCCAGGTGCAGCGGCAGAACAACCTGCCCGACTACGGCATGCCGGGCGCGGCGTCACCCATCGGCCCGCTGACGGCGACGAGCGTCGTGGCTCCCCAGCCCGTGAGCCAGTCGAACTGGTACGGGTCGCTCGACGACTACGACAAGGCGAAGCAGGACAACGTCACGCTGCGTCTCGAGCACGACTTCCGTCCGGGCGTCACGGTTCGCAACCAGACGCGCTACAACACGTCCACGCGCGAGGCCGTCGTCTCGGCGATCACCGGCGCGTGGAACGCGACCACCGGCACGATCAACGCGGCACGGCAGGGCAGCTTCCGTGACAACAACATCCTGTCGAACCAGACGAGCCTGACGGCCAGTGCGAACACCGGACGGCTGCGTCACGACCTGAGCGCCGGGCTCGAGGTGAGCAGCGAAGAGTACCGGGCGCCCGGCTACACCGGCTTCGGCTCGCCGCGCGCGCTCGATTTGTTCACCCCGGACATCTCGACGCCGGTCGTCGACATGAACGTGCAACCGAGCGGCGCCCAGACCAATGGCTGGACCGATACGATCGCGTTCTACCTGTTCGATGGCGTGGATCTCGGATCGCGCGTGCGCGTCAATGGCGGCGTGCGTGTCGAGACCTACGACACGCGGTCGCAGACGATCAACGCGACCACCGGCGCGGTGACCGAGCTCGAGGGCGACGGCACGCTCGTGAGCGCGAAGGCGGGGCTCGTCTACCGGCTCAACAACCAGGGCAACCTGTACGTCTCGTACGGCTCGTCGCTGACGCCGCCCGGATCGACGAACTTCCAGCTCAATGCGGGAGCCACCAACCAGAACAACCCGAACGTCGATCCGCAGAAGTCGACCAACTACGAGGTCGGCACGAAGTGGAGCCTGGCCGGCAGCCGGCTCGTGCTCAACGGCGCCGTCTTCTACACCGAGAACACCAACGTCATCTTCGTCATCGACAGCACCGCGATTCCGCCGGTCTTCAACCAGGACGATGGACAGAAGGTGACGGGCGTGACGTTCGGAGCGCAGGGACGTCCGCTGCCGTTCTGGGACCTGATGTTCAGCGTGCAGTACCTCGACTCGGAGCGCGTGAGCCAGAACGCCGCGAACAACGGCACGCGCCTGACGCTGACGCCGGAGTTCTCGGGTTCGCTCTGGACCACGTTCCGGCTGCCGCACGGCATCCGCATCGGCGGCGGCCTCCAGCAGACGGGCCGGGTGTTCATCAACGCGGCCAACACGACCGTGCTGCCGGGCTACGCGATCGCCAACGCCCTGGTCGAGGTGCCCATCGGCCAGCGGCTGGGCGTGCGCCTGAACCTCAACAACCTCACCGACAAGGTGTACGTGCGCAGCATCAACAACAACGGCCAGCGCTACAACCCTGGCACCCCTCGATCTTTCCTGTTGTCGACCTTCGTCCGCTTCTAACTACTTACCTTCTCTCTTGTCTCGATCGCCCCGGGCCGGCA
>CAZVHY010000033.1:0-18793 GCA_964627115.1 uncultured Solibacteraceae bacterium | reverse complement strand
GCCAGCAGCCACACGGGGCCGAGGCCGACGACGACGATGAGAAGCGCGGCGATGGCGCCGTCTTCGTACGTGCCGCGGGCAGCCTCGCCGTAGAGATACGTCGCCAGCGTCTCGACGCCGAGCGGACGCAGCAGCAGGGTGGCCGGCAGCTCCTTCATGCAATCGACGAACACGAGCAGCGCCGCCATCAGGACGGCAGGCCGGATCACCGGCAGGTGAATTTTCCAGAGACGATGCGAGGCGCCGTGGCCGAGTGTCGCCGCGGCTTCGTCGACCGACACCGACACGCGTCCGAGTGCCGCGTCGGCGCCGCCGGTGGGAATGGCGAGGAAGCGCACGAAATACGCGTAGACGAGTCCGGCGCCGGAACCGAGCAGGACCAGACCAGTGGCGACGCCAGTCATTGCCTCGGACGCGCGCCCGATGATCGCGTCGACACCCGTGACCACCGGCAGCAGTCCGAGGGCCACGACCGTGCCGGGCGTGGCGTAGCCCAGCGTGGCGACGGACGTCATGGCTGCTGCGAGCCGGCCGCGCGCGAGCCTCGCGGCGTACGCGACAACGACGCCGGCAGCCACCGCGATCGCCGTGGCGACGAGCGACAGCACCACGGTGTTACGCGCCTGTTCGATGATGGCCGCCGGCACGCCCGCGAACTGCACGCGCTCCGCCGCGGCGCCCACCAGATAGATCGTCGGCGCGAGGAAGCCGATCACGACGGGCAGCGCGCACAGGGCCGGTGCCACGAGTGCCGCCGGACCGCGCAGACGATGCGGCGCGAGCGGTCGTGGCTGCTGGGCGTCGTTGGCGTATCGCCGTTGTCGCCGCGCGCGCCGCTCGAGCGCCGTCAGCGCGATGACCACGGCCAGCATCGCCAGCGCGATCTGTGCGGCGCCGGCCAGATCCGATCGTGTCACCCACGTCGTGTAGATCGACACCGTGAGCGTGCGCACGCCGAGAAACTCCGACGCGCCGATGTCGTTGAGCGCTTCCATCAGCGCAAGGCTCAACCCGACGGCCACGGCCGGACGGGCGAGCGGCAGCGCGACGCGCAGAAACGCCTGCGCGCGACTCGCACCGAGCGTGCGCGCCGTATCGAGCAGGTTGGCCGCCTGCATCAGGAACATCGCGCGCGTCGGCAGGTAGACGTACGGATAGAGCACGAACCCCAGCAGCAGGATGCACCCGGGCATCGACCGCACGTCGGGCAGACGGAACTCGCGCGGCGTCTCGTAACCGAGCAGCGTGCGGATGGTGTCCTGGATGACACCCACCGGATGCAGTAGGTCGAGATACGCATACGCGACGATGTAGGTAGGCATGGCGAGCGGCAGCAGCAGCGCACCGCCGAGCCATCGTCGTCCTGGAAAGTCGTAGGCCGTGACCAGCCACGCGAGCGTCGTGCCCATGGTGCCCGCGACGACGGCCACGCCCGTCAGCAGGATGGCCGTGTCGAGCGCCGCCGGTGGCAGCACGTAGGTGAGCAGGTGCGTCCACTGACTCAGAGCTCCCGGCCACGCCGTCACGACGAGCGCCGCGAACGGCGCGAGCATCAACAGCGCAAGCGCGCCGGCGGCGAGCGACCAGGGGAGCATGGGGGGAAGGCTACAAGGCTTCACGGCGGCGAGGCTACGGGGAGGCTGCAAGGCTACGAAGCGGCGCGGGCCCGCCGCGATGGCGAGAGTGCCCGCCGTAGGGGCGGCCCTCGGGCCGCCCGGGCGGGGCAAGCCTCGCCCCTACGGTGACCGCGCCCCGTCGCCTTGTCGTCTCGTCGCCTTGCAGCCTTGCCCCCTACCGATCGAATCCCACGCGATCGACCAGGCGGCTGGCGGCGGCGCGGTGCTTGGCGATGTCGACGATGTTGAGTGCGTCGACGCGCAGCGTGCCGAGCTCGGCGACGAGTGGGTGAATCGGGGCGCCGGCCTTGACCGGATATTCGAAGTTGCTCTCGGCGTAGATCTTCTGCGCCTCGTCCGAAACCAGGTACTCGAGGAACCGCACCGCCGCATCGCGATTCGGCGCGTGGCGCGCGAGCGACGCGCCCGACAGGTTCACCTGCGTGCCGCCGTTGCGGAACGTCGGCAGGATGACCTTGATGGCCTGGCCCCACTTCACCTGATCGGCGCCGCCTGCGCCGCTGCGCATCAGGCCGACGTAGTAGGAGTTGGCGATGCCGATGTCGCAGATGCCGCCCATGATGTCGCGCGCGATGTCGCGGTCGCCGCCCGTGGCCGGCCGCGCGAGGTTCGCCTTCACGCCGCGCAGCCACGCTTCGGCCGCGGCTTCGCCGTGATGCGCAATGTAGGCGGCAATGAGCGCCGTGTTGTACGGATGTTGTCCCGAGCGGATGCAGACGCGTCCCTTCCACTGCGGATCGGCGAGATCCTCGTAGTTGAACGATGTGTTCGCGAGGCCGCGGTCAGCGTAGAGCACACGCGCGCGCAGCGAGAGCGCGAACCACTCACCCTGCGCGCCGCGCAGGTTCGCCGGCACCGCCTGCTCGAGCGTCGTCGATCGCACGGGCTGGGTGAGCCCGCGTTCGGTGAGGTCGAGCAGGTTGCCGAAGTCGACCGTCATCAGCACGTCGGCCGGCGACTGCGTGCCCTCGGCCGCCACACGTTCCGCGAGGCCGTCCTTCACGAAGATGCTGTTGACCTTGATGCCGGTCGTCTTGCTGAACGCGTCGATGAGCGGCTGGATGAGTCCGGGTTCGCGCGTCGTGTAGAGGTTGACCTGTTGCGCGTCAGCCGGCGCGGCCGGCAGCATCAAGGCCATCGCGGCAAGGGCAGAGGTCAACAGGACGGTGAACGGCTGGCGGGTCACGGGAGTCTCCTTGCGCGCCGGGTGATTCGCACCGGCGGTGTGTTGTTGATGGTCAGTCTCGACCGGGAATGATCAGCACATCATCGGCTGCGACGCTGACATGCACCGGCGCACCGGGAACGAAGGGCGCGCTGCCCGTCATGCGCGCGAGCACGGCCTCCGCGCGGCCTTCGAGCTGCAGGCTCAGTTCGGTGGTGTCGCCGAGGAACGTCGTCCGCACGACACGCGCCCGCAGGCCAACCGGCTGCAGCGTGCATCGCACGTGCTGCGGCCGCACGCACACGTCGGCGCGTGCGTTGTCGCAGAGCTGGGGCGCGGCGAACCGCCCCAGCGGCGTGTCGAGAAAACCGCCGCGGCAGGTCGCGGTGAACGTATTGATGTCGCCGAAGGTTCTCGCGGCCTGATGCGCTGCCGGCGCGCGGTACAGCTCGTCGGGCCGGCCCTGCTGCACGAGGCGTCCGTGATCGAGCAGCGCAATCCGATCGCCGAACCGCAGAGCCTCGGTCGCATCGTGCGTGACGAGCAGCGTGGTCGTGCCGGTTGCGCGCAGGATGTCGTGTGTCGTGTCGCGCACCTGATCGCGCCGCCGGCTGTCGAGACCCGAGAACGGTTCGTCCATCAGCAGCACGTGCGGTCGAGGCGCGAGCGCGCGGGCCAGAGCCACGCGCTGGCGTTCGCCGCCCGACAGCATGTGGGGATAACTGTCGCGTCTGTCGATCAGGCCGACCGTCGTGAGGAGCGACTCGACTCGCTCGCGTGCGGTCGTGCGATCGATCCCGCGCAGGCCGAACGCCACGTTGGCGTCGACGGTCAGGTGCGGAAAGAGCGCGTAGTCCTGGAAGACCATGCCGACGCGCCGCCGTTCCGGCTCCACGAACGTGTCTGGGCCGGCGACCTCCGTGCCGTCGAGCACGATGCGCCCCGTGGTCGGCCGCTCGAGGCCGGCGATGAGCCTGAGCAGCGTGGACTTGCCGGAGCCGGACGGGCCGAGCAGCGAGAGAATTTCGCCAGCCGCCAGCGCAAGGGTCACGTCGTCGAGTGCGGCACGCGCGCCGTACCGCAGACTGAGGTGTTCGACCTGAACCCGTGGCGGCGCCGCCGAATGTGCGGCGACGGACGCGGACGCCGGCGACTGGCGGGAAGCCGAGGGTGCGTGGTCGAGCACACCGGCTGGACTGGCGTCGACGGGCGTGCTCGCGAGGTTCATGGCTGGGGACGGCCGCAAATGAGACGTACTCTCAACAAGGCTCCCCGGAAGGATAGTGCGACCAAAGAGGTCGGTCAAGCGCAGCGGCCTGATCGATACTGTCGCCGCGCGTCGATGGCCTTGCTCGTCAACACCCTGCTGCCTCTCATCCTGCTGATCGGACTCGGCGCGCTCCTGTCGCGCCTCCGGTTTCTCGGGCCGCAGTTCGCGGCTGACCTGAACAAACTCGCGTTTTGGGTGGCGCTGCCTGCGCTGCTGTTCCGTTCGGCGGCCGGCGCGTCGGAGGCCAGCGCGGCCACATGGTGGCTGCTGGGCGTCATGCTGACCGGGACCGCACTCGTGGCGCTCGTCGCGTGGGGCTGGAGCCGGGTGCTCGGAATTCCGGTCGCCGGACAGGGCACGTTCGTGCAGTCGGCGTTCCGCGGCAACCTCGCGTTCATCGGGATTCCCGTGCTCGCGGCGAGTGTCGTCGACGCGCCCGATTCGATCCGTGTGCCGCTCCTGGCCTCGGGCGTGATCGTGATGACGCTGACGATGGCCTCCTACAACGTGCTGGCCGTCATCGTGCTCCAGGCGAGCCGATCGGGGAGTGGGGATGGTGTCCGTGCGATGGTGCAGCCGATTCTCACCAATCCGTTGTTGCTGGCCGGCGTGTCCGGGCTGCTGTTTGCGCTGGCCGGGTTACGTCTGCCCGCGTTCCTCGACCGCACGCTCGAGGTGCTCGGCGGTTCGGCCGTGCCGATCGCGCTCCTGTGTATTGGTGGGTCGTTGACCACAACGCGATTCGTGGGTCGCCGCGCCTGGATTCTCTCGGCGGCGCTTCTCAAGGTGGCGATTTCACCGGCCATCATCGGCGGCCTGGTATGGGCGGCTGGGCTTGGCGCGATCGAGATGCGGATCGCCCTCGTCTTCGCCTCGACATCGACAGCCGCCGCAGCCTACGTCATGGCCCGCCAGATGGGCGGCGACGAAGCGCTGGCCTCGGGATCGATCGCACTGAGCACCGTGCTGTCGGCGATCAGTCTGGCCGTGGCCTTGTTGATGACGAGGATGTAGATCGTCAGGTGCGACGGGTGCGACGGGTGCGACGGGCGACAGGAACCTGCTGCGCTGGCCAACGTCATTGCATGTCCGCCCCGCGGGCCCCGGCGCACAGTTCAGATGAAGATGACAAGCGTCAGGTTCCTGTCGCCTGTCGCTCCCTGTCGCCCCCGTTGTTCCTGAGAAACCGACCGGCCCCAGGTGTTGCCGGGCCTACCTGTCGCCCGTCGCACCTGTTGTCCCTGTCGTCCCCGAATTACTTTGTGATATAAGCCATCGAATCGCTTCCACATGTTGAACAGGCCGGCGCGTCACGCTGCCCTCAGAGCCAGGAATATGCCCCGAGTCCACACTCATCGTCACGTACGGACCCTTCTCGTTGCGGCCATGGCCGCGGCCGCCGGATTGACGGCGTTCGGTCAGGCGCGGCTGCCGCCGCCCGGCCCCCACACACGCGCAGACTTCGAACCGAAAGAGCCAATCCTCGCCAAGACGGCTGAGGAACAGGCGAAGACGTTCGTGCTGCCGCCCGGCTACCGCATGGAACTGGTCCTGACCGACCCGGACATCAACACCCCGGCGGTTGTGGAGTTCGACGGCAACGGCCGGATGTACGTCGTGGAGTTCATCACCTACATGCCCGACGTCGAGGGCACGGGGCAGCACGAGCCGCGCAGCCGCATCTCGCGCTGGGAGGACAAGGACGGCGACGGCACGTACGAGACGAAGACGATCTTCGTCGACAACCTCGTGCTGCCGCGCAACGTGCTGGTCTGGGACGGCAACTCGATCATCGTGAACGAGACCGCGTCGAACGATCTGATCAAGTGGACCGACACGAACAACGACGGCGTGGCCGACAGGCGCGAGGTGTTCTACACGGGCGTCGGCGTGGGCCGCGACGGCAACCTCGAGCACGAGCAGAGCGGGTTCGTCTGGGGGCTCGACAACTGGATCTACAGCACCTACAACTCGTTCCGCTTCCGCTGGACGCCCACCGGCATCATCCGCGAGAACACCGGCGCCAACGGCGGGCAGTGGGGCCTGACGATGGACGACGACGGCAAGATGTGGTTCGTCTGCGCCGGGTGTGAATACGGTCCGCTGAACTTCCACGTGCCGATTCAGTACGGCGCGTACAGCCGCATTCCCGGCGAGTACGACGACGACTTCATCATCCCGTATCCCATCGTGGGGCTGAGCGACGTGCAGGGCGGCATGGGCCGTGTGCGATCGCCCATCGGCCACGTCAATCACATGACCGCGACGGGCGGCCCCGACATCGTGCGATCGCACCGGATGCCGGAAGACCTCAATGGCGACCTGCTGTTCACCGAGCCGGTCGGCCGTCTCATCCGCCGCGCGCGCATCGTCAAGAACGAAGGGCTGACGCAGCTCACGAACGTGTATCCGAAGTCGGAGTTCATCCTGAGCTCGGACCCGCTGTTCCGTCCGGTCAACATCAAGACCGGGCCCGACGGGCTGATCTACATCAGCGACATGTACCGCGGCATCATCCAGGAAGGGCAGTGGACGGGGCCCGGTTCGTACCTGCGGCACAAGATTCAGCAGTACCAGCTCGACAAGGTCATCAACCACGGCCGCGTGTGGCGGCTGCGGTTCGACGGCACGCCGGCGTTCCCCGGCACGCCAGCCGGTCCGGCCGCGGTCGAGATTCCCGGTCAGCCCGCACTGCCGGCCATCGCACCCGACTTCACGAAGCCGCGGATGCTCGAGGAGACGCCCGCGCAGCTCGTGGCGCACCTGACGCACCCGAACGGCTGGTGGCGCGACACGGCGCAGAAGCTGATCGTGCTGAAGCAGGACACATCAGTGGTGCCTGCGCTTCGACAGATCGTTCATGGTGACAACCTGCTCGGCCGGTTCCACGCGCTCTGGACGCTCGAGGGCCTGGGCGCACTCGACGCAGCGCTCGTGCGCGAGCAGATGAAGGATCCGAATCCGCGCATGCGGATTCAGGCGATCCGCGCGAGCGAGACGCTCTTCAAGCAGGGC
This sequence comes from uncultured Solibacteraceae bacterium, assembly GCA_964627115.1. Taxonomy (GTDB): domain Bacteria; phylum Acidobacteriota; class Vicinamibacteria; order Vicinamibacterales; family SCN-69-37; genus SCN-69-37. Next base: position 11,706 of record CAZVHY010000033.1, on the reverse strand, counting down.
GATCGATCGTTTGCCGACGACTACCGCGCCGCGGCGAAGGACGCTGACGTGGACGTCGTGCTGCAGGCGGTCCTGACGCTCAACGTGCTGCGCGTCGAGGACGCCGACGCGGTGCTGAAGGCGACGATGGCCTCCAATCCGGCGCGTGGCATCCAGGAGATCGGCCGGCGCGCGCTCGAGAACGCGGCGCGCGGGCGCGGCGTTCCCGGGCTGACGCCCACGCAGCAGTCGATGTACGAGCAGGGATCGCGGTCCTACGCCGAGACGTGTGCCGCGTGTCACGCGCCCGACGGCGCGGGCGTGGCCATGGCCGGCGCGGATCCGGGCGCGATGATGGCGCCGCCGCTCGGCGGATCGCCGCGCGTGCAGGGACATCGCGACTACGTGGTGAAGGTGCTGCTGAACGGCCTGACCGGGCCGTTGGCCGGCCGGACGTACACGAACGTCATGGTGCCGATGGGCACGCAGACCGACGAGTGGATCGCCAACGTCGCGTCGTACATCCGGAACGACTTCGGCAACACGGGGGCGTTCGTCACGGCGGAAGACGTGGCGCGCGTGCGCCGCACCACGGCGAGCCGCGAGTCGATGTGGACGGCGCCGGAGATCGAGACCGCGCTGCCGCGCGTGCTCGAGCCGCAGCCGACGTGGCGCGTTACCGCGAGCGTCAACAACGACCGCGCCGCGCAGGCGTTGACGACCATCGGCTGGTCGACCGTGGGCGCCGCCGATCAGGCCGGCACGTGGTTCCAGGTGGAACTGCCGGCCGCGGTCAACCTCGCGGAGATCGAGTTCAACACGCCCGGTCTGGGACGTGGCGGCCCGGGTCGCGGTGGTCCGCAGACCGCTGGTCCGCCGCAACCGCGCCGGTATCAGGTGCAGGTGTCGACGAACGGCACGACCTGGAGTCAGCCGGTGGCGCAGGGCGAGATTGGTCTGCTCGTCGCGGCGGCGTTCCCGGCGCAGCAGGCACGTTTTGTCCGCGTCACGCAGACCACACCCGGTACGGTGGCCGGTCCGCTGCAGGTGACCAACGTGCGGCTGTTCGCGGCGCCGTAACGAGCTGGAGGCTGCGCGGCTGCGGGCTGCGGACGTAGATGGAGCCCCGGGTCTTCAGACCCGGGGAACTCACCGAGCCGGAAGCGGGAATCCCGCTTCCGGCTTTTTTCGTCTTGCGCGCGCGTTGTCATAATGCTAAATAAATAGACATTAGCCATGACACGCGATGATCCTTCCCGCCTCGGCGAAGTGGAGCAGTGGGTGCTGCTGGCCGTTCTCCGGCTTGGCGAGGAGTCGTACGCCGTGCCGATTCGCGAGCTGATCGAGCGCGAAGCCGGTGTGCTGCTGCCGCGCGGTTCCATCTACGTCACACTCGATCGACTCGAGGCCAAGGGGTTCGTCGGGTCGCACTTCGGTGAGCCCACGGCCGTTCAGGGCGGCAAGGCGCGGCGTCTGTTCCGTGCGTTGCCGGCGGGCATCAGCGCGCTGCGCGACGCGCAGCGTGCGGTGCGTCGGCTGTCGACCGGCACGGTGCTGGCGAGGAAGTGACGATGAAGCGAGTGCCGTGGTTGTTGACGATTGTGCCGTCGCGGTGGCGCGACTCGGTCGCGTCCGACCTGCAGGACGAAGCCGACGGGCGCGCTCTCGCAGGATGGCGTCGCCGCTTCTGGATCTCATGGCATGTCGTGGCGATTGGCGCCGCGCTCCGCATGCGGGGCGCCACCATGCCCGTGCCCGTCCGCGCGCGACGGCAGCGCAGCGCCGGACTGCGGGCCGACGTCATGTCGGCCGTCCGGATGCTGGTGCACGAGCCTGCCACGAGCGCGACGATTGTCGTGACACTCTCGCTCGGCATTGCCGCGACCTCGGCAGTCTACGCCGTGTTCAATCACGTGGCGTTCAGGCCGACACCGGGCGTTCACGATCCGGCCACGCTCGTATCTATCCTGTTTCAGCCCGAAGACGAGCCGCGCACCTGGGCGTACGGATCGCCGGATGCCGTGTCCGTGTTCCAGGCGGCCGACGCCGCGGTGCTGGCCGTGGCCGTGCGCAGCGGAAGTCCATCACCAACGGTGTTCGCCGTGCGGCCGGGCGACATGCCCAGGCTCGTCGATGTCGGCTACGTCGCACCGTCGTATTTCGAGGTGCTCGGCGTGCGCCCTCGCATCGGCCGGCTGTTCTCGAAGGAAGAGACGACAGATGGCGCGCCGGTGGCGCTCGTCAGCGAGGCGTTGTGGCGGCGCGAATATGGCCAGCGGCCCGACGTGCTCGGGACGTCGCTCTACGTCAAGGACCGGCCATACACGATCGTGGGCGTCGTCGACGACTATCGAGGATGGAGTTCGACGGCCGCCAACACCGGCGATGTCTGGCTACCCGAACCCGAGGCGGACGCTCGGTCATCCTCTGTGTCGCTCCTGGTGGCGCGTGTCGTGCCGGGGACGTCGCCCGAAGCGCTGCAGGCCGCCTTTCGTGCCGCGTATGAACCCCTTCGGACGCAGGTGCCCGCGCGCATGGCGAACTTCGTGCCGTGGGTGTACCCGGGCCTGCGCGACGGCCCGAGCGAACGTCATCTCGGCGCTTCGTTCCCGCGCGTCGTGACCGTGGCGTGCCTGTTCGCACTGCTGGCGTGCGCGAATGCGGCGAACCTGCTGCTCGCCCGTCACGGTCGGCGCTGGCAGGGGCTCAACGTTCGCCGTGCCATCGGCGCCTCACGCTGGCGCCTGATGCGTCCACTCGCTGTCGAAGCGTTGTGTCTGGCGCTGCTGGCCGTGGCCGGAGGCCTTGGCGGTACGTGGCTGCTCGTGCGGCTCGTCGATGGTGTCCAGGTGTTCAGCCATGTGGCCGCGCTGAGGGATGTCGGCATCGACTGGCGCGTGTCGGCGTTCGCGGCAGCGGCAGGCGTGTGCACCGTGCTCGCGTTCGCGCTGGTGCCGATTGTGCTCGCCACGCGCAACGAGGCACGCATCGCGTTCGATCGCTCGGCCCGGACGACCACCAGTGCTCACCGCATGCGCGCGACGCTCGTGGCCGCGCAGATCGCGCTGTCGCTTGCGTTGATGACGACGGCCGTGCTCATGACGCGATCGCTCGGGAGTCTACGCGCCGTTGATCTGGGCATGGCGCCGGCCGGCGTCATGAGCTTCACGCTGAATCCGCGTCTGATTGGCGCCACGGGCGCCGGCGGCGAGCAACTGACACGCCGCGCGATCGAGGCGCTGCAGGCCATGCCCGGCGTGGCGGCTGTGGGCACGGCGAATCCGTCGCCCTTCAATGAGAGCCGAAACTCCCGTCTCCTGCGCCACGCGACACCGGACGGCGAGATCGATCGGTTTTCGTTTCTCCGTACCGCAAGACCATCGCGACGGTCGAATCGAAGAGCGTTTTCCCCCGGCCGCCGTGCCGCCGCGCAGCCGTGTGGTCTGCCGCCCGCCGCCCGCCGCCCGCCGCCGCGCCGCCGTGCCGCCCGTCACCGTCAGAACCGGAACGACACGGCGCCCGACACCACCACGAACGTGTAGGACACCTCGACGCCGACACGCGCGACATCGAACGACACGAACGGCTGCACGAGCGGCATCACCGGTGTCTTGCGCGCGAGACGCATGAGCCGCCCGTCGTACCCGGTCACCGCGCCGAGCCGGTATCCGAGCGACGTCGTCATCCATCCCTGGTCGGACGAGATCAGCAGGCGCTGAAGCCCGCCCGCGTACGCGCGTCGGCCGAACGAGTTGTGGAAGGTGGCGCCGAACCATCCTCCCGCGGTCACGCCGATGACCCAGTTGTTGTCGAGCACCAGGACGTCGTCTTTCAGGTGCGTGGTCCACATGGCGACGTAGACGCGTCGTTCGTGTGGCTGTCGGCTCTGGCCGCCTTGCGGGTCGTCGGACGCGGCCGGCTGAGCGCAGATCAGAGACGGCACGAGTAACACGCAGGCCAGGAACATCGCCGTTCGCATCATCTGTTTCTTCGGCGCCGGACGTGCGGATCGACAGGCTCGACGTACTCCGGCGGCCATCGCCGCGACGGGACACGCAGCTGTTGCGCCAGCGCAAAGGCGGAAGCGGGGACGCCCGGCACAATGCACGCGGGAGAGCCGGAGGGCATCACATGGTGCAGCGGTCAGTCGCGGTCGTTGCCGTCATCGTCGGCGTGGTCACGGTTTTCGCGGGTGGCCGCGTGCTGGCGGGTGCCGATCCCGGTTACGTCGTCTTCCGCCCGCTGTTGCTCTTCAACACGATCATGGGCGTCGTGTACATCGCGGCCGGCTGGCAGGTCTGGCGCGACCTTCGCTGCGGACGCGCCTGGGCGCAAACCATCGCCCTCCTGAATCTGCTCGCGCTGCTCGCCGTTTCGGTGGCATATGCCGCTGGAGCGGGCGTGGCTGGCCAGAGCCTCGCGGCCATGTCGTTCAGGACATTTGCCTGGGCAGGCCTCTTCCTGACGCTGTCATCTGCTGTTCGTCGAGCTGCGTCGTCGGACGCCCGAACGGCCGACGCGGCCGATGAGGCGTGGGTGATCCGCCCGGTCGTGGACGCGCCGGTCACCATCTCGTCCTTCTACGGCGTCGATCACGACGAGATCGACCAATTGCTCGAACAGTTCCGCGCGTCGAAAGCCGGGGTGCGGCCGGCGGCGCTCGTCCTGTACCGCGAGTTCAAAGGCCGGTTGGAGCGGCACATCGGGTGGGAAGAGGACATTCTGTTTCCGCTGTTCGAGCGGCTCACCGGCATGACCGACAACGGGCCGATAGTGGTGATGCGTGCCGAGCACCGGGCGATCACGCGCTTACTCGGTTCGATCGACGAGGCACTACAGCAGGGCGACGCGAGCATCGATGCGGACGAGGCCGCGTTGATGGAGGTGCTCTCCGCGCACAACTGGAAGGAAGAGAACATCCTCTATCCATTGATTGATCGGCAGGTGTCGGTTGCCGATCGCGAGGCCGTCTTCGCCCGGATGCACGCGGAGAGCAGCCGCACCTGATCCGGCTATGCTTCACGGGATGTCTCCATCGGCGCGACGGCTCCTGTTCGGTGACCACCCGGTGACGGCGGTTCCGGTCGACCGCCGCCGGGCCCGTCTCATCGCGGCGGCCATTCGATCCGGTCAGACGTCCGCCGATGACGCGTTCGATCGTGCTCTACCCGACGCACTGCGCGACGTGTCGGCCCACTACTGGACGCCGGTGCGCGTGGCGCGCCTGGCCGCCACGTGGCTGCGCGAGACGCAGGCGCGAACCGTTATCGACATCGGATCGGGCGCCGGCAAGTTCTGTGTGGTGGCGGCGATGCTCACGCGCTGCCGGTTCACGGGTCTCGAACACCGCGCCTCGCTCGTCGCCGCGGCACGTGAACTGGCCGCGACGTTCGGCGTGGACGACCGTGTCACGTTCGTTCACGGTGGACTCGACGCCGCCGCCGGCCTGGCGGGCGACGCGTACTATCTGTTCAATCCGTTCGGCGACTACACCTTTCGGTCCACGCGGTTCACCGATCCGGACGTGACGTTCACCACGGAGAGCCAGCAGCAGGACGTGGCCGCCACCGCTGCGCTGCTGTCGCGCGCCCGACCCGGCACGTTCGTCATCACCTACAACGGCTTCGGCGGCAGCGTGCCGCAAGGCTACGAGCAGATCGACGCCGCCACGCGGCTGCCGGGGACGCTTCGGCTCTGGAAACAGAAGGACGCTGGGGCTTCGCAGTAGCGGGCGGCGCGGCGGCGGGTAGTGCGGCGGCGCGGCTGCACGGCGGCTGGGCAGCGGATTGCACGGCGGCGGGACGGGGCCGAGGCCTACTCTTCCCGAAGCGCGGCGATTGGATCGACGCGATATGTCACGCCGCCACCGCGCGGTGGCGCCAGTTGGCGCTGCTCAACGCGCCATCGTCGTCAGCCACTCGATGGCGTCCAGCGGGCGCGTCACGATGAGCCAGAGCAGCGCGCTGGCAACGATCCAGGCGGCGAGGCCGGTGGCCAGCAGCACCCCGAAGGCCGTCCGAGCAGGGCGCGTCACGACGATCTCCGGTAGGCGGCGCCGGGGATCCAGCGCCGCACCGATGCGCGGTAGCGCTCGTACGAATCACCGAACCTGCCGGCCAGGTACGGTTCCTCGTGCAGCACCACGAACGTGTGCACGAGCAGCAGCCACGCCGCCGTGTAGATCAGCAGTCGTCCCGAGACGAAGAACAGCGTTTCTCCCAGCAGGACGAGCAGCACCCCGAGGTACATCGGATTGCGCACGTAGCGATAGAGACCTGACACGACGAGATGCCGGGGGTGATCGACAGGCGCGGGAATGCCGCGTCCTCGCGTGACGAAGTCCCAGACGCATTTCAGATAGATCGCGAGTCCCCCCACGAGGAGTCCGATGGCGGCCGTATGGATGACGCTCCCGGGCGCCGGCGCCACGCCGCTCCAGAGTCCGAGGACGTGGCGAGGAATCCAGTAGGTGACAGCACCGGGCATGACGACGGTGAAGACGACGGCTTCGAGGGGCAGCAGAGTGGTGCGCCATGAAGGGACGTCCCGCGGCATCGTGACCTCCTTCCGTCCCATGTCTCGTGGGAGTCAGTCGCAGAGCGAACGATCAGTCCGCGTCGCTGCCGTCGCCGGTCTCTGAGGCGTCTTTCCTCGCGCGACCCGCCTGCTGCAGCGCGCGGCGAAGGATGAACTCGATCTGGCCGTTCAGGCTGCGCAGATCGTCGTTTGCCCAGCGCTGCAGGTCGTCGAGCAGCGCGCGATCGACGCGCAGGAGAAAGGGTTTCCGGTCGGCCATGGCAGTTCAATCGCGGCCCCGGCGCGTCGGGCGCCGGGGCCGTGGACTCAGTGGTAAATCGTCCCCGTGTTGACGACGGGTTGTGTCGATCGATCGCCACACAAGACGACCAGCAGGTTGCTGACCATGGCCGCCTTGCGTTCGTTGTCGAGCTCGACGACATCGCGCTGCGACAGCATCTCGAGCGCCATCTCCACCATCCCGACGGCGCCTTCGACAATCCGCTGACGCGCGGCGATGATCGCGCCGGCCTGCTGCCGCTGCAGCATCGCTGCCGCGATTTCGGGCGCGTACGCCAGGTGATTGATGCGCGCCTCGAGCACCGCCACACCCGCCTGCGCCAGCCGCTCCTGTACTTCGGTCTTGAGTTGATCGGCGATGGCCAGCGTGTCGCCGCGCAGCGACTTCTCACCCTCGACGTGGGCGTCGTACGGATACTGCGTCGCGAGGTTGCGCAGCGCGCCCTCGCTCTGCACCTGCACGTAGTGCGCGTAGTCGTCGACCTCGAACAGCGCCTCGTACGTGTCGACCACGCGCCAGACGACGACGGCCGCAATCTCGATGGGATTGCCGTCGTGGTCGTTCACCTTGATCTTCGAGCTCTCGAAGTTGCGCACGCGCAGCGAGAGCCGCTTCTTCACGAAGAGGGGATTGGCCCAGTGGAATCCGGCCGTCTTCACGGTGCCGCCGTACTTGCCGAAAAGCAGCAGCGCCTTCGCGTCGTTCGGATTGACGACGAAGAAGCCGACGAAGAGCAGACCGACGAGGACGATCGAGAGCAAGACGCCGACGATGGCGAACGGGCTCGGGCCGCCCGTCGCTTCGATGGCGGAGTAGAGCGTGTAAATCAGGCCCACCTCCACGAGGATCAGCAGCGGGAGCATCAGCCATCCGTTGAACGTGCGACGAACCGTTTCGCGAGCCATGGGCAGTCCCCTCCGTTGGGATAGCAAAGTGATATCACAGTGATATTGATTCAAGCAAGATCTTCCAGCCTTCCCGCCTCCTTCCCGCCTGCCGCCTCCCAGCCTGTACAGTGATCCCCCGATGCACCTTCTCCTCCTCCGTCACGGCCAGACCGACGAAAACGCTCGCGGGATTCTCCAGGGACACTCACAGACCATGCTCAACGAGGCCGGACACGAGCAGGCGCGGCAGCTCGCCGGGCGGCTGCGCACCTTCGTGCCGCGAGCCGAGGCCGTGGTCACGTCCGACCTGGCGCGCGCCAGGCAGACGGCCGACGTGGTGGCCGCTGCGCTCGGTCTGGCGTTCGAGGAACGGCAGGCGTGGCGCGAGCGCGGGTTTGGTCCGTTCGAGGGGAAGACGATTGGCGAGGCCGACATCTGGCGCGCGGCCAACGGCCACTGGGATCTGCCGGGCGCCGAAACCACGGACGACTTCCAGGCGCGGGTGCTCTCGGCGCTTGGTGACACGGTCCGCGACTACGCGTCGGTGGCGTGTCTGGCCGTCGTGACGCACGGCGCCGTGCTCCGCAACGTGCTCAATCTCCTGGGCGACGGACGGCTTCGCCTCGTCGATGGACACGCCGCGCCCGCGTCGGTCCCCATCGTCAACTGCGCCATCATGCACCTCGAGGCGCATCGCCTCGACGAAAGTGTCGTGGCCTGGCGCGTCCACGCCGTCAATGATGTCGATCACCTCGAGGTCGCGTCCTCCGTGGCATTTCGGGTCGAGGAATAACGCGATACGCTAGGGCGGACACAAGGTCCGCCCCTACGACCACGTTGCAGGGGCCGCTCCCGGCGGCGACGTTGTAGGGGCCGACCTCGTGTCGGCCCATCGCGTCCGCTGGAGATCACCGTGCCTCGACCCCGCACGCAGGAAGAACTGTTCCGCTACATCGATCTGAAACTTGCCGCGCTCGGTCAGACCGTGCGCGCCAGTACCGACCCCTACTTCCTCGAGCTCGCCGGCCCGCTGCTGCGCAATCATCACGAGAAGGACCAACTGCTCGGCGATCGACTCTGTGCGGTGGACGCGCGCATCCAGGCGTATCTCGATGCCGTGCTCGCGGACGCCGGTGCGGCCGTGCCGCGGTTACCCGCGCACACGTTCGTGCTCGATCGACCGGGCCTGGCGCGCGCGATGTCGCTACCCGCGCACGGCGATCGGTATGCGTCCCCGTACCTCAAGTCGTACCGCGTGGCGCAGGGCGTGCTGCACAATCCGAAGGCCGATCGCCGCACGACGCAGGGCATCTTCCACGTCGTCGAGGGCGGCCTGCCGGTGCCCGACGACAAGATCGCGGTGCCGAAGCGCGCCTTTGCGTCGCTACTCGCCGCGGCGCTGAATCCGCCGGCCGACGTTCTCGCGCTGCCGTTCGCCGATCACGCCGAGAGCGTGCGTCTGTGGGTGACGCTGCTCCTGCGTCCGGTCGTCTGTCCCGCCACGGGGCGCGATCCGGAAAGGCGGATGGAGACGCGCTTCTTCGCGCCAGCGAGCCTGGTGAGCAATCTCGACTTCGTCGAGAGCATCTTCGGCAACGCGGGCGATCCGTATCTGCCCGAGAACGACGCGGCACGGGACATCGAGCGCTGGACCGGACACACCGGCTGCGTCATCCTCGCCCCGCACATCGTCGGACTGCTGAAGAAGGATCTGGGACTGCCGCACAGAGACGAAGCCACGCCGCTGCAGCAGCGAGACGGCATGTGCTGGACGCGCGAGGACGAGATCTACAACGACGGCAACGCGTTCAAGATCACCTGCCGCGACGCGCGCGGCGTCATCGTCACCGTCATCGCGGACAACTACTACGGCTACTGCAAGAAGGAAGTGAAGACGCAGATCAGCTACGCCGCCAACCTCTTCGGCCTGTGCGAGGAGGAGCACGCGGGCGGCGCGCTGGCGTTTCCCGCCTACGTCCTCGGGCAGCAGTTCTACGCCGGCCGAACGGTGCTCACCAAGCAGGTGGTCTTCGAAGACGCGATGCGCCTGCTGGGCGATCGTGTCGAGGTCAAGCCCGAACGGTACGCCGTCGATCGGACGTATCCGGATGTCTTCTACGTGCCGGAGAACGCCGACTTCCTCGTGCGCGAAGGGTGCGTGCGGTGGCCGATCGAGGGCGGCACCCATGCACTGGTGCTGCGCGCGGGCGAAACGTACGTGCTGCCGTGGGGCACGAAGATCCGGCTCGAGAAGCAGATCGGTGGATCGGTCTGGCGGCTGATTGCGGTGCGCGCCGATGGCGTGTTGTGCCACAAGCCGTGCACGGTGTCGGGCGGCGGCAAATCGGAAATCTCGAAGTCGCTCGGCGGCATCCTGCTCAAGGGACCCGTGTTCGTTGCGGATTTTCACAACGACATGGAACAGGTCGAGCAGATCCTGCGACGGGACTTCTCGGCGATCTGGAAGGTTCCGCAGGATCCGGCGCGCGCGGCGCGGCCGATCCTGAGCGGCCAGCGATCGCTCGGGTCGGTCATCAAGCTGCTGACGCCATCCGAGGACTACACCGACGCGCATAACGCGTGGCTGCGGCAACTACCCAACAGCGTGCGTCAGCTCATCGTGGCGGTGAAGCGCTACTACAGGCCGGAGTGGGGCGACAACTGGCGCCAGCACTTCAGCGTGGATCGCATCAACGGCTCGCTCGGCCACGAGTTGAAGTATCGCGAGCTCAAGCTGGTCGGCAACTACCTGCGCGTTGGCTACGATCCGGACGGGTCGTGGCGCATCTACAAGCTGCGGCCGGACTTCAATCCGGCCGACAAGGTGCAGGCCGAGGACGACATCACTGCGTCTGTCGTGCTGCCGCGCGGCAGCCTGACGGGACTCGATCCGGAGTACACGCACCCGAGCGTCAAGCTCGTCGTCAATTGCGAACGACGGTTGTTCCAGCGGCCCGACGATGCCATCTATCGCGGGTTCGACAAGGACGCGGAGGCGGACATCGCGAGGCCGGACACGTTCCTCTCGAACTACGAACCGCTCGGCGTCGAGAGCGCCCGTGCGCTGGTCGACAACGTCGTGGAGTTCGATCTCTACACCGATCCGATGCGCGAGCTCATCAGCCGGTTCGTGTCCCACCCGTCGACGGGGTACGTCGTCTCGTCGGCACATCCGCGTCTGGTCGACGGCGTGCCGTCGAAGAACCCGCGGTATCTCCAGCTCCGGCCCGACCTGGCCGACCCACGCAGCGCCTACCTGGCGGGCATCGGCGCCAGGCTCGCGCGTGAGATTCCCGCCGACGCGCCGGTGCACTTCCCGGTGAACTCGGTGCTGGCTGGACGACGTAACAATCCGCCCGACGCCAAGGCCGGGCTGCCGCCGCTGGCGGTCTTCAGCCCCATCCACTATCAGGAACTGCCCGAGCTGTTCATGGACTTCATCTGCAGCCTGACGGGCAAGTCGCCGTCGACCACGGGCTTCGGCAGTGAAGGCGCGTTGACCAAGGGGCCGTTCAACGCGCTCTGGCCGGTCGTCGACGTGAACAACGCGATGGTGGCGTTCATGCTGACCGGCTACGGCGGCTTCACGACCGCGGCCGGATACATCGGCCCGCACTACCGCGTCGATCACGACAACAGCATGCTCGTGCCCGAAGTCTGGTGCCGCATGCGCACGCACGAGCGCGAGCCGGCGTTCCTGATCGAGAACGGGCTGCTCGAGCGCATCAACGACTTCACGCACAACGGGCGGACCGTGTTTGCGAGCCGCCTCGGCTACCGCATCACGACGATGTTCGTCGACCGGTTCCTGGGCCGCATCTTCGAAATGCCCGATGCGGTGTTCCCCGAGGAGCTGCTGCGGCCCGAGAAGCAGGATCTCGACGTGTTCGTCTCGGGGGTCGACGCGATCTGCGAGGCGCAGCAGCGCGTGGCACAGCACTACTTCCAGGACGGCAGCATCGAGGCGGCCTGTCCGCCGGTGAAGGCGCTGCTGCACATCATGGCGCGCGGCCACTACGGCGG
>CAZVHY010000032.1:0-25801 GCA_964627115.1 uncultured Solibacteraceae bacterium | reverse complement strand
CTCAATGTACGGGTCAAATCGCGACGCGCTCGCACGCGTTCGCGAGTCTACGCGCCGGCGCCTGCCTCGCCCCGCGCGAGGGCCCGGTACAACGCCCCAAGACCGGCCAACTGGGTGTCGATGGCAAATCTCTCCTCGACGTGGCGGCGTCCTTCGTGCGTCATCTGTACCACCGCCGGGCTGTTCTCAGGGATCGCGCATAGCGCCTGCGCCAGGCCATCGACGTCGCCTTCCTCACGCAGCGCGCCGGTCCGCCCGTCGACGATCACCTCGGGAATGTCGCAGTGGCGCGTGCCGATGCAATAGACACCCATGGCCATGGCCTCGGTGAGGGCGACGGGCGATCCTCCCTCGGCATCACCGTTGGACGCATGCCGGCTCGGGCACAGGAACACGTCATGCGTCGCGAGCACGGCCTTCGTTTCCTGCGCGGAGATGAAGCCGGTGAAGTGCACGCGGCCGGCCAGCTCCGGCGCGGCCGCCAGTGTCCGGAGTTCGGCGCCAATCGCCTGGCCAGCCGCGTCGGTGGGAGACGCGTCGCCGACAATCGTCACCCGCACGTCGAGACCCTGTGTGCGCGCGAGCGCGCACGCACGCAGCCCGTCGGCCAGCCCCTTCTTCTCGACGAATCGGCCGATCATCGCCACCGTCACGGCTGGCCCGAAGGCGCGGGGGCGGAATGTCAGACCGCCGAGATCGACACCGATCCGGTGCACGCGCACCTTGTCGGCCGAACAGCCAAGCGCCACAAGACGGTCGCGCATGGCCGGCCCTTCGACCAGGAACAATGCCCCGACGTCGAACAGCTCCTTGTACCGATCGGCCCACTCGGGTTCGACGCGAGGCGCCATCCACGCATCGTAGCCATAGAACGAGGTAATCAGGGGCGCGCCAAGCCGTCGCGCGAGGTGTCGCGCCGCCCACGCCCGCGGACCGAAGTGCCCGTGTACGATCCGAGGCTGCCAGCGCCACAGCCGCCACTCCGACGAGAAACGATTGATGCCCCGGCGTTCGGCCCAGCGCGCCAGCCAGGGGTACTGGTGCCGGCGCTGCTCGGACACCGGTGGGTCGACGATGATCGCGTCGTGCGGCGCGTGGAACGCCGTCGTGTTGGCGCGCGCATCGCAGAGGATGCGCCCGTTGGCCCCAGGCACGCGGAACACCTGGGGTTCGATCCAGTTCTCGGTCAGGTTCAGGTATATCGTGACCGAGTGCAGGACGCTGACGGGTTCGGTCACTGGATCAGTCAGCGCAGCAACGCGCGGACAGCCTCGATGACGTCCTCGACGTCACCGTCAGTGAGCCGCGCGGAAATCGGCAGCGAGACCGTCGCCCGTCCGATGGCGTCGGCCACCGGAAACTGCTCAGGCGTCCAGCCGAAGCGCTGCCGGTACGCCGAATAGGTCGGAATCGATCGGTAGTGCACACCGGTGCCAATCTGCCGCCGGTGCAGGGCCAGAATGAAGCCGTCGCGCGAGATCGGCGCGCGTTTCTCGTCAATCAGGAGCGTATAGAGGTGGAGCGCGTGGCGCGAGCCGGGTTCGGGTGATGCGGGCGTGGCCGCCGGTAGATCGGCAAAGGCCTCGTCGTACCGCTGCCAGATGACCTGGCGGCGTTTCCAGTACTCGTCCACGCGCCCGATCTGATGCATGCCGATCGCGGCCTGCAGGTCCATCATGTTGTATTTGAAACCCACCTCCACCACGTCGTAGTGCTTGTATCCGTCGTCGGAGAACCGCGCCCAGGCGTCCTGCGACATGCCGTGCAGTCCCAGCTGCTTGATGCGCGAGGCGATGGCCTCGTCGTTGGTGAGCACCATGCCTCCCTCGCCGGTGACGATGTTCTTGGTCGAGTAGAAGCTCAGGACGCCAAGGTCGCCGATCGTGCCGGCTTTCGCGCCCTGATGGTCCGTCTCGATCGCGTGGGCGCAGTCCTCGATGATCCGGAGATCGTGTTCCTTGGCGAGAGCCGTGAGCGCCGTCATGTCGCACGCCCGGCCGGCGAAGTGCACGGGCATCAATGCGCGCGTCCGTGCCGTGATGCGGCGTCGGACATCATCGGGATCGATGTTGAACGTGCGCGGGTCGACATCGGCCAACACGGGCGTCGCGCCAGCATGGATGACCGCATTGATGGTGGCGCAGAAGGTCATCGCCGGAACGATGACCTCGTCGCCCGGTTGCAGCCCCAGCGCGAGGCAGCTGAGGTGCAGGCCCGCCGTGCAGGAATTCAGGGCCACGGCATGCGTGACGCCCTTGTAGGCCGCGACGCGGCGCTCGAACTCGGCCACCTTCGGCCCGGTCCCGAGCCACGCCGAGCGCATGCTGCCGACGACTTCGTCGATCTCCGCGTCCTCGATGAGGGGTTGGCCGAAAACGAGATAGGTGTCGCGCATGATGGTCTCCCGCCGCTTCGATCGCAGCCGATCCTGTCGCTGCATCGCGCTCGAGTCCGTCCAACCGTCCGGTTGGTCGAATGTCAAATAGCGACGGTTCCTTAACCTCGCGATCATACACGTCGACCATGACCACGTCCGGCGTGCCTGCTGAATGGTGCGCACATCCGTGCAGACGTGCGGGATACGGTTCCTGCGCGCGTACGACCGGCGGTCCACGCGCCATGGTGCCTTTTACCCGTCGACGGAGAGAGAAGTATCGCGCACCGGTGCCCTTTCGGGTCCGACCAGCACGAAAAAACCTCCCATCTCTGGCACGAAATTGTGGCCGGCAACTTGCAGTGCCGCGACGCATGGCACTTTACGTGGTGATGCGGTCCGGCGACGGCGCCGGCGAGATGGCGGCGCCCGCCCCGACGAGGATGTCGTCTGACCGACAGCCATCAGAGAGTTGCGAAGCTCTCTTCTGGGCACTCGATGGCCGCGACCTCGTCGTGCTCGGCAGACGCTGGCATGTGGAGGTTTTCAGCGTGGTCGCACTTGCTGGCCGGCGCTACGTGCAGTTGTCGCTCGATGGCGCCACGCACTACATGCTGACCCTTCGTCTGAAAACCGACACCTCGGTTCGCCATCTCATCCCGGCTGTGTTGTCCTGGCTCTCACACCCTACGGCGTCGGGTGCAGTCATCGACGTCGCGTAGCCGATTCGATACATTCATGGAGATTCGCGGATAAAAGTCCGCACGACAGCGGACTTACAACACGCGGACGAGCGAACGCTCCAAGCCAGGAGCTCACAGACACAAACAGACGTCCACGAATGCCGGCCATGTTCCGACGCCCAATACTCCCTGCCCTCCTCGTCCTGCTCGCGGCCGGCGTGGTTGCGTGCTCGAAAGATCCGGAGATCGCCAAACGTGAGTTTGTCGCCCGCGGGGACGCCTACGTGGCCGAGAACAGGTATCCCGAGGCGATCATCGAGTACCGCAACGCCGTGCAGCAGGACGCGCGCTTCGGCGAAGCGCGCCTGAAGCTGGCCGACGCCTACGCGCACCAGGGCGACGGCGTCGGCGCGCTGGGCGAGTACGTGCGCGCCGCCGATCTGCTGGCCGACGACGCCGACGTGCAGGTGAAGGCGGGCGTGGCACTCCTGAAGGCACGCGCGTTCGACGACGCGCGCGCCCGCGCCGACCGCGCGCTGTTGTTGGCCCCGGCACACGTGGGCGCGCTCGTGCTCCGAGCCAATGCGGTGGTCGGCCTCATGCCGGTTGACGCGACCATCGTGGCAATGGAATCCGCGATCGCAGAGGCGTCGGAGATCGGTTCGTCCACGGCCAGCCTCGACGGACTCCAGGAGCTGAGGGGCAATCGCACCAACGCCGAGGCCGCGTTCCTCCGCGTCGTCGACACGACTCGAGGAGCGCCGGCTGCGTACCTCGCGCTTGCAAACGTCTACCTGGCGGCGCGGCAGATTCCCGAAGCGGAGGTGGCCATCAGGGGCGCGCTGCAAAGGGCCCCGCGCGACGTGCTCGGAAACCGTGCGCTCGCGGCGCTGTATGCCGCGACCGGTCGGGAACCTGAGGCCGAGGCGCCGCTGCGCATCGTCGCCGACGAGTCGAACGACGCGACGGGGCGCCTGGCACTCGCCGACTACTACGTGGCGGCAGACCGCCCTGCTGACGCGCGGGCCGTGTTGGAACCGCTCACGGCCGGCAGGGGGGACGTATACGAGGCCGCCACACTTCGTCTGGCCGGGCTCGACGCACGGGCGGGCAACCGCGATGCGGCGTTGGCCCGCGTGGAAGCGCTCATCGTCCGCGGTGGCGCGAGCGCCACGGCGCTGACGGCGCGTGCCGAACTGCTGTTTGCCACAGGCCGAATCGACGAGGCGTTGACCGCAGCCAAGGCCGCGACCGAGACGGCAGGGGCGCCGGCGATTGCCCACCTGGTGCTCGGGCGCACACACGCGGCACGCGGCCAGCTCGACGAGGCGCAGCGCGCCTTCGGGCGCGCCGTGGAGATCGAACCTCGTCTGTCGGCCGCACGCGTGGAACTGGCGCGTCTGTATCTGCGGGCCGGTCGCCTTCCCGAAGCGGAGCGAGCCGCGGAAGCCGCCGTGTTGCACGAGGCAACGGCTGGCGACGCCAACCTCCTCCTGGCGCGGGTGCTTCTGCTGCAGGGCAATCTGGCCAGGGCGGAGGTGACGCTGCAGGCCGTCGCGCGTCAATATCCGGACGCTCCCGGCGTGCAGACGGAACTTGGCTTGATCGAGATGGATCGCCGGAACTGGGTAGCCGCCCGCCAGGCCTTCGTCCGTGCGCTGGCCGTTGATGCGGGTCGATACGACGCGTTGTCCGGCATGACGCGCCTCGACCTGCGCGACGGGCAGGGCGAGGTGGCTCGCGCGCGCATCGACGCCGCGCTGCGGGCCTTTCCCGGGCGTGCCGATCTGCTGGCGTTGTCGGGTTCTCTGGCTGCCGCCACATCCGATCCCATGCGCGCCGAACAGCAGTTGCGCGAAGCCATCGACATCAATCCGAACTACCTGGCCGCGTATGACGAGCTCGGACGGCTGTACGTGAGTCAGAAGCGGGTGGAGTCGGCGATCGAACAGTTCGAGACGCTTTCCGCGCGCCAGCCACAGGCCGTCGGGCCGCACACCATCGTCGCCATGCTGCTCGAAAGCCGCGGCCAGGTGACCGACGCCATGACGCGGTACGAGCGAGCGCTCGAAATCGATCCGAAGGCCGCGGCGCCGGCCCACAATCTTGCGAGGCTGATGGTCGAGCAGGGCGGGAATCTCGACCGCGCGCTGGCGCTGGCTCAAACCGCGAAGTCGGGACTCCCCGATCGTCACGAGATCAACGACACCCTGGGCGTCATCCTCCACAAACGCGGGCTACCGGCGCTGGCGATTCGGCCGCTGGCCGACGCCGTCGAGCAGGCCCCCGACAATGCGTCGTACCACTACCACCTGGGGCTGGCCCACGCCGCCGTCGGCCACGTCGCCCAGGCGCGGCGCACCCTGAGCCGTGCGATCGCACTGGGGCTTGGGGCGGCCGAGGCGGCCGAGGCAAAGCAGGCGATGGCGCGGCTGAGCGAGTAGGCGTCGCGTGTCGTTCCTCCTGGCGACGCTCAAGACGATCGGTGGGCCGGGGTCACTCGGGTTCTATCTGGCGACCCTGGTCCTGGCGATACTCATCGCCTGGCGCAGGCCGCTACGAAGGCGGGTCGTCACAGCTGCGGTCGTGGCACTGACGGCGGTGTACCTGCTGCTGGCGCTACCGGTCGTCGCGGTGTCCATCGTTGACGCGTTGCCGCGGACCGACGCCCCGGACGCCGCGGCGGTCGACCGTATCCAGTCACTGGTGGTCTTCGATGGCGACAACCGCGCTGGCCGCGAACGTGTTGCCCGGCAGATCCTGCGCCGGAGCACGCCGAGTGAAGTCCATCTGCTCGGCACCGATCACCTGCTCGCGGCTCTTCGCGCGGCGCTGGGACCGACGACGACGCTGCACTACGACGCCTCGACGTGGAATACTGCCACGCAGGTCGAACACGTTCGGCCGGTCGTCGGCCAATGGCCGCCGATGACGATCGCCGTCGTCGCGTCGCGCGTCCAGATGCCACGTATCTCCGCGCTGCTCGACACAGACCACACGCTCGTGCTGCTCATCCCATCGCCGCTGGATCGAGAACCAGCCACGCATGGCATCGCCCGATTCGTGCCGTCGATTGGCGCGTTGCTCGCCAGCCGGGACGCCATCTACGAACACGCGGCGCTGATCTACTACCGGTGGCGGGGAGACATCCGATGATGGAAGGCGGCCCGACCTCTCCCGCGGCTCCACTGACACCCGTTCAACTCGGGATGTTCTTCCAGGCACTGTCCAGCCCCGGCTCCGGTGTCGACATCGAACAGATCGTTGGCGATCTCCGCGAGGTCGTCGACGTCGACCGCCTGCGCGACGCGTTCCGGCGGGCCGTTGTCGCCGAGCCACGATTCCGGACGACCGTTGTACCCGACGCGGCAACTGGCGCGAAGCAGGTGGTGCTCGACCACGCCCCCGAGCTCGAATGGCATGCCGACGATCTGACAACGCTCGACGCGATCGACCGCGAACGGCACGTCGCCGCGTACCTCGAACGTGATCGCGCGAGGGGATTCGACCTCTCGGTCGCTCCTCTGTCCCGGGTGGCATTGTTCAGGTTCGAGCCGGATCACATACGTCTCGTCTGGACCGTACATCACATCCTGATGGACGGGTGGTCGTTTCCGCTGATTCTGCGCCGCGTCTTTGCTGCACCGCAGGCAGGCACGACCGCAACGCCGCCTCCAGGGCCGGATTTCGTGAGCCACCTGCCGCGGCTGCTCCATCGCGATGCCCCGGCAGATGAGACATTCTGGCGACAGCACGTCGGGAACGCCCAGGACGTCGTCAGCCTGGCGCCGGAGAACACCAGCGTCGGTGCGCCGGAGATCTCCGTGTTGCACGCGTCGCTCGATCGCGTGCGCACGCGGCAGTTGAAGGAACAGGCGTCGGCGCTGGGTATCAGACCCAGCACGCTGTTTCTGGGCGCCTGGTCGCTGGTCATGTCCGCGCACACCGGCCAGCGTGACGTGCTCTTCGGTGTGACAACCGCGGGCCGGACGCGACAGGTCGACGACGAGGTCGTCGGCGTGTTCATCAACACGCTGCCGATGCGGGTGACCGTCAACGGCGAGACGCGACTCGACGACTGGCTGCGCACCATCCGGCAGAAACAGCAGGAACGTCGTCCGCACGAACGCACGCCGCTCGCCGACATCCAGCGCTGGAGTGGCCTCCCGGCCGGCAGGGCCCTCTTCGACACACTCGTCGTCTTTGACGATGCGTCGCTGAACCGGATGCTGGCAGATGACGATGCCGGTTGGGCGCGTCGCCGTTTCGCGCTGATCGAACGGACCGGATATCCGATCACCGTGTACGGTCGGACGGATGACGCACTGACCGTCGAGATGGTGGTCGATACCGCCCGCGTGCCGGCCCAGGTGGCCCACGACCTGGTGGCACATCTCGAGGAAGCGCTGAATCAGCTGGCGTCACCGGACATGGGTCGCGTGGTTGCCACAGTCGACGTGCTCGGCGCGCAGGCGCGCTCGGTCCTGCTCGCACTCGGACAGGGGCCCGTCCATCCCGTGCCGGATCGCTGCATACACGAGCTCGTCATCGACGCGTGCCGCCGGCATCCGGAGCGCGCAGCGTTGATCTTCCGCGGTCGGCAGATCTCCTACGGCGTGCTGCACGAACGCGTCGAGTACCTGGCCCATGTTCTCGTCGCACATGGCGTCGTCGCCGATCAGCCCGTCGGCCTGTCGGTATCCCGATCGATGGAGATGGTCGTCGGGATGCTGGGAATCCTGCGGGCCGGTGGCGCCTACGTTCCGATCGATCCGGACTATCCGGCCGATCGTCGGACGTTGATGCTCGAAGACTCGGGGGCTCATGTCCTCGTGGCGGACCACGAGTGGGCCGCACATCGTGGTGTCACCCTCCGCATCGACCGACCTCTCGAACGAACGGATGATGACGTCGACCTCGATCGGCGTGCCACGCCGCACAACCTGGCGTACGTCATCTACACGTCGGGGTCCACCGGACGTCCCAAGGGCGTGATGGTGGAGCACCGCAACGTCGTCAATTTCTTTGAGGGCATGGATCGGGTGCTCTCGCCCGATCTCGCCTCGGCGGATGGCCCTGGAACCTGGCTGGCCGTCACGAGCCCCTCGTTCGATATCTCCGTGCTGGAGATCGTCTACACGCTGACACGGGGATTCACGGTCGTGGTGGCGGCAGACGACGATCGGCTCGCCGGCAGCGCTGACCGGCGCGGCATGGCGATGAGTCTCTTCTACTTCGCCAGCGACGAGTCGGGCCGCGACAAATACCGGCTGCTGCTCGAAGGCGCGCGATTCGCTGACACGCACGATTTCGAAGCCGTCTGGACCCCCGAACGGCACTTCCACGCGTTCGGCGGACTGTATCCGAATCCGTCGGTGGCTGCCGCCGCGCTGGCAGCGGTCACGAGTCGCGTCGGTATCAGAGCCGGAAGTGTCGTCGTCCCACTCCACGATCCGCTACGCATCGCCGAGGAGTGGTCGATGGTGGACAACCTCTCCGGCGGACGCGTCGGCATCTCCGTCGCGTCGGGCTGGCATCCCGACGACTTCGTCTTCGCCCCGGACACGCACGCGCGCCGAAAGGTCGAGATGCTGGAACGGCTCGACGTCGTCAAGCGGCTGTGGCGCGGGGAATCGATCGAACGTGTGGCGCCAGGTGGACGCGCGGTGCAGATTCGAACATTGCCCAGACCGGTGCAGCAGGAGCTCCCGGTCTGGATGACCGCGGCCGGTAACCCTGACACGTTCAGGATCGCCGGCGAACGCGGACTGAACGTCCTGACGCATCTGCTGGGCCAGACGCTCGAGACCGTGGCGGCCAACCTTGCTGTCTACCGCGATGCCTGGCGCCAGGCCGGTCACGAGGGCCGGGGGCACGTCACGCTGATGCTGCACACGTTCGTCGGTGATTCGCCCGAAACGGTCCGCGATGCGGTCCGGGAGCCGATGAAATCCTACCTTCGGAGTTCGGTGGATCTCGTCAAGGGCTTTGCTCACGAGTGGAGTGCGTACGCGCGCGGCGCGCAGGCGCCGGCGTCCGACGTGCTCGACGCGATGTCAGCCGACGACATGGACGCTCTGCTCGATTACGCCTTCGAGCGCTTCTACGATTCGAGTGCGCTGTTCGGAACCGCCGACCAGTGCGCCGCGTTCGTACGGACACTCGAAGGTATCGGCGTCGACGAAGTGGCGTGTTTGATCGACTTCGGCGTCGACGTGGACACGACACTGGCACATCTCGAACACCTGAATCGCGTACGAGTGTCGACGGCTCCTGCGGCAGCGGCGGAGGACTTCTCGATTCCTTCCCTCATTCGACGCCACGGCGTGACCCACCTGCAGTGCACGCCATCGATGGCCCGCGGTCTGATGGCGTCGGCGTCCTCGACGGCCGCCCTCGAGACGGTGCCGGTGGTGATGGTCGGTGGTGAGGCACTCCCACCGGATCTGGCGACGGCGATCAGGTCTCGCTCTGGCGGCCGCCTGATCAACATGTACGGACCAACCGAGACGACGATCTGGTCCTCCACACACGACGTGCAGGAGGCCGGATCGATCCCCATCGGCCGTCCGATCAGCAACACATCCCTGCAGGTCCGGCATCCCAACGGTCCGCTCGCACCGCGAGGGGTGGCCGGGGAGCTCTACATCGGCGGCGCGGGCGTCGTCCGCGGCTACCACGAGCGGGATGACCTGACGCGCGAGCGATTCGTCGTCGACCCGACACCGGGCGACACCGGGGCGCGTCTCTATCGCACCGGCGATCTCACCCGGTGGCGCGACGACGGCACGCTGGAGTTCCTCGGACGGCTCGACCATCAGGTCAAGGTCCGGGGCCACCGGATCGAGCTCGGAGAAATCGAGTCGACCATCGCGCAGTTGGCGGGCGTGCACCAGTGCGTCGTGGTGGCCCGGGAAGACCGTCCGGGCGACCAGCGACTGGTCGCCTACGTCGTTCGTACGGCCGGCGAGGCCGAGCTCGACGCGGCGGCGGTCAAGGCCCATACGGCGTCGGTGCTGCCGGCGTACATGGTTCCGCAGCACGTCATGTTCATCGAGGCGTTTCCGCAGACGCCGAATCGCAAGGTGGATCGCAAGGCCCTGCCGGCTCCGGGCGAAGCAGCCGACACGTCGCGGCCCTACGTGCCACCGACGACGCAGCTCGAACAGGACATCAGCGGCATCTGGCGCGACGTCCTCGGCACCGAGCGTGTGGGCCTGCAGGACAATTTCTTCGATCTCGGTGGGCACTCGATCCTCGCGGTACAGGTGCACGCTCGCCTGCAGGAGCTCACAGGCCGGGCTCTGCCGATCACCGACCTGTTCCGTTTCCCGACGGTCGCCACACTGGCCGCGCACCTCGGCGGACGTTCAGCGGACCAGCCCCCGGCAGCCGGCAGCGCGGCCGACCGGGGCCGCGCGCGGAGGGCCATGCTGGCCAGACGGCGGGGCGAGTAGACCGCAGCGCTACGAGAGGTACGCCCGCGTGGCCTCTTCAGACCAGGTCCAGAGCGCTTCGGCGAGGTTCGCGTCGCGCGCATATCGACTGGGCGGGACGACCGGATTGCAGTCCTCGAAGTAGAAACCGCTCGTGGTAGCCAGCGAACGACTGGCGGCAAGGTGTGCCTGCGTAGCGGCTGCCGCGGGGATGGACTTGATATGACCGTGGCGGAACGACAAGAGGCGCGAGATCGCGCGCCTCCACGGCGGTTTCGAACGGTCGAGATTCGTGTGCGCCACACCTGGATGAAGGCTGTTTGACGTCGATGTGGTCCCCTGCAGTCGCCGAGCCAGTTCGAATGCCATCAGCGCGTTGGCCAGCTTCGACTGTCCGTACATGCGGAACGTGTCGAAGCCGCGGCCTCCGTCGAGATTGTCGAAGTCGATGCCAGATGCGGGGGCTTGGCTCATGAGCTGACTCGAAACGACGACGATGCGTCCCTGATGAGCTGACCGAACGAGGTCCAGCAGGCGGTGGCAGAGAATGAAGTGTCCGAGGTGATTGACGGCGAATTGCTGTTCGAAGCCATTGACGAGCCGCAACTCCGTGGGATGCATGATCCCCGCGTTGCAGATCAATATGTCAACGGGGCGGCCACGTTCGCGCACGGCATTCGTCGCGGCAACGATACCGGCCCAGTCCTCGAGATCGACGCCGAGAGGCGTCGTGCGGTCTGTGGCACCGGCCTCTGCGCAGGCCTCGGCGGCGCGCGCGCGCGTTCGACCGGTCGCAATGACATGAGCGCCCCGCAGGGTGAGGACGCGAAGCGTCTCGAAACCCAAGCCGGATGTCGCGCCTGTTACGAGAGCCGTGAGTCCCGAGAGGTCCACACCAGCGGTGACCTCTTCGGCCGTCGAGGCCGGACCGAACGGACTCACGGGTACTCCTTCAGGTCGATCGACATTCGTCGGCCTTCTACCGGAAGTGGACGACGAGCACGCGGACGCGGCGAGCAGGATGAGGGGGATGCCGCCAACGAACTGCCGACGTGAGAACGGGCCGGCCGCCTGGGGTTGGATCTTCACAGTGTCTGAACAATCACGCATCGGTGCCTCGCGCGCCTCAGGTTCACGAGCGGTATCGTAGCCCGCGAGCGCCGCCAGTGCCAGGGTCGCCAGAACCGCAACGACTGTGCGGACGCGAGCCAAATCGAGCAACGCCCGGGGGCGCAACCTCACTAGAATCATCATGTCGACGTCGCTTGTCAGTCACAGGTCATGAGCCAGCTCACCGGCAACATCCCACAAAACGCCATCGCGATCATCGGCATGGCAGGTCGCTTCCCCGGCGCGCGCACACCGGCCGAGTTGTGGCGTCTCGTCCGCGAGGGTCGTGAGGCCATCAGGCCGCTGTCAGATGCCGAGCTGCGGGCCGCCGGTGTTCCGACCACGCATCTGGCGGCGCCGAACTACGTCCGCGCAACGGCCGACCTCGACGACATGGAGTCGTTCGACGCGGCGTTCTTTGGGTTCAGCCCGCGCGATGCGGCCATCATGGATCCGCAGCATCGGCACTTCCTCGAGTGCGCCTGGGAAGCCCTGGAGGCTGCGGGACACGTCCCCGAGTCGTTCGACGGACCGATTGGCGTCTTCGGCGGCTGCGGGATGCAGGCCTATTTCGCGAGGCACCTGCTCCCCAACGCCTCCCTGATGGCGTCGATTGGTGCGTTCCTCGTCCGCCACACGGGCAACGACAAGGACTTCCTGACCACGCGTGTTTCGTATCAATTGAATCTCCGCGGCCCGAGCGTGAGCGTGCAGACCGCGTGCTCCACGTCGCTCGTGGCGGTCCACCTTGCGTGCCAGAGCCTGCTCGGAGGCGAGTGCGATATGGCTCTCGCGGGTGGCGCCACCATCGAGTTGCCACACCGGCGCGGCTACTTCTACGAAGAAGGCGAGATCCTGTCGCCCGACGGCCACTGTCGCGCGTTCGATGCCGAGTCGAAGGGGACCGTTTTTGGCAGCGGAGTGGGCGTCGTCGTTCTCCGTCGGCTCACCGACGCGTTGGCTGCCGGCGATCACATCCATGCGGTGATCCTCGGCTCGGCCGTCAACAACGACGGCTCCGGGAAAGTCAGCTACCTGGCTCCGTCAGTCGACGGCCAGACGGCCGTCGTCGCCGAGGCCCTTGCGCTCGCCGGCGTGACCGCGGACACGGTGACGTACGTCGAAACCCATGGAACCGGAACGCCCGTGGGTGACCCCATCGAAATCACGGGACTCACCGAAGCGTTCCGCCGCGACACGACCCGTTCGGGCTTCTGCGCGATTGGCTCCCTGAAAACCAACATCGGCCATCTCGACACGGCCGCCGGGGTTGCCTCGCTCATCAAGGCGGCCTCGGCCGTCGAACACGGCGAACTGCCGCCGAGTCTGCACTTCCGGACGCCGAACCCGGCCATTCCGTTCGACGAGACGCCGTTTTTTGTCAACGCCGCACTGCAGCCATGGACGCCGGAGGGACCACGACGGGCGGGTGTGACATCGCTCGGCGTGGGCGGCACGAACGCCCATGTGGTGATCGAGGAAGCGCCGGCGCGACCGGCGGTAGAGGCCGGCAAGACACCCAACGTCATCGTGCTTTCGGCAAAGACCGCCGGAGCGCTCGACAACGCGGCCTCCAGGCTCGCCTCGCATCTGGAGGCCCATCCTTCAACGGATTCGGCCGACGTGGCCTGGACGCTCCAGGTGGGCCGGCGAGCCTTCGAGCATCGCCGCGCGATCGTCTACGACAGCCTGTCGGAGGCCGTGAGCCTCCTTCGTGACAGCAGCTCTCGTCGCGTATTCGATGGGCGACGCTCCGCAGGCACGCCGTCGATCGTGTTCCTGTTTCCGGGCGGAGGCGCGCAGTATCCCGGCATGGGCCGCGAGATCTACGAGCGGGAGCCGGTGTTCCGGCACGAGGTCGACCGCGGCCTCGAGATCCTGCGGCGTTCCCATCACGTCGACCTACGTCCGCTCCTGTTCCCGAACACGGAGGACGTCGACGCTGCGGGCCGCGAGCTGGAACGCTCGACGAATTCGATCCTCTCGATCTTCATCGTCGAATACGCGCTGGGTCGACTGTGGATGTCGTGGGGGATCCAGCCCGCGGCGATGACCGGACACTCGCTGGGCGAATACGCGGCGGCGTGCCTTGCCGGCGTCTTTTCGTTCGAGGACGCGCTCACCCTCGTCAAAGCACGTGGCGACATCTTCGAGCGGCTGCCCGCCGGTGCGATGCTCAGCGTGCCCATGAGTGAAGCCGACCTGCGCCCGTGGCTGACCGAAGACCTGGGGCTTGCAGCAGCCAATGCGCCGACCGTGTCGGTCGTCTCCGGTCCGGTGGAACAGATCGATCGGCTTGAGGCCGCACTCGAGGCACGTGGTATCGAGGGTCGTCGGCTCCACATCGCGGTGGCCGCACACTCGGCGATGCTCGATCCCCATCTCGCGGCGTTCCGCGAACGCGTGTCGCGCATCGCGCTGTCGGCGCCGACCATGCCGTTCATCTCGAACGTGACGGGGCGGTGGGCCGAGGCCAGCGCAGTGACACGCCACGACTACTGGGTTCGCCACCTCCGCCAGACCGTGCGCTTCTCCGCTGGTCTGTCGACCATCCTCGAGCAGCCGGATCGGGTGCTGGTCGAAGTAGGACCGGGGGTTGCGCTCGGTTCGCTGGCCCGTCAACACCTGCCCGCGGACGCGCCGGCGGTTCCCGTGCTCGCGTCGATGCGCCATCCGCAGGACGTCACGTCGGATCTCACGGTGTTGTACGGCGCGCTGGCTCAAGTCTGGATTTCCGGTCAGCCCGTGGACTGGCGCGCGTTCCAGGGCAATGACCGCCGCCGCGTGCCGCTACCGACGTATCCCTTCGAACATGTGCGCCACTGGATCGAGGCACCTGTCGCGAGTGCCGCTCCGCAGTCTGAGCCGGCGACGGCTGATTCGCGTCGAGTCGCGAACTGGCTCCAGGTTCCCGTCTGGCATCGGGCTGGCTCTCTACGCGACGCCTCGGCAATTGGCACGCGCTGGCTCGTGTTGGCGTCCGGCGCAACCGACTTCGACCCCGTCGTCTCGCACGCGAGGCAGTGTGGCGCGCAGGTCGTGATCGCCGTGCCAGGTGACGCGTACGTCGCGCCAGCACCAGGCACGTCGCCAGCGATGGTTGACCCGGAGAACCCGGCCGACTTCCAGCGCCTCATTGCCGACCTGTCGGCGATGGATTGCTCACCCACGCACGTTGTCGTCGGCTGGCGCGTCGCGTCGATGGAACCGCCCACACGAGGCTTCTTCGCACTGATGGCGCTCGCACAGGCGCTGGCCGAAGCCGGAACCGCCGACGTGCAACGGCTCGTCGTGGTGACGCATCAGATGTACTCGGTCCACGGCGAACGGACCCGCGATCCGGAGCAGGCGCTCGCGGCCGGCGCTGCTGCGGTGCTGGCGTCGGAGATGCCGCCGCTGTCGACGACGACAATAGATATCGCAGCCGACGATGACGCGTCTGCCGGGATCGACGCGCGGACGGCATCACGAATCGTCGCGGAGATCATTGCGGGCCGCGATAGCCGAGTGTCCCTGCGACGAGGAGAACGCTGGACTCCAGGGTTCGCACAACTGCCCGAGTCAAGTACTGCGCCGGCCATACGCGCGAATGGCACGTATCTGCTCACAGGCGGCCTCGGTGGCATCGCCCTGGCGATCGCAGACGTTCTATCGAGGCGCGAGACGGTCCACCTCGTTCTCGTCAGCCGCCAGTCGCTGCCCCCCCGCGCGACCTGGAACTCCGTGCTGGCGGCTGTGGCGCCTGGTGACCTTCAGGCCGAACGCATCCGTCGGATCCTGGCCATCGAAGCGCGCGGCTCGACGGTCGAGCTGGCGGCCGGAGACATCAGCGTGGCCAGCGATGTCGATCGGATTGTGGACGACGTGCGGACCCGTTTTGGCGCGATCCACGGCGTGGTCCACGCCGCTGGCGTCATCGCGGACAACCTGGTCGCGCTGAAATCGACATCCGAAGCCGAACGCGTACTGGCACCGAAGGTCGCCGGCACGCTGAACCTCGCGCGCGCGCTCGAGAACACGACGCTCGACTTCTGGGTGAACTGTTCGTCGGTGAGCGCCATGATCGGCCTGCCAGGCCAGTTGGACTACGCCGCAGCGAACGCGTTCCTCGACGCCTTTGCCCACGCGCGATCGAGCCGCCCTGGCCTGGGACCAACGGTCTCGATCAACTGGCAGGCGTGGCGCGACGTCGGCATGCTTCGCGACACGACCGCGGCCACCACGAGCATCGACGACAGCTATGTGCCGGCCGCCGGCCCGCTGCTCCGCCACCACCGCCAGTCGTCCGAGGACCACAGGTTCATATCGACGTTTGCGGCAGCGTCCGATTGGGTGCTCGACGAGCATCGTCTCGCTGACGGTACGGCGCTGCTGCCCGGCACGTCGTATCTGGCCATGGCCGTCGAGAGCGCTCGCGCGATCGGCGGCCGTGCTGGCGTTGTCGAGCTGAGCGATGTGGCATTCCTCGCGCCGTTCGCGGTACCGGACGACGCGCGCCAACTGTCGGTCTCGGTGGCTCCGTCGGGTGAGTTCGTGATGTCGTCACGCGACGGATCGGGCGATGTCGAGCACGTGCGTGGATCCGTCTGCCTGGTTGCACCGACAACACCGGCGAGCGCCGACCTCGTGGCGATCGCCGCGCGTTGTCCGCGGCGGATTGACGACGCGCTGCCGAATCTTCGCCACCTGCGGACGGGGCCACGGTGGGCGGCGCACGTCACCGCTCACGCGGGGAAACGCGAGGCAGTCGCGCGCATCGAGTTCCCGGCTGCCTATGCCGCCGAACTGCAACAATACGATCTGCACCCGGCGCTGCTCGACGTCGCCACGGCCATGGGCCCGCTGCTGGTCGAGGGATACGAGGCCGATCGGGACTTCTACGTGCCGTTGTCGTACGAGCGCGTGATTGTGTACGCGCCGCTGCGCGAAGCAACCCTGATGTGCCATACGCGGCTCGGCCAGGCCGACATGGCGTCGCGCGATCTGGTCGTCATCGACGTGACGATCTGTACGACCGACGGACGACCGCTCGTCGAGGTACGAGGATTTTCGGCACGTCGGCTTCCGGCCGGCGCCGCGCGCAGCCTGGTTTCAGGTCGCCCGTCGACGCGCCGGACGACCATCGATCTCTCCGACGCGATCCGGCCTGACGAAGGGGCCGAAGCTTTCGTCTGGGTGCTGCAGTCGCTGCCACTGGCGCAGGTCATGGTGGGACCGAAGACGTACGAGGAGGTGGCGACCGCGGCAACGGTCACACACGTGTCTTCAGCCCCACGCCGGACGTCGAGAGCGACAACGCCGCCAGCAGACGCCATCGAACGGACCATTGCGGAGATCTGGTCTGAGTTGCTCGGGGTCGAACAGCTTGGTGTCGATGAGGACTTCTTCGAACTCGGCGGCCACTCGCTCCTGCTGACGCAGGTCGGTGGGCGCATTCGCAAGACACTCAAGGTTCACGTCCCCCTGACGACGCTCTTCGAGCGGCCGACGGTCAGACACACAGCAGCCTACTGCCGTGCTGCTGCCTCTG
Organism: uncultured Solibacteraceae bacterium; assembly: GCA_964627115.1. Taxonomy (GTDB): domain Bacteria; phylum Acidobacteriota; class Vicinamibacteria; order Vicinamibacterales; family SCN-69-37; genus SCN-69-37. Next base: position 8,668 of record CAZVHY010000032.1, on the reverse strand, counting down.
CCAGCGATGAACCACCGCTCACGGCCATCCCGAGGCACACCCTGCGTCGTCGTCGGCCGGCGTCCGTCGCCGGCGTTGAGGATGTCTTCGTCGGGCCAGCGTCTCCGGCTCAGCAGAGTCTGTGGTTCCTCAACCAGCTCAGTCCGGAGAGTCCGGCTTACAACATTGCGTCGGTCTACATACTCGACGGCGCGCTGGACACCTCCGTTCTCCAGCGGAGCATTGACGTCCTGATCGAACGACACGAGTCCCTGCGGACGACATTGGAACACGAGGGTGGCCAGGTCGTTCAGGTGATTCATCCCGCACGACCGCACGCGATCCAGTTTCTGGCGGCCGACGACAGTCCATCTCCCCAGCAGGAGGCCCTTCGTCTGGCGGCGAACGTCGTCTCGGCGCCGTTCGATCTCGCCCATGGTCCGTTGTTCCGTGTGGGTGTCGTCACGGCCGGCCGCCATCACCATGTGCTCGCCGTCGTCACGCATCACACGATATCGGACGGCATCTCACAGATCGTCCTGCTCGAAGAGCTCACGACCGTCTATGCGGACCTGCAGCGGGGCTCGGTCCCCGCCCTGCCGCCCGTGTCGATTCAATACGTCGACTACTGCGTCTGGCAGCAGAAACGCGTCACGCCCGATTTCCTCGAGCGCCAGATCCAGTTCTGGCGCGAACGACTCGCACACCTGCCGGAACCGCTGCCGCTGCCGGGCGACCGTCCCCGGCCATCCGCGCCGTCAGGACGCGGCGCCCACGTCCAGTTCGTCATCGGCGCCCACACAACGGCCGCGCTACGGGAGGTCTGCCGGACCGAAGGCGTGACCATGTTCATGGTCTTGACTGCCCTGCTCGATGCCTGGCTCGCACGACACACTGACAGCACGGACATCCTGGTGGGGACGCCGGTCTCCGGCCGTTCTCGACCGGAGATTGAGGCCGCGGCAGGGCTGTTCGCGAACACGGCGGTCGTCCGATCGGATCTTTCCGGCAATCCGTCCTTCCGGGAAATCCTCCGCCGCGTCAAAGGCGATGCGCTCGCCACATTCGAGCACGCCGACGTGCCGTTCAATCATCTCGTCGAGACCCTCAATCCCGCCCGGCGCGGCACAGAGAATCCGTTCTTCCAGGTCATGTGCGCGGTGCTTCGCGTGCCTGACACGCCCGTCTCCTTGCCAGGTACGCTCGCGGTTCCGGCGGACGTCACGACGGCAACCTCACGATTCGACCTGCTCGTCGAGTTTCAGGAACGCACATCGAGCATTAACGTCGACATCGAATACAGCACTGATCTGTTCGACGCGGACACCATGCAGCGCTGGGCGGCACGACTCGCATGCCTCGCCGATGGCGCCGTGGCGTCACCCGATCGGCGTCTCGCCGAGTTGCCCTTCATCCCCGACGAAGAACGTCGATTGCTCGACGCGTTCAATGCGACTGAGGTCGCTCGATCCGACGCCGACACGGTCGTCCCGCTGGTGGCAGCCGCGATCGCGCGTCAGCCGAACCGTACGGCGGTCGAGATGGGCGACGCGCGGCTCAGCTATGCCGAGCTGGCCACGTTCAGCGACCACGTCGCCGCCTATCTCGTGGCCGCGGGCGTGACGCGCGGCGACCTCGTGGGGGTGCATCTCGAGCGCTCGGTGGAGATGGTCGCCGTGCTGCTCGGGATTCTCAGGGCCGGCGCGGCGTACGTGCCCCTCGATCCGGCCTTCCCGCGCAACAGACTCCAGTTCATGGCCGAGGACGCCGGGCTTCGCCTGATCGTCACCGACGATGAACGGACTCAACTGACTGACAAGGTGCCGCACCTGTGTCTCGCGACGGCGGGGCCGTCGATTCAGGCGTGTCCACCTCTGACCTTGCCGCTTCCGGCCCCCGACGATCTCGCCTACGTTCTCTACACGTCGGGGTCTACCGGCCGCCCCAAAGGCGTGGAGGTCTCTCATCGCGCCTTTGGGAACTTCCTGTTGAGCATGCAGCACGAGCCCGGCCTGACGCCCGAAGATCGGCTGCTGGCCGTCACCACGCTGTCGTTCGATATTGCCGGGCTCGAATTGTTCCTGCCGCTCGTCGCGGGAGCGACCGTGGTGGTCGCGACACGACACGAGGCCATGGATCCGGAGGCGATCGATGAGTTGCTGGCCAGACGCGCGATCACTGTAATGCAGGCGACGCCGGTGACGTGGCGAATGTTGTTGGAGCACGGCTGGAAGGGCAAGGCCGACCTCAAGGTCATTACGGGAGGCGAACCGTTGACGCGTGATCTCGGCGATCGGCTGCTTCGAAGCAGCGCGGAGGTGTGGAACGGATATGGCCCAACCGAGACGACCGTCTACTCGACCCTGGAACGGGTGAGCGCCAGCCCGGACGTCGTGACGATCGGCCACCCGATCGCAAACACCCACATTCACGTGGTCGACAGGCACATGACTCCCGTTCCGATCGGAGTGGTCGGCGAAATCGCCATCGGCGGCATGGGTGTGGCCCGAGGGTATCTCCGACGGCCAGAGCTCGCCGCTGAACGGTTCGTTGCCGGTTCTGACACCTCACACTCGAGCGGTCTCCTGTATCGCACCGGCGATCTTGGTCGATTGCGAGCCGACGGCCGACTCGAGTGTCTTGGTCGCATCGACCATCAAGTCAAAGTTCGAGGATTCCGGATCGAACTTGGCGAGATCGAGTCGGTACTCGTGAGTCATCCGACTGTTCGTCACGCCGCGGTCGTCGTGCGAAACAGCGCGAAGGGGGAATCCCGACTCGTCGCCTATGTCGTCCGTCGGACCGACGTCCCGTCGCACGCAACGGACGAACCTCGCGAGAACACCGAAACGCTTGTGACCGCGCTCAGACTGCACCTGGGGAATCATCTCCCGACCTACATGATCCCGTCGGCGTTCATTGAAATAGACGCGCTGCCGCTGACGCCGAACGGCAAGATCGATCGGGCAGCGCTGCCTGAACCCGCGCCACAGGTCCCCGCCGCGCCAGTCCTCTCGAATATGGACGACATGGAGCGGACGATTGCAGCTATATGGTCCGAGGTGCTCGACATCGAACAGACTGGCCTCGACCAGAACTTCTTCGATCTCGGCGGTCACTCGCTTCTGCTGAATCAGGTCGCCGTGCGCATTCGAGAAACGCTCAAAGTTCACGTGTCGCTGGCAACGCTCTTCGAGCGGCCGACGATCAGACAGACGGCAGCGTATTGCCGCGCCGAGGCGACCTCCGTTGCCAGTGAACCTCAGCTCACGGCCGTACCGAGGCACACCCTGCGTCGTCTGCCGGCCTCGACTGGCACCGGTGGAAGCCCGAAAGCCCCCTCTGCAACATGAACGTCAGCGACGTTTTGATGATCGTACCGAAGTTCATCGGCGGGCCCGGTTCGACCGGCTTCTTCGTGTTCGCACTGGCAATCGGCGGACTTGTCGCATGGAGACGTCCCCGATGGCGTCTGACCGCTGCAGCGGCGGCAGCTGCTCTGGCGGTCGGGTACTTCGTCCTGGCACTACCTGTGACCGCAGTCGCCATCATCAACGCGCTGCCGCTCTTGTCCGCGCCGGAAGCAAAGAAGTTGAGCCGGATACAAACGCTGATCGTCTTCGATGGCGATAATCGCTCCGGACGTCGACAACAGACATCTCATGTGCTGGATCACAGCACCCCTGGTGAGGTTCATCTCCTCGGATCCGAGGCGCTCCTCACCGATCTCCACGCCATGGTCCGTCCGTCAATCCCCGTGCACTTCGACCGATCGCCCTGGACCACGGCCGCCCAGATAGAAATCGTTCGAGACATCGCCGCACGAGCGCCGCCGATGACAATCGGCATCATCGCCTCTCGCATCCAGATGCCAAGGATCTCAGCCATCCTGAATCGGACGGACATCGCGGTGATCCTGGTGCCATCTCCGCTGGATCGTGAACCGGAGTCGTCGCATGCGATGCTGATGCCATCGCGCGTCGCGCTGGCGGCGAGCCGAGATGCACTCTACGAGCACGCAGCTCTGGTCTACTACCGGTGGCGTGGACGACTCTGACGAACGGACGCCAGAACCTCTCGCACTCGAATTGTCTTCAGCCCGTGGAGTCTCCGGCCGGCCCTGACGCCGGAGAAACCCCGACCATGCGTCTGCACTCGTCGCGCAGGATTCTGGCGAGATCGACAACGAACGGCTCCTGCAGCATGGTCTCGTGCGAGCCTTTGATCGTCCGGATCTCGAGAGTTCCCTCAACGAGCCGACGCCAGCCGAGGTCCTCAGCAGGTCGCGTGGCCAGTATCGGTAGCGCCCGCGGCTTGATCAGCAACACATCGCCGGACAATGGTGAGGGTTGGTACGCCCTGAATACGCGAAACGCGCGCTCGAGCGCCGCGGCCTGGTGCTCGGGGAACCGCCACATCCCCAGTTGATCACGAATGTCAGGCGCCCGAACGCTGGAGCCCGGCAGCATGGTGAGCATGCGTGATGCCGCGGCACGAAGCCGACTTCTGGCTCGACCGGTCACGGTCGTCCAGCCGACCTGCATGAGTTCGTCTTGCAGCCACAGCGGCAGATTGCGAATGATGTCCCACACGCGTCGCGTCAGGGACCGCGGCGCAACGGGATCGAACGTGTAGTCGAGAACGCCCACGAAGCCGACACGTCCTCCGGCCGCAGTGAGCTGCTGAGCCATCTCGAACGCCACGGCGGCGCCGGAACAGTGCCCGACAAGCAGATACGGGCCATCCGGGACGATCGCCCGAATCTCCCGAACGTATCTCGCGGCCATCGACTCGAGCGTTGTCGCGTCGCTTTCCATATCGGCCACCGGCAGCAAGCCGTAAACAGGCTGGTCGTCGCCGAGATGACGGGTCAATGCCGCGAAGCTCCAGACCTCACCTCCCACGCCATGCGTGAAAAAGATTGGCGGACAGCTGCCGTGCTCGCGAAGCGCCACAATTGCCGTCGTGGCGCCGACGCGATTCGCTCGACGATCATCCTCGATCGCTTGCGCCAGCGACTCGATTGTTGGATGGCGCAACAGGCGGCCGAAGGGCCAGTCGATCTCGAGCACCTCCCTCATGCGGGAGGCCAGTTGGATCGCCTTGAGTGAATGCCCTCCGAGATCGAAAAAATTGTCCGTCACGCGCGGTACGACGCCAAGCGTCGACGTCCAGATCTCGATCAGTTGATGCTCCAGTTCGGTCCGCGCCGGCCTGACGCGCTGTTCCACGCCCGCGTCGAACGATGGCGGCGGCAGGACGGCCCGGTCCACTTTGCCGTTGGACGTCATGGGCATCGTCTCGAGCACGACGAATGCCGCGGGGACCATATAAGCCGGCACTCGTTCTCGCACCGCGGCCTCGATATCTGAGGTCAGGATGTGCCGCCCAGGCGTCGACGTCACGTACGCGACGATGCGAGGGTCGCCAGGGGTATCCTCACGCACGACCACTGCGGCCTGCCCGACGTGAGGCAGTTGACCAACCACCGCTTCGATTTCTTCGAGTTCGATGCGGAACCCGCGCAACTTGATCTGACGGTCGAATCGTCCCAGGAATTCCAGCGTGCCGTCGCCGCGCCAGCGGACGCGGTCGCCCGTCCGATACAGTCTCTTGTCCGGGTTCAGCGGATGCGACACGAAGCGTTCCGCCGTCAGGTCTGGCCGATTGAGATAACCCACGGCGAGGCCGTCGCCACCGAGATACAGCTCGCCGGCCACGCCGATGGGCACGTCTCCCATGGCCGCGTCGAAGACGTGGGCCTGCGTGTGCGCGATGGGCTTCCCGATGGGAACGGAGGCCCACTCGTCGGGCAACGGATTGGGGAGCCGATAGCAGCACGCGAACGTTGTGCACTCGGTGGGCCCATAGCCATTGATGATCTGTGTCCGCGGAAGCGCGGCCTGGGCGCGCCTCACATGCGGCAGGGAAAGCGCCTCTCCTCCGGTGAGCAACTGCCCGACGCCCCTGAGAATCTCCGGCCGTTGGTCGACGACGACGTTGAACAGTGCGGCCGTGAGCCACACGCAATCGACCTTCTCACGATCGAGGAGACGCCCGAGACGCTCCAGATTCACCTCGCGTTCCGGTGAGATCACGACGCGCTTGCCGTGCAGCAGCGCCCCCCAGAGCTCGAACGTCGACGCGTCGAACGCCACCGGCGCCATGTGCAGCACTGACGTCACCCGCGACCAGTCGACGTAGGTCTGGCCCATCACGAGGCGCACGATCGCCCGGTGCGGAATCGCCACGCCCTTTGGCCGCCCCGTGGAGCCTGATGTGTACATGACGTAGGCGAGCGCGTCAGGTTTCGCGTTGGAGGACACCACGTTCAGGTCGCCGGCGGCGGCCTGCTCGTCGAGATGGAACACGTCCAACGCGCCGGCGATATGGCTGCTCCCCTCGCGCGCTGTCACCACGAGCCGCACACCCGCATCCTCGAAGATGTACGCGATCCTGCTGGCGGGATAACTCAGGTCGACCGGCACATAGGCTGCGCCAGTCCTGGCGATCGCGAGCAGCGCCACCACGAGATCCACCGAGCGGTCCAGAGCCACACCGATTCGATCGCCTGGAACGATCCCGCGGGACATCAGCGCCGCTGCCAGCCTCGAGGCCCGCGCATTGAGTTCGCCGTATGTCAGCGTCACGTTTCCGCACACGACAGCGGGGCGCCCCGGTTCGCGCGCTGCCCATGCCTCGACCAGGGTGACGACCGTCTCGTCGCGCGGATACGATCCTGATGTCGCGTTGGCCTCGTCGATCAATTGCCTGTCGTACTCGCTCAGCATCGCGAAGGACGCAACGCGCGCATCCGGCTCCTGAACGAGCGTTGTCAGCGCATTGACAAGATGCACCCTGAGACGATCGGCGGCGGCGGGGTCGAAGAGATCCGCGCGTAACTCAAGCGTCCCGTCAATGTGCTCGTCGTACTCCTGGAAATCGAGCAGAATGTCGAACTTCGCAGTGCCTGTCGAGACAGGGACGGCCTCGACTCTGACGTGAGGGAGCACGAGTCCGGCGTCCGACTGGCGTTGGTAGGCCAGCGCGACCTGAAAGAGCGGATTGTGATCGGCCGTTCGCTCCGGCTGCAGCGTCCTGACGACGAGATCGAACGGCGTCTCCTGATGGGCATAGACGCTCAACACCTCTGCCTTGAGACGTGCGAACAACTGCCTGAACGTCACATCGCCCGACAAGTTCGCATGAAAGACGACGGTATTGGCGAAGAAGCCGATGACCGACTCGAGCTCGGGCCGCCGTCGATTGGCGATCGGGGCGCCGATCAGGACGTTCTCGCTACCGGTATATCGATAGATGACCGCGGCCAGTGCCGTGAGAGTGGCAACGAAGACGCTGCCTCCTTCCCTCCTGCTGATGGCATTGACGAGTGAGACGAGCGCCCGATCCAATCGAAATGACAGGCAGTGTCCATTCGACGATGGTGTCGTTGGAGGTCTGCGATCTGTTGGCAGGTCGAGATGGCCAATCACCCCGGAAAGATGTTCGCGCCAGAACTCCACCCCCGGATCGGACGGTCGCTGCAGCAGTTCCTGCTCCCATAGCGCATAGTCCAAGTACTGCAACGCCAAGGCAGGCAGCGCGGGCGGCGAGCCGCTCAGCCGCGCGGCGTACGCCCTGGAAATCTCTTCGAAAAGGATCCGCATCGACCAGCCGTCCGCGACGGCATGATGTACGGTGAGGACGAAGACCGCACTGCCCGGCGCAGTGCGAATCAGCGCGACCCGAAGCAGCGGCGCCGCTGCGAGGTCGAAGGGTTCTCGGGCTTCCCGGTCGAGTTCGTCGGCAAGCTCCGCCGCGTCGGCATCCGGCAGATCGACCTTCCGCACGGTCACGTCAACCGAGGGCGCGACAATCTGCTGCAACTCGTCGTCGACGACGCGAAGCGAAGTCCGTAACGACTCGTGGCGGTCGACGACAACCCCGATGCTGTCGACCAGAGCGTCCTCGTCGAGTGTTCCGGTGAGACGGAAGGCCTGGCAGACGTTGTACGTCGCCCCAGCCCCCATGTGGCGATCCAGAAACCAGAGGCGCTTCTGGCCGGACGATGCCGGGGCCACGAATACCTCGTCACTCACGCTCATCGACACTCCCGCGGCACTCTTCTCAATATCTCTCAGGATTGCGCATTTTACACGGTCCGCGCCGGGAGCCTGCGGGGCGACTCATGAGCCAGGACGACGCCTCGCGCCTGCTCGGCGCCGGTGGCCTGCTCGCGGACGTTCGCTGCCTGCCGCAGCGGCAGCGCTGCACGACGACGCCTGGCCGTGAAATACTGTCGTGCCGCGGATTGCCGGCGATGGTCGCCGATGGGCCACGTCAGTCGCTGCGTTGCGCGTTCAGATGCCGCCCATTGCCGCGTCGCTCGAGACACATCACACTACCGTGCAGCTCATCCCTTCGCCGCTGGACCGCGAACCATCCACTCGAGGCACCGCCGGTTTCATGCCGTCACCGTCAGGATTTTCGGCTGGTGATGTCACCTACGCGCACGCCGGGCTCGTCTACGACCGCTGGCGGGGGGACCTCTGGTGACGTCCAGAAGCCGACCACGCGTCCTGCACGTCGTCCACAGCCTCAATCCCGGCGGCACCGAACGGCTCGTCCTTGATTTGGTGGCGCGTCTGCACGCCGAGGTCCCCATGGCCGTCTGCTGCCTCGACGAGGA
>CAZVHY010000031.1:25240-26437 GCA_964627115.1 uncultured Solibacteraceae bacterium | reverse complement strand
TTGTGAGGGAGATGGCGGGGCCGACGAGACTCGAACTCGCGACCTCTGGCGTGACAGGCCAGCGTTCTAACCAACTGAACTACGACCCCGCAATGGTCTGACTGCGTGCCGGAGGCTCGTGCAACGCCCTTCTGGTGGGCGGTGCAGGGATCGAACCTGCGACAGCCGGTGTGTAAGACCGGTGCTCTACCGCTGAGCTAACCGCCCCCAACCGACAACACGTGATTATGGCATCGCCCGGCCCACACGCGCAACTGTCTTGCACGCGCACTGCCCGCCACACGGCAACACATGCGCCCCATCGTAGCCCTGTCGTCTCGTAGCCTCGTAGCCCCCTACACCGCTGACCACCCGCCGTCCGATGGCAGAATGGCGCCGTTGATGTTGACGGCGTCATCGCTCAGCAGGAACGTGATGGACGCCGCCAGGTGTTCGGACTCCGCGACGGGCGGCAGCATCACGTGCATCAGCGGGCCGAGGCGTTGCTGCGCGAGGCTCGACGCGAACGTGGCTTCGATGCCGGTGCGCACCGGTCCGGGCGCCACGGCGTTCACGCGCAATCCCTTCGGACCATACATGACCGCCGAGTTGCGCGTGATGCCGATGACCGCGTGTTTGGACGCGGTGTACGCCACGCCCGCGGCCGCGCCGCGCAGGCCCGCTTCCGACGCGACGTTGACGATCGATCCTCGTCCGGCTGCAAGCATGACCGGCACCACGGCGCGCATCAGCTTGACGACGCCCGTGACGTTGACGCGGAAGACGCGCTCCCAGATCGCGTCACTGACTTCGTGGACGGGCGTGAAATCGTCCATGATGCCCGCCACGTTGGCCAGCCCGTCCACCCTGCCGCCGGCCGCCGCAACGATCGCCGCAATCGCGCCATCGTCGCTGATATCGCCGGCCACCGGCACGATATCGAGGTCGTCGTGCGCGGCGACGAGCGCGTCGAGCCGTGGCGCGCTCACGTCCGAGGCAATCACGCGTCCGCTCTCGCGCGCCACGCGCAGCGTCGTGGCGCGGCCGATGCCCGAACCCGCGCCCGTGACGATGACGGTCTGGCCGGCGAATCGTCCCGGCGTGATCTGCTCCGTCCAGGCGGATGTTGCGCGCGCGTTCACGTCGCCGGTTTCGGCCATGGTGTTCCTCCGTGGTTGACAGGATACAGGCATGCCGCGGCCGTGCCGCCGCGCCGCC
>CAZVHY010000031.1:16917-25140 GCA_964627115.1 uncultured Solibacteraceae bacterium | reverse complement strand
GCCGCGCAGCCGCGCAGCCGCGAAAGACCACACCTCCCGATCCAGCTATAACCGAATATGCTATAGTTCACTTCGTCATGACGAAGCGCCAGACGAGTCCGCCGCCCGCCGTCGAGTCGTTCCTGCCCCTCCGGCGGGAAACCTTTCACATCCTGGTGTCGCTGGCCGATCGCGATCGGCACGGTTACGCCGTCATGCAGGACGTCCTCGAACGCACCGACGGTGCGTTGCGCCTGAGCCCGAGCACGCTCTACGCCACGATCCGCCGGCTGCTCGAAGACGGCCTGATCGAAGAGCTCGACGAACGTCCCGATCCCGCACACGACGATGAACGACGGCGCTACTACAGGCTGACGGCCACCGGTCGCGTCGTGGCCACGGCCGAGGCCAGGCGCCTCGACCGCCTGCTGCGCGATGCGCGTGCCACAGGACTTCTTCCAGGCCGGAGCTGATCATGACGACACACACGTCACCGCCCCGCCGTCACCTGCACGCGTTTCGCGCGCTGTTGCGCCTGTACCCCTCGGCCTATCGCGACGAGTACGGACGGGAAATGGCGCTCGTCTTCGACGACCGGTACCGCGACGCACGCAGCGCAGGGGCTCGCGCGCGTCTCTGGATGGAGGCCGTTGCCGGCATCCTCGTCCATGCGCCGCGTGAACACGCGCGGCTGCTGCTGCACGACGTCCGCAGCGCCGCGCGACAACTCAGGCGGCGCCCGGCGTTCGCCCTCCTGACCATTGCCACGCTGGGCCTGGCCGTGGGCGCCAGCACGGCCATGTTCAGCGTCACCTACGCCGCCGTGTTGCGGCCACTGCCCTATCCGTCGCCGGATCGACTCGTCATGGCGTGGACCTCACCGGCGGGATCCACCGCGCCGCCGGGACGATCCGTGTCGGGCATCGCGCAGATCTGGCACGACTCGAGCCAGTCGCTGTCGATGCTCGCGGCCCTGGAACCGGCCTCGTTGACCGTCGTCGTGGGCGGCGAGGCGATGCAGACGAACGTCACGAGGGCGATGCCGGAGGTCTTCCCGCTTCTCGGCGTCCAGCTCGCCGCGGGCCGCGTCTTCACCTCCGACGAAGCGCGTGAAGGTGAGCCGGTCGTCGTGGTGAGCCATCGCTTCTGGCAGACGTCTCTGGCGGGGGCGCCTGACGCGATCGGTTCGTCGATCACGATCAGCGGCCGGCCACTGCGCCTCGTGGGCATCATGCGCGGGGATCAACTGCGGCCGCGTTTCGACTTCGATCTCGTGATTCCCCACACGCTCGCGCCGGAATGGGAGGCGGGCCGGCTTCTGACGACGGGCGGTCCGTGGTTCGTGCTCGCGCGACTCGGCGACGACGTCTCGATGACCCAGGCGCAGACCGAACTGCAGACGCTGCTGAATGCGGCGCCGCCTCCCGCGGTCGGGCGCCCCGCCCGAACGGTATCGGTCACATCGCTGGAATCGTACGTGACGCCGCAGGGCGGCACGCGCGCCACGCTCTGGCTGCTGACGGCGGCAACGGTTGGCCTGCTGCTGATTGCCGCGGCCAACGTGGCCGGGCTCGCGCTCGCGCGCAACCTCGACCGCCAGGGCGACACGGCGCTGCGCGTGGCCCTCGGCGCGAGCCGTCGTCGTCTCATGCGCGAAGCCGTGGCCGAAAGCGCGGTCCTCGCGGCGCCGTCGGCGGCTGTTGGCGCACTCGTCGCCATCGCTGGCGTCCGCTGGTGGCAGGCGCTGCCGGCCGGTCAGGCCGCGGTCGTCTCGCCCGCGTTCGATCCGGCGGTCATTGCCTGGGCGTTGATCACGCCCGTGCTCGCGATGATGGCCGTGGCGGCAGGCCCGGCCATCGCCACCGCACGCATCGCCGCGGCCAGCGGCGGCGTGAGCGCGGGCGGCCGGCGCGTCATCGGTGGTCCCACCGCGCGCCGATGGCGTCGCGTGTTCGTCGTCGGACAGTGCGCGGCGACGCTCGTGCTGCTCGTCGGCGCCGGCCTGCTGCTCCGCAGCTGGTGGCACGTCCTCGACGTCGATCCCGGTTTCCGCGCAGACCAGCTGCTCGTCGCGCAGGTGGCGACATCGCCGGCGGCAACCGGCCCCGAGCGCGTGACGTTCTTCCGGGAACTTCGGGAACGGCTCGAGGCCATGCCGGACGTGCAGATGGCAGGCCTTGCCAGCGAGGTGCTGGTCTCGGGCGCCGCGGAACTGCCGGTCACCGCCGAAGGCAGCGGCGTAGAGGACACGCAGGTCATCCCGCTGCGCATCGACGAAGCCGCGCCCGGCTACTTCGAGACCCTTGGTGTCTCCACCATCGAGGGACGGACCTTCAACGACAGCGACGGCGCCGACGGCCCGCGCATCGCCGTGATCAACCGCCGTCTGGCGCAGCAGCTCTGGCCCGATCGGAGCGCGATCGGCCGGCGCCTGGCCATCGGTCGCGCGCCTGCTGACGACGCCTGGACGACCGTCGTCGGCGTCATCGACGACATGCACCGGCAGGGACTCGAGCGCGATCCGGTGCCCGAAATGTTCCAGCTCGTGGCCCAGAATCCTCCGCGAGGTGTCGTGACGGTCGTGCGGACGTCGCACACGGATCCACTGCAGTTGGTCGGATCGATTCGCGCGATCGTGCGCACGCTCGATGCCGGCGCGGTCGTCTACGGCACGACGACGCTGACCAACCAGCTCGATCGCCAGCGCGCGCCACGTTTCCTGCAGACGCGGATGATGGCCGGCTTCGCCATCGTCGCACTGGTGCTGTCGGCGCTCGGCGTCTACGGGCTGCTGCAGCAGTCGGTCGTGGCACGCACGCGCGAAGTGGGCGTGCGTCTGGCCGTGGGCGCCGGAGCGCGCGACATCTTCGTGATGATCCTGCGCGAAGGCCTGACACTGGCGGCCGCCGGTCTCGCAATTGGTGTGACAATCGCACTCATGGCCGCCGGCGCCATCAACAGCCTGCTCTTCGGCGTGAACGCGCGCGATCCGTGGACGTTCGCCGCCGTCGTGCCCACGCTCGCCATCGTGGCGCTTGCCGCCGCCGCGCTGCCGGCGTTCCGCGCAGCCCGCATCGCGCCGTCGGTGGCCCTTCGCCAGGGCACGGGCGAATGAGCGGCGCGCGCGTCAACGGCGGCCCGTGGAACTGACATCGGCGATCGCCCGGCTCTGGCTCGCGTGGAGGCCGGCCCTGCGCGTGGCCGTTGTCGCGGCGATCGCCACGCGGTTGCTGATCTTCGCCGCCGGCGTCATCGTGACGAGCGCGCAGGCGGAAAGGACCGCCGGCGTCTCGACGTCCCTCGCGCAACTGCCCGACCACTGGGACGCGAGTTGGTACGTTGGCATCGCCGCGGGCGGCTATCGCTGGACGCCCGACGAGAGCAACCCACGAATCGCGTTCTTCCCTGGCTGGCCGCTGCTCATGCGCGCAGCCGGCACGGCGCTGGGCCTGCCCGATCGTCCGGCGCCGTGGCTGTGGATGGGCGTCTGCCTCTCGACGATCTGTTTCATCGGCGCGCTGGCCGTGCTCTATCGCGTGACGAGCGCCCTCGGAGGCGCCGGATCGGGCGACCGCGTCGTCTGGCTGGTCGCCAGCTATCCGTTCGCACTGTTTTTCGGTCAGGTCTACAGCGAGTCGCTCTACCTGTTGGCCGGCGTGGCGGCCGTGTACCTCGCGCAGCAGGCGCGGTCCGTTCCAACGTTCCTCTGGGGCGTTGCCGCTGGAGCGACGCGAGCAACCGGCGTTTTCCTCGTCGCTCCGCTCCTCTGGCGCACAGGGGACGGCCTCTCGAAGCCAACGGGCATCGCAGCCGCGGCGCTTGGTCCCGTTGTGGGTCTGCTGTCCTACGTGCTGTGGGTGAAGAGCACCACCGGAGAGTGGATGGCGTGGGCGGCCGCGCAACAGCACTTCGGGCGAAGCCTCGCAAGTCCGCATCTCCCATTTGCGGAAGTCCTGGCCACGATCCGCGCGAACGGTCCGGTCGACGTCCTGCTGACCCGTCCCCACGATGTGGCCAATGTCGCTGCCGTCGCATTCATGGCCATCTGCGTTGTCCCGACGATGCGACGCCTGGGCGTGGGCGCGGGCGCGTTCGTGGCCGCGAGTCTGCTGTTGCCGCTCTCGGTCGGCGGTCTCATGGGCGTGGGACGCTTCACGTCGGTGATCTTCCCCGTGTTCGTCTGGCTCGCGCTCTCGCTGTCGAACCGCGTCTTTGTGGCGGTCTCCGGATGCTGGCTCGCGTTGCAGATGGTTCTCGCGGCGCTCTTCTTCCTCGACTGGCCGGTTCTGTAGAAGCCTGCTGAAACGCGTCTCCGCGTTACGGCGCGGCAGTGGCCGGGCGTTCGGCGGTCTGTTGTGCAACACCTGCGGCGCGTGGCTCTGGCGGCGCAATCACGAGCGTGATGATCGCCACGACAATCGCAAAGACGAGCAGACGCATCCAGTCCCGCATGACCCGTTTTCCCTCCGGCGCCCACGCGCCAGGACAGGAACCCGCCAGGCGGCAGGAAGTTTCAGGCTGACGCGAGGCGTTCGAGCCGGGCCGCCTCGATCTGACGCGCGCGGACGAGCGCGGCCTGCACGTGCGGCGTGACGTTCTCGGCGCCGACGATGTCGACGAACTCGGCGCGATCGAGGAACGCGGCCGGCTGCCGGCGCACGCCGCAGAGCACGAGCGTGCGTCCGGCCTGCCGCAGCCGGTCGCTCAGGCGTTCGAGCGCGTGCAGCCCCGTCGAGTCGATGGCGGTCATGTTGCGCAGGCGCAGCACGACGACCGAGCCGAACGCGTCGAGCTCGTCGGTCGCCTCGTCCAACTTGTCGGTCGTGCCGAACAGGAACGGTCCGTGGATGCGCAGGATGCTGACGTAGGACGGGATGTCCTTGTCCTGGAGCACGTGCGGCTGGCCCTCGACGAGATACTCGGGCGTCACGCGCGACACGCTCGTGGTTTCCGTCACACGGCGGATGTAGAGCAGCGCGGCCAGCGCCACACCGGTCTGCACGGCCACGGTCAGATCCGCCATCACCGTCAGCGCGAACGTGATGATCCAGACGAGCTTCTCGGCCAGGTCGAGCCGCAGGATGTCGCCAATCTCGCGCCACTCGCCCATGTTCCACGCCACCACGAACAACACGGCCGCGAGCGTGGCGAGCGGCACGTACGCCGAGAGGGGTGCGAGCACGAGGACGATGACGAGCAGCGTGAGCGCGTGGATGATGCCGGCGACCGGTGTCTTCGCGCCGGACTTGAAGTTCGTGGCCGTGCGCGCGATGGCGCCCGTCACCGGGATGCCGCCGAAGATCGGCACGACGAGGTTGGCCACGCCCTGGGCCGTGATCTCGGCGGTCGAGTTGTGCCGATCGCCGGTCATCGTGTCGGCCACCACGGCCGACAGCAGGCTCTCGACCGCAGCCAGGAGCGCCACCGTGATCGCCGACGGCAGCAGCGGCACGATCAGGTCCAGGCGGACGTCGGGGACATCGATCGCGGGCAGCCCGGACGGCACGCCACCGAAGCGCGATCCGATCGTCTCGACCGGCAGCCCGAACGCCGCCACCACCGCGGTGCCAGCCACCAGGGCCACGATCGATCCGGGCACACGCGGCACGAAGCGCGGCACGACGAGGATCAGTGCCAGCGACACGGCCCCAAGCGTCACGGCGGCGGGATCGATCGCGTCGAGCGACATCGCGAGGGTTTCCATCCGCGCGAGGAACTCGCTCGGCGGCTCGGCGATGCGCATCCCGAGGAAGTCCTTGATTTGCGTCGACGCGATGAGCAGCGCGATGCCGTTCGTGAACCCGATCACGACCGGCCGCGGCATGTACTTGACGGCCTGCGCAAGCCCGGTGGCCGCGAACACCAGCAGGAGCACGCCGGCCATCATCGTGACCATGAGCAGCCCCGAGAGGCCGTGTTCGGCGATGATGCCGGCCACGATCACGACGAACGCGCCCGTGGGTCCGCCGATCTGAATCCGCGATCCGCCGAGCGCCGACACGATGAAGCCGCCGATGATGGCGGTGTAGATGCCGGCCTGCGGTGTCACGCCGCTCGCAATGCCGAACGCCATGGCCAGCGGCAGCGCCACGACGCCGACGGTGAGGCCGGCGATGAGGTCGGCGCTGAAGGTCTGGCGCGTGTAGCCCTTCAGGCTGTCGACGAGCCGTGGCTGGAAGCGGCGCCACGACGCCACGGGTGCGGACGGGCGCGTCATGGCCGCTCGCGCGTGGCGCCCTCCACGTCGATGTCGGCCAGCACCGCCACGGTGTCCTGGAGGTGGCTCGCGAGGTAGGCCTTCAGCAGATCGAGGACTTCGATCAGCACCGGGTCGCGCACGGTGTAGAACACCTGGTTGCCGGCCTTGCGGCTGACCACGACGTGGCGCGCGCGGAGCACGGCCAGGTGCTGGGAGAGATTCGCCTGCTCGACCTGGAGTTGTTCACCGAGGGCCCCTGCGCCGACCTCCCCGTCGCGCAGCGCTTCGAGGATGGCGATCCGCGTGGGGTGCGCGAGGGCCTGGAAGAGACGGGCCTTGAGCTCTCGAATGGCAGCAGGCACGGCGCGATCATATGCCTAATTTCGAATATTCGCAATCAGGCATGTGCGCTCAAGCCAGAAGCCAGAAGCCAAGAGCCAGAAGTGCTCCGAAGTTCGAACTCCGAACGTCGAACTTCAAAGTTTCCCGAACTTCTGGCTTCTGTCTTCCAACTTCTGGCTTGCTCTACCGAATCGCGGCGTCCGGCAGCGCCTGCCCGATGCCCTCGTCGAGCGGCATCACGTCGGGCCAGGCGCCGAGCGTCTTGAGCTTCTGGTCGAGCTCGAGGTGCATGTCGGCCACGCGCGCCCGGTGACGCGGGTCGTTGATGAGGTTCACGAGCTCGTCCGGATCGGCCTGCAGGTCGTAGAGCTCGGCCTTGTGCTCCGGATTGGCGTTCGGATACCGCACGTACTTGAACCGGTCCTGACGCAGCGCGCGCACGTTGGGCGTGTACGGAAACTGACGCTCGTAGTTGTAGAGGTACACGTAGCTCGTCCGCCAGTCACCAACCGCCTGTCCCTGCGCCAGCGGTTTCCACGAGCGTCCGTGCCGGAAGCCCTCGGGGGTGACGCCGGCGATGTCGACAATCGACGGCGCAAAGTCCGTGGTCAGCACCATGCGATCGACCACGCGCGGCGCCGTCGTGGCCGTCAGGCCCGGATACCGCACGACGAGCGGAATACGGATGCTCGGCTCGTGGGCCGTGCGCTTGTCGATCATCCCGTGTTCGCCGTTCAGGATCCCGTGGTCCGACGTGAAGATGAACACGGTGTTGTCGAGCTGTCCCGTTTCCTGGAGCGTGGCGTACAGCCGGCCGACGCTGTCGTCGACACTCAGGATGGTGCGCCAGTACGACCGCACCATCTCCTCGAACGCCGCCACACCGGCGGGCGTGCGATCCGGGAACTGCTTGCGGTAGTCGAACAGCGGACCGTAGATGCCGTGCCAGGTCGGCAGCCGATCGCGATACCACGCCGGCTTGTCGTCGAGCATGAAGGCCGACGCTGGATACGGCACCTGCACGTCGGCAAACCGCTCCGCGTGTTTCTCTTCCGGAAAGTAGAAGCTGTGCGGCGCCTTGTGCCCCACCATGATGGCCCACGGCTGGTCGGCCGATCGGCCGCGAATCCACTCGTCGGCCAGATTCGTGACCACGGTCGTGTAGTAGCCGGGAATGACCGCGCGCTCACCGCCGTTGATGCGCCACTCGGTGTCGAAGTACTGCCCCTGGCCGCGGTGCGTCGCGAAATACGTGAAGCCCGGGCGAGGCTCGTCGTTGTTCTCGCCCATGTGGTACTTGCCGATGTAGGCCGTCTCGTACCCGTTCTGCTGCAGCACGAGCGGCCAGGTGGGCGTGTCGACCGGGAACTCCGTGAAGTTGTCGGTGACGCCATGCGCGTGGGCGTACACGCCGGTCAGAATCGACGCGCGGCTCGGCGAGCAGAGGGCGGTGGTGGCAAACGCGTTGCGGAAGTACACGCCTTCGCGCCCGATGCGATCGATGTTCGGCGTCTCGAGCGGCCCGGATCGGCCTGAAATGGAAATCGCGTCCCACCGCTGGTCGTCGGTGAGCACGAACACGACATTGGGACGGGTCGGGGTGGCAGGCGCCGGCGTGCTGCAGCCGGCCACCGCCGCCGACGCCGCGATCACGGCGATGGCGAGGAATTTCTGGTACCGCATGGCGGTGAACATTACCATGC
>CAZVHY010000031.1:0-16817 GCA_964627115.1 uncultured Solibacteraceae bacterium | reverse complement strand
ATCACGGCGATGGCGAGGAATTTCTGGTACCGCATGGCGGTGAACATTACCATGCAGCTATCGGCCGCTGACGATGGGCGACGGGCGTGGGCGGGCACAGGGACCCGCCCCTACAGAGTCGCCTGGGCCCGCCCCTACCAGATGCGTACGGGCCGCCCCCTGCTTGCCGCCGAAGCCATACGGCGCGGGCGGGTGTCGGCCCAGGTGCCGTGCCGCCGCGCAGCCCCCGCTACGCCACCGCCGGCGCCCGGTCGAAGAGCGCCTGCGTGTCGCTGTGCGTCATCACCCAGAGACCGTAGATGCCGAGGCCCGTGCCGATCGGAAAGTCGATCAGCCCCAAGACGCTGACGACGATCGTCAGGATCCGTCCCCATCCCTGGAGCTTGAGCAGCCCGATCCCCGCCAGTAGACGTGGGAGCGACAGCAGGATGAGCACCGAGCCGGCAACGCTGCCGATGATGGCGAGGATCGGCACGGCCACCAGACTCTCGTCGAACGGGGCGCTCACGCTGACGATGCCGGCAATGCCGCCGAAGATCATGAACACGACGACGCCCAGCAGCAACCCCATCGACGCGTAGACGATCTGCAGGACGGCCAGTGCGCGGATGTGACCTGTCATGTGCCCTCTCCTTGACTTCTGGCTTCTGGCTTCGAGCCCCTGGCTTGGGAGCCTGCGTTTTTTCCGCAGGCTCCCGCGGCGACACCCCGGACAAGACCGCGGGACGGCGGCCGTCGTCTAGAACCCACGGTGCGACTGAAAGTTTCACACCTCCAGATTGATCCGGGTGCACCCGATATATCTGAAGACAGGGGCGGACGACCCTGATTGTTCGGTACTATGGGGAACGACAACGCCATGTTGACCAGACGACACCTGTTTTCCAGACCGGTCGCCATCACGGCTGTACTGACGGCGGCATTGCCGCTGGCGGCGATGGCCCAGACGCGCCCTGCCACCGTACAGACGCGCACCGTCGTCGAGGCGGGCGGCGGCGCACAGGGCCGGCTCGAGGCGACGTCGCCGGGCGAACTGCTGCAACTGCGCACGCAGGCGCGGTTCCAGGACGACCTGCAGGCCATGCAGACCTACCGTCCCGGGTACGCCTTCTGGCAGCACGTGTTCAGAATTCCCGACGGGTCGATCGCGTACGGCAGCGCCAGCGACGGACGGCTGCTGGCGGTGTTCCCCGCGCAGGGCAACTGGTCGCGCGAGGGCGTGTGGGACGACGCGAGCCTCCGGCCGCTGCTGGCCAACCGGTCGTTCTCGACGCGGCTGACCGACCGCCGCGACGAAGTGGCGCGCCTGCTCGAAGGCGCCGCAGGCCCGGTCGTCCACAACCCGACGCGCGGGTTGTTCGTGACACCGAACGCCAACCGCTACGGCCGGTTCATCGAAGAGTGGTCGCGCATCTACGAACGGTTCGGTGTGCCGGCCGATCTTGGCCTGGCGCAGGGGCTGATCGAATCGGGCCTGAACGGCTCGGTGCGCTCGGAGGCGCGCGCCATCGGGTTCTGCCAGTGGCTGACCGGCAACTGGAACACGCTCAAGCGCCTGTCGCCCCACGTCATCGAGGGGTACAACCAGACGACGCAGGCGCCCTACTGCGCCGCGTATCTGTCGATCCTGGCGACCAAGTACGGCAGCTTCATCCCGGCGCTTTCCGAACACCACGCGGGCGGCACCAACGTGGGCCGGACGATCACCAACGGCCAGCGGCTGGGCGGACAGGACGTCCGCGAGGTCTACTTCCTCGGCGCGGCCTTCACGCGCGACATCCGGACCGTGTCGCCGCGCAACTACAGCGAGGTGTACGGCACGTACGGCCCGCGGTCGTTCTATTACGCCGAGATGGTCTTCGGCAACATGTTCAACGTCCGGCAGATCCTCGAGACGCAGAAGCAGGCGCGGATCTTCGCCATGCGTACGTCGCGTGCACTCCCGATCGCGGAAATCACGCAGCGGACGGGCCTGTCGGCCGACGAGGTCCGCCGCTACAATCCTGCGCTCGTGCGCTCGGTGCCCGCCGGCGCCACGGTATATCTGCCGTCGCACGTGGCGGCATTCGGCACCAACGTCACGTTCTGGCATCGCCCGGCACCGGCGGCCTACACCGAGGTGCTCTCGGATTTCCTGGCCATCGACCGGCGGCCGGAAGAATGGGATACCGAAGGCATCGTTCCGCTGCTGCGAGGCTTCGAGCGGCGGTTCCGCGCAACGAAGAGCGAAGAGGGCATCGTCATGGCGACCGTCCTCGCCTACGTCGTCCAGGAAGTCCAGACGAGCGGCCGCGGTCGCATCCTCACGGAGTTCCGTACGAGCGCCGAGGTGCAGCGGCAGTTCGAGCGTGCCGTACTCGAAATCGACGCGGCGTTCGGCACGTCGAACGCGAAGCACTGAGCGTCGCCGCGGCCTACATCACCGCGCCAATCTGCCACGGGGCGAACTCCGCCTCGCCGAAGCCCTGCGTCTCGCTGAGCGTGCGTTCGCCCGACGCCACGCGCAGCAGCGCGTCGAAGATGCGCTGGCCGCAGGCCTCGATGGTGTCTGTCCCCTCGACGATGCCGCCGGCATTCAGGTCCATGTCGTCGCCCATGCGCCGATAGAGCGCCGTGGTCGTCGACACCTTCAGCGAAGGGGCCGGCACACAGCCAAAGGCCGACCCGCGGCCCGTGGTGAAGCAGATGATGTTCGCGCCGCCGGCCACCTGACCGGTGGCCGACACCGGGTCGTAGCCCGGCGTGTCCATGAACACGAATCCCTTCGCCTTCACGGGCTCGGCGTAACGCACGACATCGACGAGGTTGGTCGAGCCGGCCTTGGCCAGCGCGCCGAGCGACTTCTCGACAATGGTCGTGATGCCGCCAGCCTTGTTGCCCGGGCTCGGGTTGTTGTCGAACTCGCCGCCGTTGCGCGCGCAGTAGTCCTTCCACCAGTCGAAGAGCGCCAGGAGCTTCTCGCCCACTTCCCGGCTGACCGCACGCCGCGTGAGCAGGTGCTCGGCGCCGAACGTCTCGGGCGTTTCGGAGAGGATGACCGTGCCGCCGTGGCGCACGAGCAGATCGGACGCAATGCCGAGCGCGGGGTTTGCGGTGATGCCTGAGTAACCGTCCGATCCGCCGCACTGCAGCGCGAGCACCAGTTCGGAGGCCGGCACGGGCTGACGCGTGACGCGGTTGACGTCGGGCAGCAGCTCGCGGATCTGATCGATGCCGCGCTCGATCGTCTTTCGCGATCCGCCCATTTCCTGGATCGTGAACGCCTGCATCGTCTTGGCCATCTTCAGCCGCTGCGTGCTGATGATGTCCGACACCTGGTTGGTTTCGCAGCCGAGCCCGACGATGAACGTCGACGAGAAGTTCGGATGCCGCGCGTACCCGCCCATCGTGCGTCGCAGCACGTCGATGCCCTCACCCACGTACGCCTGGCCGCAGCCGGTGCGGTGCGTCAGCGCCACCACGCCGTCGACGTTGGGATAGTCGGCCAGCAGCCCCTCGCCGGTGACCGGGTGGCGGCGGAACGCGTCGGCGATGTGACGCGAGACGGTGGCCGAGCAGTTGACCGACGAGAGGATCGCGAGATAGTTGCGCGTGGCAATGCGGCCGTCGGGACGAACGATGCCCTGGAACGTCGCGGCCGGTGCGATCGGCACCGTCTCGGTCTTCGCGGTGCCGAACTCGTACTGGCGATCGAACTCACGAAGCACGCAGTTGTGCGTGTGCACGTGGTCGCCTGGCGCAATGGCGCGGCCCGCAAACCCGATGATCTCACCGTAGCGCACGACCGGCGCGCCCTCGGCAATACCGTGCGTGGCCACTTTGTGCCCCTCGGGGACGCGGCCCGTGGCCGCCACGGCGCCCTCGCCCACCGGCTCGCCGGCCTCGAGACGTCCGAGTGCGATCACGACGTTGTCCTTCGGGTGCAGGCGGATGGTGCGGACGGCAGTAGAGGTGTCCATCAATCCTTCATTCTCTACGAGGTTGCGGAAAACACCAGCAGCTGGGCATGATGAGGGGCGATGTTCACACGTCCTGGCGCCGGCGCCGCGGTATCCGTGCTCCTCAGCAGCTTCGTCCTCGCAGCCACGTCGTCGCCTGCCCTGGCGCAGACGTGTCCACCGGCCGCGTCGCTCACGTCCGGCCTGACGCTGCCCATGTCGGCCGTGCGTTTTCTGGCCGACGACGCGCTCGAAGGCCGTCTGGCCGGCAGCGCGGGTGAACGGTGCGCCGGCGACTACATTGCGGCGGAGTTCGAGCGCCTTGGCGTGAAACCGGGCGGCGACAACGGCACGTATTTCCAGTCGCTCCCGCTGGCCTCGGCCATCAATCCGCACGCGCCCGGCGGCACGGGCCGCAACGTCATCGGCGTCATCGAAGGTTCAGATCCGGCGCTGCGCTACGAGTTCGTCGTCGTGGGCGCGCACTACGATCACCTTGGCCAAGGTGCGGCCGGGTCGCTCGCGCCCGGCGAACGCGCCATCCACAACGGCGCAGACGACAACGCCTCGGGCGTGGCCGCCATGTTGTGGACCGCCGAACAGCTGGCGCGCGGACCGCGGCCGGCGCGCAGCGTGAAATTCATCGCCTTCACCGGTGAAGAGTCGGGCCTGCTGGGATCGGCGCACTACGTCGCCAACCCGACAACGGGTGGACCGATGGTCGCGATGATCAATCTCGACATGGTCGGCCGGCTGGGCGACGGTCCGCTCATCGTCTACGGCGTCGACACGGCCGAGGAGTGGACGGCGCTGCTCGAGCCGGCGGCGAAGCAGGCCGGCGTGCCGATGGCCACACGTGGCGAAGGATATGGCCCGAGCGACCACACGTCGTTCTACCTGAAGGACGTCCCGGTCCTGCACTTCTTCACCAACACGCACGGCGACTACCACAAGCCCAGCGACGACTGGCAGCGCATCGATGCCGACGGACTCGCCAAGGTAGCGACGATGGTGCGCGACGTGGCGCGCGCGGCGGCCGATCGCCGGCCGGCGCTGACGCTGAAGCGCGGCGCGGGCCAGCCGCCGAGCCAGAATGCCGGCGTCGGCGCCGGATATGGCGCGTATCTCGGCAGCGTGCCCGACTTCACACCGGTCGAGCGCGGCGTCAAGCTGAGCGGCGTCACGGCCGGTTCCCCTGGCGATGCGGCCGGCATCCGCGCTGGCGACATCGTCATTGCGATCGGCGCGCACGACGTCGCGGATCTCCAGGGCATGACCGACGCCCTGCGCGCGTACAAGCCTGGTGACGCGGTGGACGTCCGCGTCATCCGCGGTACCGATACGCTGACGCTGCGCGTGACGCTCGGCAACCGCGCGGCGCGCTAACCGCGCGCGGATCGTTTCGGTCCGCGCGCTGCGAAAGGTTCATGGTTCAAGGACAGCGTCTCCCCGTCCGTCGACTCTCATCCCATCGTCCTTCCCCCCGCACCATTCGTCCCGGACGTGCCGATCCGCTCGGCGCCACGTGGGACGGCGAGGGCACGAACTTCGCGGTCTACTCGTCGAGTGCGTCGCGGATCGAGCTCTGCCTGTTCGACGGCGATCGCGAACGTCGCATCAAGCTGCCCGCGGTCACACGTGATGTCTGGCACGGCTACGTGCGCGGTGTCGGCCCCGGCACCCGCTACGGCTTCCGCGTACACGGCGAGTGGCATCCCGAGATCGGCCGGCGCGCGAACCCGGCCAAGCTGCTGCTCGATCCGTACGCGCGGCACGTCACCGGCGAACTGCAGTCCGGCGTGGCGGCCCTGCCGTACGTTGTGGGCGACGAGATGGCGCCCTCACGCGAAGACAGCGCCCCGGCCGTGCCGCGTGGCGTCGTGATCGATCCCGCGTTCGACTGGGGCGATGACCACGCGCCGCGCACGCCGATGCGCGACACCGTGTTCTACGAAGCGCACGTGAAAGGCCTGACGAAGCGCCGCGCGGACATTCCTGAGCCACTACGCGGCACGTACGCGGGACTCGCTCACCCGGTGATGCTCGACTACTTCCGCACGCTGGGCGTCACGACGATCGAGCTGCTGCCCGTGCACGCGTTCGTGCACGAGGGGCACCTGATCGAAAAGGGCCTGCGCAACTACTGGGGCTACGCATCGATTGGTTTCTTCGCGCCGCACGACGCCTACGCGTCGACCGCAGATCCGGTGCGGGAATTCAAGATGATGGTGAAGGCCCTGCACGCGGCCGGACTCGAGGTCGTCCTCGACGTCGTCTACAACCACACGGCCGAGGGGAATCACCTCGGTCCCATGCTGTCGTTCAAGGGATTCGACAACGCGGCCTACTACCACCTCGTCGCCGATGCGCCGCAGTTCTACATGGACTACACGGGCACCGGCAACAGCACGAACATCCGCCACATCACGGCGCTGCGGATGGTGCTCGATTCGCTGCGGTACTGGGTCACCGAGATGCACGTGGACGGGTTCCGCTTCGATCTCGCGGTGACGCTCGGACGCGCACTCCACGGGTTCGACGGCTGGTCGGCGTTCTTCGCGGCCGCCCACCAGGATCCCGTCCTGCGCCACGTGAAGCTCATTGCCGAACCGTGGGACGTGGGCGACGGCGGGTACCAGCTCGGCAACTTTCCCATCGACTGGGCCGAGTGGAACGGCCGGTATCGCGACACGGTCCGCGACTACTGGCGCAGCCAGGACAGCATGCTCCAGGACCTGGCCGCACGGCTCACCGGCAGTGCCGACCTGTTTTCGGGCGACGGCCGGCTGCCGGCCGACAGCATCAACGTGATCACGACGCACGACGGCTTCACGCTCGCCGATCTCGTGTCGTACAACGAGAAGCACAACGAGGCGAACGGCGAAAACAACAACGACGGCGACAGCCACAACCGGTCGTGGAACCTCGGCGCCGAGGGACCGACCACCGATGAGGCCATCCTGGCGCGCCGGCGGCGCCAGCGCCGCAACCTGCTGACCACGCTGCTGCTCTCGATGGGCACGCCGCTGCTGGTCGCGGGCGACGAACTGGGCCGCACACAGCGCGGCAACAACAACGCGTACTGTCAGGACAACGAAATCAGCTGGCTCGACTGGGAGAACGCCGACCAGGACCTGATCGCCTTCGTCGCCTATGTCATCGGCCTTCGCCGATCCCATCCCGTGTTCCGCCGCGCACGGTGGCTGCACGATCGCCGCGGCCGCGTGCGCAACCGCCCACCCGCTCACTGGTATCGGCCCGACGGTCAGGCGATGGTGCCGCACGACTGGTCGCAGCCACAGGCCAAAGCGTTCGCGCTGGTCGTCGACGGCGGCGTGCCGACCGGCATCACGCCCGGAGGCGAGGACGAGTTCGACGACACGTTCTGTCTCGTGTTCAACGCGAGCCTCGAGCCCGTCACCGTCACGATGCCGCCCGTCGGCGTCAGCGGCAACGGCACGTGGGACGTGCTCATCGACACGCAGGACGATGGCCGCCCCGGTGTATCGGTGCGCACGGTGACCCCAGGCGAGACGATCGAGCTGCCGGACCTCGCCATGGTGGTGGCGATGGCGCCGAGGCGGGCGGCCCACTCGTAGGGGCGGCCCTTGGGCCGCCCGGGCGGGGCAAGCCCCGCCCCTACGGCAACTGGTTTTTCTTCCACGCCCGCTCTGCCGCCGCGCCGAGTCGCACGCGTTCGCCGGGCTCGCGCTCGCCGAAGTCTCTTCCCCACGGGGAGGCGTGTTCGATCTCGGCGTTGAATTCCGCACCAAGGACAATTGCGACGCTCGAGACGTAGAACCACATCAGCAGCAGCATCATGCCGCCCAGCGCGCCGTACGTCGCGTCGTAGTTGCCGAAGTTGACCGCGTAGTAGCGGAATCCCAGCGAGCCGGCCATCCAGAGCACGGTCGCCAGCACCGACCCCGGCGTGAGCCACACCCAGTCCTGCTCGGCGTCGGGCGCGAAGTAGTAGATCATCCCGATGCCCACGGCCACCAGCACGAGCACGAGCGGCCACTGGAGAATCTTCCAGGTCCAGACGAACACCGTGCCGAGGCCGAACCATCGCGCGAGCAGATCGGCCATCTGCGGGCCGAACACCACGAGCGTGAACGACGTGAGGATGAACACGGCCAGTCCCGCGCTGAGCAGAATGGCCGTCAACCGCACCTTCCACCACGCGCGCGTTTCGGTGATGCCGTACGCGCGGTTCATCACGTTGACCACGGCCACCATGGGTGCCGAGGCGCTCCAGAGCGCGACGACCAGGCCCAGGCTCAGCAGGCCCGTGTCGCGGCTCTCGCCGATGCGCACCATGAAGCCGCGCAGCAGATCGACGGCGCTCGAGGGCACGAAGGGCCCGATGAGGCGTGCGGTTTCGTCCGTGAGATCCTGGATGGGGAAGAGACTCGCGAACGCGATGAGGCAGACCAGCGCCGGGAACACCGCCAGCACGAGATAGAACGAGAGCTGCGCTGCCAGCCCCATCACATCGTCGCGCTGGAACTCGACGTAGGTGCGGCGCAGCAGTTCACGGAGCCCGATCGGGAGGCGAAAACGTCCCAGCATGGACACCCTCCCGATGCAAGACGGACACCAGCCTCAGCGTTCCTCGAGCCGGTCTCCCATCCGCGCCTTCGTGGCCCAGAGGCCCGCTGATGGCGTGCTGATGAAGAACACGCGTTCGCCATCCGGCATCGTGTTCCACCCTTCGGCCATGCGGTCCGGTGCGTAGCGCGCCAGCGTCTCGCCGAGATCGGCGTACTGGAAGCCGACGCCCTCGATGTCCTCACGCGTGAGATGTCCGGGCGCGTAGCGGATGGTGAAGCGGCCGTCCGACGATCCGTGGACGAGATGGGCCGCGCCGTGCGCGAGCGCCTGAAGCTCGGGTTCGCGCCGGTACAACTCCAGAATGCGATCGCGCCCCGTATAGCCGAACTTGCGAATCAGGTGTTCGACGCCTTCCTGCTCGCCGAAGCGCTCGAGGCCCGGCGCCACGATCAGCAATTCACCGCCGTCGCGAATCGCCAGCCGCGTGCGATAGACCGCCTTGTTGGCCACCCACGTGCTGCGGAACTCGTCGGCCTGCATCACCGCCACGACCTTGTCGACCGGCTCGTCGAACAGCGTGATGTTCTGGCGCCGGCTGGCGCGCGCGGCGGCCAGATACGTCTCGAGATCGTCGCCCACATAGATGCCGCTCGTCACGAGGCGGTTCTCGTCGTCGCGGCGCATGACCACCTGCAGATACACGTCCGGCAGATGGCCGAGCATGCGCTCCTCGGCCCAGTTGAAACAGGCCCGCAGCGGCGTAATCAGCCGTCCGAGGTTCTCCTCGATGCCGTAGATGGCCGCGGCCAGGTGCGCCGTGCAGATCGTCTCCTTGCCACCGAGGCCGATGAAGTAGTTCTTGTTGTGGTTCGCGAAGCCGAGCACCTCGTGCGGCACGACGTGGCCGATGTTGACGATGAGATCCCACGGCTCGGCGATCGTCATCGTGTTGATGTCGACCGGGATGTCCCAGTCGGCCAGGCCACCGGTGGTCTCGGCCACGAGCGAGCCGGGAATCGTGCCGATGCGCGTGACGCCGTCGATCCAGTCGTGCGCGTGGATGCGCGCGTGCGGGATCGAGCCGAACATCCAGCGGTTCTCTTCCTCGGTGTGCGGCTGATGCTGGCCGAGCGTCGGGATCACGTGCACGTCGCAGGTCGGCGCCAGGGCCTTGTAGATCGTCTCGGTGATCGGCCCGACACCGCTGTGCGCGCGCGTCAGGTCCGGCGGCAGCAGCAGCACGCGCTTCAGCGGCCGTCCGAACCGCGTGCGCGCCTCCTCCACCAGCCGCAGCGCCAACGCATCGATGTCTTCGCGGCTGATCTCGTCAGCCTCTTTCGTGAACCAGGGCATGTGTCATCCTCAAAGGTACGTCGGGTACGTCGGGTACGTGAGGTGCGTGGGGTACGTCAGGTACGTGGGGTACGTCGGGTACGCGGCACCGGTACCGACCGTACCCCACGCACCTCACGTACCCGACGTACCTGACGTACCCGACCTCCCTCTCTCCGTCGCATAACTGATCACCGTCCCGACGACCACCACCGCCACGGCCCCGACGACGTTGTGCCAGAGGAAGGCGACGTTGGTGAACAGGAACACGAGGTACACCGAGCCCATGCCGGCGAGCAGGCCCAGGAACGCGCCGAGCCCCGTGGCGCGCGGCACGGCAATCGCGAGGATGAACACCCCGAGGATCGATCCGTAGAAGAACGATCCGACGCGGTTGACGACCTCGATGAGCGATCCGATCTCGGCGGCCCACACAGCCACCAGACAGGCGAACACGCCCCACGCGCCCGTGATCAGCTTCGACACGAACAGATAGTGCGCGTCGGCCGCCTCGGGTTTGTACAGCCGCTTGTAGAAGTCCATGACCGTCGCGGTCGACAGCGAGTTCAACTCACTCGACACGGTGGACGTGGCGGCCATCATGATTGCGACGAACAGCAGCCCCACGACGCCAACCGGCAGCTGGCTCATGATGAACGTGGGAATGATGTAGTTCGTGTCGCGAAACTGCGCTTCGCCGCCCGACTCGCGGACGAGCGCGGAGGCCCGCGTGCGGACGCCCGCCATCTCGACGTCGAGTTCGCGGAACCGCTCACCCGCCGCCGTCATCGCCGCGTCGTCGCCGGCCGAACGCGCGGCCGCCAGGTCGGTTGCCGCCTGGCGTCGCGCCGCGAATGTCGTGTCGAACTCCGACTGCAGCGCCGCGAACGCCGGCGCCGCGTCGCTCCGCTGCATGCGGTCGACGTGCACCGCGCTGAACAGCATGGGCGGCTGCGTGAACACGTAGAACGCAAAGACCATCACGCCCAGGAGCAGCACCACGAGCTGCAGCGGGATCTTCCAGTACGCGCTCATGATGAGCGACTGCCGCGCGCCGTCGACCGACCGCGCCTGCAGGTACCGCTGCACCTGGCTCTGATCGGTGCCGAAGTACGAGCAGAACAGGAACAGCGCCGCGATCGTGCCCGACCAGAACGTGTACTGGTTGGTCAGGTCGAACGAGAAATCGAAGATCTGCATGCGGCCGGTCGCCGCGGCCACGGCGAGTCCGTCAGTCACGCTGACGCCCTGCGGCAGTCCGAAGACCGCGGCCCCGATCATGGCGAAGAGCGCGAACACCACCAGGAACATGATCTTGACGTCGGTCCACGTCGACGCCTGAATCCCGCCGAACATCGTGTAGATCACGGCGGGCACGCCGATCACCAGGGCCGTCGCGGTCAGGTTCCACCCGAGCACGAGCGACAGCACCACGGCCGGCGCGGCAATCACGACGCCGCACGACGCACCGCGCGACATGAGGAACAGGAAGCTGGTGAGACTGCGCGTCTTGCTGTCGAACCGCCGCTCCAGGTACTCGTACGCGGTGTACACGCCCGAGTTGTAGAAGAACGGGACCAGCGTCACCGACAGGATGATCATCGCCAGCGGCAGCGCGAAGTAGAACTGGATGAACCGCAGGCCGTCGGCATACGCCTGACCGGTGGTGCCGATCATGGTGATGGCCGACAACTGCGTCGCCATCACCGACAGGCCCGCCGCCCACCACGGGATCGATCGACTCGCGAGGAAGTAGCCGCGGATCTCGTGGCTGTCTTTGGTCCGCTTCAGGCCGTCGTAGATGATCCAGGCCGTGACACCGATGAGGACGATCCAGTCGATGGTGTGCATGCCGGCTCAGGAAAAGTAGGCCTGCAGAGCGTAGAGCCCCGCCAGCGTGAACACCCAGACCACGAAGACGCGAAGATAGGTCCGGCCCATCTCGGTCATCGGGCGCTCTCCCGACGCGAACGACACGGCATGAGCGGGCATTGTAGAACGGGACGGGGACGACCGTGGGCCGACACCGGGGTCGGCCCCTGCGCGTCGTCGTCGTGGCGGCGGCCCCGCGCGTCATCGTCGCAGGGGCGGGCCCCCGCTTGCCCCGCCGAAGCTCCCGAGCGGAGGCGGGTGCCCGCCCTCGTCCGATCAGGTCCGGGGAGACTCTCCTCCCAACGCCCGGCGCCCGGCGTCGATGAACCGCACGATGGCGTCGACGTCGTACACGCAGCCGCCCCAGACGCCGCCGCTCGCGGCCTGGAGCGCGGCCCAGAGACGCGTGTCGTCGGGCAGGCTGGCGTCGGGCCGAAGGTCGTCGCGCATCGGCCGCGCACGCAGCCGGCGCGTCGCCTCGTCGCGGTCGACCGCAACACCGTCCTCGCCGACGAAATTGACGTGCCCCTCGAGCGTGCGCCGGTCGATCACGATCTCGATCAGGTCGCCGTCGCGCACTTTGCCGATGGGACCGCCCGCAAGCGCTTCGGGCGACACGTGGCCGATGCACGCGCCGGTCGACACGCCGCTGAACCGCGCATCGGTGACGACCGCCACGTGTTTGCCGCCGGGCAGATACTTCAGCGCACCGGTGAGCTGGTATGTCTCTTCCATCCCCGTGCCCATCGGCCCGCGGCAGATGAGCACGACGACGTCGCCGGGACCGACGCGCTTGTCCTTGATGGCCGCAATCGCGTCGCGTTCGGTGATGAACACGCGCGCCGGGCCCGTCATCCGATACACGCCCTCCGCATCGCACACCGACGGATCGATGGCCGTGGCCTTGATGACCGATCCTTCCGGCGCGAGGTTGCCGTGCGGAAAACAGATCGTCGACGTCAATCCGCTGGCCGCCGCGCGATCGGGCGACATGATCACGTTGTCGGGGTCCACGCCGAGGACATCGCGCAGCCGCGTGCGGAGACGCGCGCGCCGCTCCGATTGCTCCCACGCGTTCAGTTGCTCATCGAGCGTGAGCCCGCTGACCGTCAGCACGCGCGTGTCGAGCAGGCCCGCGCGGCGCAGGTGCAGCATCACCTCCGGCACGCCGCCGGCCAGGAACACGTCGATGGTCGGGAAGTACCGCGGGCCATTCGGCAGCGCATCGACCAGGCGCGGCACGAGGCGGTTGACCTCCGACCAGTCGGCCGCCGTCGGACGCGCCAACCCAGCGGCGTGCGCAATGGCCGGCACGTGCAGCAGCAGGTTCGTCGATCCGCCGAACGCCGCGTGCGTGACCATCGCATTGCGGATGGCCGCGTCGGTCAGCACCCGGCGAAGCGTGATGCCGCCCGCCTCGGCCGCAGCCAGCGCCTGCGCCGACATGCGCGCCATGTCTGTCCAGATGGGCTGACCCGACGGCGCCAGGGCCGTGTGTCCCAGCGAGAGACCGAGCGCCTCCCCCACCACCTGCGCGGTGGCGGCGGTGCCGAGGAACTGACAGCCGCCGCCGGCCGATCCGCACGCGCGGCAGCCGAGATCGGCGGCTTCCTGCAACGTGATCTCGCCGTGCGCGAACCGCGCGCCAATCGTCTGCACGCGGCCCGCATCCTCGCCGTCACTGGCCGGCAGTGTGACGCCGCCGGGGACGAGCACACACGCCAGATCGGCCGAACCAGCCAGCGCGATCATCATGGCCGGCAGGCCCTTGTCGCACGTGGCAATGCCCATCACACCGCGTCGCGTCGGCAGCGATCGAATCAGGCGCCGGAACACCGTGGCCGCGTCGTTGCGATACGGCAGGCTGTCGAACATGCCGGTCGTGCCCTGCGACCGTCCGTCGCACGGGTCCGTACACGCGGCCGCAAACGGAATGGCGCCGAGGCGCTTGAACGTGTGCGCGGCCGCCTCGACGAGCAGCCCGACTTCCCAGTGGCCCGTGTGATACCCGAGCGCGATGGGCGTGCCGTCGGGCGCGCGGACGCCGCCATGGGTGGAGAGAATGAGAAACTCCCGGCCGCCGAGCGACGACGGTGTCCATCCCATGCCGGCGTTCTGCGTCCACCCGAACAGATCGCCCGACGGCCGCTGGCGCAACATCTCGGGCGTCAGCGGCAGGCTGCCCCGCGGACCAGGCGCCCTCGCGGGAACATCGAAAATGGCGGCGTCATCGAAGGCGAACGGATCGAAGGACATGGCGGACAACTGTGGCATAGAAGGCCGGGAGGCTGCAGGCGGGGAGGAGGCTGGAAGGCGGCAAGGCTACGGGCGACAAGGCTACGAGGCGGCGCGCGCATCGTAGGGGCGGCCCTTGGGCCGCCCGGGCCGGGCAAGCCCGGCCCCTACGGAATCTGACGGCGGTCGGCACGGCGGCGAGCGACGCGGAACGAGAATCGCCGCGTCGCGAGACAATGTCCCGATGACGCCGTCGCCACGCTTGCGCTTCGACTTCGTCGACAGCGAAGGCCACGCGGCGCCGCTGGTCTTCGAACGGCCGGAGCGCGTGATCGAAGCGCGGCGCATCGAGGATGTGCGGGCGGTGCTGGACAAGGCGGCGGCAGCGCAGGCGTCAGGACGCTTCGTCGCGGGATTCGTCAGTTACGAAGCCGCGCCCGCCTTTGACGCCGCACTCGTCACGCGCGCGCCATCGGCGCTGCCGCTCGTCTGGTTCGGCGTCTTTGCCGCGCCGACGTCGAACGTCGACTCAGGGGCCACGGACGCTGCGCGGCCCGCACCCTCCATCGCGCCGATCGCCCCGTGGTCTGCGGACGTCACGCGTGCCGGGTACGACGAGGCGGTCGCGCGTGTGCGCGACGCCATTGCGGACGGGGAGTGTTATCAGGCGAACTACACCTTCCGCCTGCGTTCGCGCGTCGACGTCGACACGCTGGATGTCCGCTACCATGAGCTGCGCCGCGCGCAGGGCGTGCGGTACGGCGCGCACCTCGACATCGGGCGCTGGCAGATCCTGTCGCTGTCGCCCGAGCTGTTTTTCAAACTCGACGGCCGCATGGTGATCACGCGGCCGATGAAAGGCACCATCGGCCGGGGCCGTTTCACGTCCGAAGACGACGAGCGCGCGACGACGCTGCACGCGTCAGCGAAAAACCGCGCCGAGAACGTGATGATCGTCGACCTCATGCGCAACGATCTCGGCCGGATTGCGGAGATCGGTTCCATCGAGGTCCCATCGCTCTTCGATGTCGAGACCTATCCGGCCGTGTTCCAGATGACATCGACCGTGTCGGGCCGTCTTCGGAACGGTCTCCGCGTCCCTGACGTCTTTGCCGCGCTCTTCCCCGCCGGTTCGATCACCGGCGCGCCGAAGACGAGCAGCATGCGCACGATCGCCGACCTCGAAACCGCGCCGCGCGGTCTCTATTGCGGTGCGATTGGCGTCATGACGCCCGATGGACGGGCCGTCTTCAACGTCGCCATCCGCACGGCGGTCGTCGACACGACGACGGGCGCGATCGAGTACGGCGTGGGCGGCGGCATCACGTGGGACTCGACGCCGTCCGACGAGTACGCGGAAGCCTTGAGCAAGGCCAGCTTCCTCGACACGCCATCGTCGTTTGCCCTCATCGAGACGCTGCGGATCGACGAGGGCGTGTTCGTGCGGCGTCGCCGGCACCTGGACCGGATGGCGCGGTCAGCGGCGTACTTCGGGTTCCGATTCGACAGACCGTGCGTCGACGCCGCACTCGACGCTCACGCACACGACCATCCGCACGGTTCGCGCCGCGCGCGCATCGAGCTCACACGCGACGGCGCGGTGACGGTCGAGAGTCAGCCGTTCGCCCCCGGCCGCCGTGCAGCCGAGCCGCCGCGCAGCCCTGTCGCCCCCCGCAGCCGTGCAGCCGCGCAGCCGCGCAGCCCCGTCATCGCGCTCTCCCCCACCCCCGTGTCGAGCCGCGACGTGTTCCTGTTCCACAAGACCACGCGGCGCGAGGTGTACGACCGCGCGCGTGCGTCACATCCGGATGCGTTCGATGTGCTGCTGCACAACGAGCACGGCGAGCTGACCGAGTTCACGATTGGCAATCTCGTGATCGAGATCGACGGCGTGCGCTGGACGCCACCTCGGCCGTGTGGGCTGTTGAATGGCGCGTTTCGCGACGAGTTGCTGGAATCGGGCGCGATCCGCGAGCGCGTCCTGACGCGCGACGACCTGACGTCGGCCTCGCGCGTGTGGCTCATCAACAGCCTGCGCGAGTGGGTAGAGGTGGAACTGCGGTAGTTCGGCTGCGCGGCCGCGGGCGGCACGGCCGCGGCAGGGAGCAGCTGTCGCGCCCGATTGTACCTGTCCCCGCGCAGCCCGCGGCCGTGCCGCCCGCCGCCGCGCAGCCCCCGTCAATCCCCCGAAGCAGGAATCGTGAGTCGCTGGCCGGGACGGATGGTGGCTGACGGCAGGCGGTTGGCGCGGCGGATGGCGACGGGGGTGGTGTCGTACGTCTGAGCGATGCGCCAGAGGGTTTCGCCGCGCTTCACGGTGTGCGATACCGCGCCGGTGCTGCGCGCGGCCGTCGCGCCCGTGGCACGCACCGCAGGCGTGCGGCGCGCCGGTGTCGTGACCGCCGTCTTCGACTGGCCGGTCATCGATGCCACGTACGCGACGTACGGCCCCGGGAACAGCGCCACGTGATAGTGCGGCGGCATGCGCTCGAGCGTCACGTCGAGCACCCCGCGCCCCTCGAGCGCCAGGAGCGTGGACTCGAGCCATCGCCGGCACGCCGGTTCGGTGGGCACCCGCATGTCGACCGCCATGCCTGTCGGGTGCACCGACCGGACCGAGGCATTCGACGGCTGATACGCCTTCGGCCGCGTCAGGCTCGTGACCACGAGTGGCGAGCCGCAGGCGCTGTAGTACTGCGAGGACAGCCGCTCGATGAACAGCCGCACCTCGGGCCGGGCCACCTTGAACGACACCTCGGTGAGCTGGTAGTGGGAACTGCCCTCGACCGGCACGAGCAGCCCGGCGCCGACGAACCGCGCCACGTCCTGCCGCCGGTCGAGATACGTGAAGTCGTGGTGCTGGGCCTGCTGGTTCTGGCGATCGAG
>CAZVHY010000030.1:18205-26461 GCA_964627115.1 uncultured Solibacteraceae bacterium | reverse complement strand
CCAACGGTTCGAGCAGGTCGACCAACGGCTCGAGCAGATAGACCAGCGGTTCGACGAGGCCAAGCGGCAGATCGATTCGCGGCTCGACAAGATCGAAGTCCGGCTCGAGCAGCGGGACGAACTGCTCAAGCTGGTCCTCGAGCAGATCCAGATTGGCCAGCGCGTGACGAATGCGAAGCTCGCGGCGATCAGCCGGTCACTCACGCAGCGGCTGACGCCCATTCGGGGCGCGGTGCGCGATCACGAAAAGCGGCTGAAGAAGCTCGAGGCCAGACCGTGACGTGAGGCGAGGGCCCTCACGGCTCGATCGTCCGGGCGTCGAACGGCGCCGGCAGCAGCGCCCGCGCCGTGTACTCGGCCGTGACGTGATCGAGATTGGCCACGAGGATGGGCACGTCGCCGCAGAACTCCCAGATGAGCTGCCGGCAGGCGCCGCAGGGCGGCGTGGGGTGCGCGGTGTCGGCCACCACCACGAGCGCCGTGAAGACCCGCACACCTTCGGAGATGGCCTTCCAGAGCGCCACGCGCTCGGCGCAGACGGTCAACCCGTACGACGCGTTCTCGATGTTGCAGCCGGTGAAAATACGGCCGTCGGCGGCCTCGACGGCGGCGCCGACGCGAAACGACGAATACGGCGCGAGCGCGTGCTCGCGCGCGCCACGGGCGGCGGTAACCAACGCGTCAGAGGCGGACAACGATCGCCTCCACGAGACGCGCGAACGACGCGGCAACGGTCGATGCCGTGTCGAGCACATCCTGCTCGGACAACGTCACATCTTCGAGCCCGGCGGCCGGATTGGCCACGCACGAGATGCCGAGAACCTCGATGCCCATGTGCCGCGCCACGATGGCCTCGGGCACCGTGGACATGCCCACGGCATCGGCGCCAAGCGTCCGAAACGCGCGAATCTCGGCGGGCGTTTCGTAACTCGGGCCGCTGACCGCCACATAGACGCCATGCGCGACCGGCACGCCCGTCGCGTGCGACGCCTCGTCGGCCACGGCGCGGAGCCTGCGCGAGTACACCTCGCTCATGTCGGGGAACCGCGGACCGAATCGCGGTTCGTTCGGTCCGACGAGCGGGTTGATCCCCATGAAATTGATGTGATCGTCGATCACCATGAGACTGCCACGCCCAAGTGTCGGATTGATCCCCCCCGAGGCGTTCGTGATGATGAGGTGACGCACACCAGCGCGGCCGAGCACGCGCGTCGCAAACGTCACGTCGTGCGCGGCTCGCCCCTCGTAGAAGTGCACGCGGCCCGACAGAACGAGCACGCGCGTGCCGCCGATCTCCCCCACCACCAGCCGGCCGGCATGACCGCTGACCGTCGGCCGCGGCCAGCCCGGCAGTTCGTCGTATCTCACGACCACCGCGTTGGCGAGACGATCCGCGAATCCGCCGAGCCCGGATCCGAGAACGACCGCCGTCGACGGCACAGCGCCAACACGAGCCCGCACCTCGTCGGCGGCGCGCCCCACGGCATCGAAGAAATCTGAAGACCCCACACCGGCCGTCATCGCACGGATGCCTCGTCGAGCGTCTCGCGAATCAGCGGCTCGATCAACGGTTCGTCCTCGACCACACGAACGACACCGGTGAGGTGTTCGAACGCCGCGTCGACACGGGCCCGATCGGATCCCGAGACCACGAGCACCGCTTCACCTGCACGCACGTCTGCGCCGGGCGGCAGCAGAATTTCGATGCCCGCGGACGGGTCGACCGCCGCGTCGACACGATCGCGGCCAGCGCCGAGCACCACCGACGCGCGGCCCACGACACCGGCGTCGAGGGTGGCCAGCCGGCCGGTGGTCGGCGCCGGGACGGTCAACTGGTGCGCCGCGGCCGGCAGACGCGTGTAGTCGTCGACGACCGCCGGGTCGCCGCCCTGCGCCTCGATGATGCGCTGGAACGTCTCGAGTCCCGCGCCGCTGACGATCGCCTCGCGCACGCGCCGTTCGGCCTCGTCGTGCGTGGACGCAAGACCGCCGATCACGAGCATGCGCGCGGTCAGGTGCACCGAGAGCCGTTCAGTGTCCTCGGGTCCTCGTCCTTTCAACGTCTCGATGGCTTCGATGACTTCCACCGCGTTGCCCACGGCCCGGCCGAGCGGCCGATCCATCGACGTCAACACGGCCTCGGTGCGGACGCCGTTGACCGCCGCGATCCGGATGATGCTCTCGGCCAGCGTCCGCGCCTCGGCGTCGGTCTGCATGAACGCGCCCGATCCCACCTTGACGTCGAGCACGAGCCCCTTGATGCCCTCGGCGATCTTCTTGCTCAGAATCGACGCGGAGATGAGCGGCACGCTCTCGACCGTGCCCGTGACGTCGCGCAGCGCATAGAGCCGGCGGTCGGCCGGCACCATGTCGTCGGTCTGCCCGACGAGCACACACCCGATGCGCTCGAGCCCGTGCTGCATCTCTTCGAGCGACAGACGCGTGCGGAATCCCGGAATCGACTCGAGTTTGTCGAGTGTACCGCCGGTATGCCCGAGGCCGCGGCCCGAGATCATGGGAACGATGACGCCGCATGCCGCGGCAAGCGGCCCGAGCACGAGCGACACCTTGTCGCCCACACCGCCCGTCGAGTGTTTGTCGACGACCGCGGCACCCCACTGCGGAAACGCGAGCCGTGTCCCCGATCGCACCATGGCGTCGGTGAGCACCGCCGCTTCGTCGGGTGTCATGCCGCGCAGGACAATGGCCATCAGGAGCGCCGAGACCTGATAGTCCGGCCAGCTGCCGTCGACCACGCCGCTGACGAACGCACGGATCTCCCGCGCCTCGAGGGCGTGCCCGTCCCGTTTTCGACGGATCAGTTCGACCGCGCGCATCGGGGCCAAGTATATAGTGGCCTCCGTGAGTGACATCGCACGCGTACTGCTCACGGCTGCGGTGCTGTCGGCCATTGCCCTGTCAACGTTCGCGTGGCGCGTGACGCGCATCGATCGAGACGAGGCCGATCGGCTGATCGGCGAACTGCGACTGATGCAGTGGGCCGCCGTCATGCTGGCGACGGTCAGCAGCATCCCGATCGGTCTCGCGCTGGCAGCGCCCAACGCACCGCTCGCACACCTCGACATCACGCTGGCCGTGATGTTCATCGGCCTGGCGGGCCTCGTGCTCCAGCGCGATCCGCGCGAGGGGCTGCTGCTCGCGTGCGCGGGATTCTTCGCCCACGCGCTCATCGACATCGCCCATCGCCCGGGCTGGCTCGCGCCCGACCTCGCACCGCGCTGGTACACGGTCGGCTGCGCCATCTACAACGTCTTCCTCGCCGGCTGGTGCTTCTGGGTGCGCCGGCGATGACCAGACGGCCGGGCGCTGGCGTAGCGATCCTGGCGCTGCTCGTCGCCCTGACAGCCACGATCGCCGCGGTGCCGGTCACAGGCGGCAGTGCCGCGACATCACCACAGACAGAGACGCCGCCGAGGCTCCTCGTGCTCGTGGCCGTCGATCAGTTCCGCGCCGACTACGCGGACTGGTATGGCGCGCACTGGAACGCGGGGCTGCACCGGTTGTTCACACAGGGCGCCGTGTTCCCGCGCGCGACCATCCCCTGGGCCATCACCAAGACCTGCGCGGGCCACGCGAGTATCGGCACGGGCGCGGTGCCGGCGCGTCACGGCCTGGTCGCCAACGACTGGTACGACCGCGCGACACGCGCGCTCGTCACCTGCACCTCCGATCCGGCTGCGCGTCCGATCGGCCTCGGTGGCACGCAGGCGGTCGAACAGCACAGCGCGCGGTGGCTCCTCGCACCGACGCTGGCCGAGCAACTGCGACGCCAGGCCACCGCGCCGCCGCGCATCCTCTCGATTGCGCTCAAGGCGCGCGCGGCCATCGGCCTCGCCGGCCGCGGCGGCGACAGTACCGTGGTCCTGTGGGAAGAGGACTCGGGCGCCTGGGCCACGTCGAGCGCATTCGCCAGCGCGCCATGGCCGGAAGTCGACGCTTACATCGCGCGTCATCGTCCCGAAGCGGCGCGCGGCGCGATCTGGGATCGCCTGCTGCCGCTCGCCGATTACCTGCACACCGATCGCGCGGCCGGTGAGCCGGCCTCTGGCGTCCTTCCGCGCCGCGTCAACACGCCCATCGGCGTCCCGTTCTCCGCCGCCTGGGACATGTCGCCGCTGAGTGACGCGTACATCGCCAACCTCGCCGGCGCGATGGTGGAGCAACTCGGACTGGGTCAGCGCGATGCCACCGATCTGCTGGCCGTCGGCTTCTCCGCACTCGACTACGTCGGCCACACGTTCGGCCCTCGCAGTCACGAGGTGCAGGACACACTCGTCCGGCTCGATCGCTCGCTCGGCCGTCTGCTCGAGACGCTCGATCGCGTCGTCGGTGCCGATCGCTACATCGTCGGCTTCACGTCCGACCACGGTGTGGCGCTGCTCCCCGAGCAGGCCGAAGCGGTCACCGGCGTTCGCGGTGGCCGGCTCAATCCGAACGCAGTCGCCGCAGCGGTGGACGTCGCGCTGCGCGCGCAGTTCGGCCGGCGTTCCTTCATCGAGGCTGTGACCGGCATCGACATCCATCTGTCTGCCGGCGTGATGGACATGGTGCGGCGCGAGCCAGGTGTGGCCGCAGCCATCGCCGCGAACGTCGAAGCCGTTCCCGGTGTCGATCGCGTGTTCTGGGCGACGGATCTCGAGGCGACCGACGCGACCGACGACGCGGCGCTGCAGGCCGCGCGCGCCAGCTACGTGCGCGGACGCAGCGGCGACCTGACCTTCCTGCCAGACGTGAACTGGGTCGTGAGCGGGTCGGGCACCAATCACGGCAGTCTTCACGCCTACGATCGCGAGGTGCCGGTGGTGTTCTTCGGCGGCGCCGTCGCGCCAGGCAGGCACGAGGGCGGTGCCCCCACAGACGTGGCGCCGACGCTCGCGGCATTTGCCGGCATCACCATGCCTTCGTCCGACGGCGTCGTCCGTCGCGACACGATCGCGCGATGACGCGGAACGCGGACGATCGGGATCGCGATGCCCTGGACTTCCGCGCGCGTGTCTTCGATGTCGTGCGCCGGATTCCCAGGGGACGCGTGGTCACCTACGGCGATGTGGCCCGGCTCGCCGGCCGCCCACGTCTGGCCCGCCTCGTCGGCCGCCTGATGGCCACGGCCACACTTCCCGGCCTGCCGTATCACCGCGTCGTCGGCGCCGGCGGTGCGCTGGGCGGCTACGGTTCGGGCGCCGCGTTCAAGGCCGCGCGGCTCGCCGAGGAAGGCGTCATCGTGCGCCGTGGCCGCATTGCCGGCTTTCGCACGTGCCGCTGGACGGGATGAACGTCGATGTCGGCCTCCGGCAACGCGCCGCGACGGGTCCCCGTCTAACCCGCCAGCATGCAGATGAGCCGGAGCGCATGGACCTGACGCTGGCGGCCCGGTGCCGAGACGGCGCCGCCGGGGCATTCGACGAGCTGTATCAACTGCACGCGCCCCGGTTGTACGGGCTGGCGCGGCGCCTGGTCGGTCCGGCCGATGCCGACGATGTCCTTCAGGAAATCTTTCTGACGGTGTACCGCAAGCTGTCGCTCTACCGCGGCGAGTCAGCACTGTCGACCTGGCTTTTCCGCCTCGGCACCAACGTCTGCCTCGATCACCTGCGCAGCCGCGCCACACGGACAGGACGCATGAACGACACACTCGACGACGAATACGAGGACGGATCGGGCGCCGGGCCGATCCTCGGGGTCATCGCCCGGCTCGATCTCGAGCGCGCGCTCGACACACTGCCCGCGCGGGCACGCGCCGTGTTCGTGCTCCACGACGTCGAGGGGCTCGAACACCGCGATGTGGCGGGGCTGCTCGGCATCACCGAGGGCACGTCGAAGTCGCAGCTGCACAAGGCACGCATGCGTCTGCGTCAACAACTGCGACCGACCACGCACGAAGGAGTCGCGTCATGACGCGGTGTCGGGAACTCGAAGAACAACTCAGCCTGTACGTCGACGACCTGCTCGATGCGCAGGAAGCCGCCGGCGTGCGCGCGCACCTCGACACGTGCCCGTCGTGCGCGGGACTGGCGGCCGACCTCGGTCGCATCGCCAGCACGGCGCGGCTGCTCGGCCCCATCGCGCCGCCTCCCCAGGTCTACGAACGACTTGCCGCCCAGTTGCCGGGTGCGGCGCCGCCGGCGAATCGACGGCCAACACCGTCGTGGCCGCTCCGGCGATGGGCCGCCGTCGCTGCCGCGTTCGTGGCGGTCGCCTCGCTCGCGTGGCTGGCCGGGGCTCGCGGTGTCGTGCGCGCGCCCTCGCCCGAGTCCACGGCCCCGGTCACCGGACTCGCAGCCGTGGCCTCCGAGCTCAACCTGGCGGTCCAGCACTACGAGCGCGCCATCGCGGAGCTCGAGGCGGTGTCGCCGGCCGGCCTCGCGCTCGATCCCGAGCTGGCGCAATCGATCCGCGCGAGTCTCGGTGCACTCGATCGCGCCATCGCCGAGAGCCGCGCGGCGCTCGACGCCGATCCGGCCAGCGAACCCGCGCGCGCGAGCCTCTTCGAAGCGCTGCGTCTCAAGGTCGACGTCCTGCAGTCGACCGTTGTCATCAGCAATGAACCCGGTGGATATCAACCGGCAGAGGCCGACGGCCTCGTGAGCCTGGAGAGAGAGCTATGAAACGACGTGTCATTCACCCCGCAAACGCCGTCGTGGCGCTGGTGGCGGTCGCGGTCAGCCTGTCGGCCGCACCGGATCGCCAGCCTGACGCACGACTCCAGACGCCGGCCGACGTGCTGTCAGCGTGGCCGGGCGCCGCACCGGTCGACGCGCAGGACTTCCGAGCGGAAGCCACCGATCGGCAGACGCACACGCTGGCCATCGGCGCGAACGGGTCGCTCGAACTGAAGACCGTGTCGGGCACCATCACCTGCGTCGCCGGCACCGGCACGAGCGCGACGGTGGAAGTCGTTCGACGCGCGCGCGGCCGCACGGATGCGGACGCGAAGCTCGGCCTCGCCGACGTCCAGGCCCTGGTCGACCACAAGGGCGAACGCGCGACGGTGACGGCCGTCTATCCGTCCAATCGCCGCCAGCCGCCCTACAGCGTCGAGGTCAGCTATGTCGTCACCGCACCGGCCGGCGCGCGTGTCAGCGCGAGCACGGTGTCGGGCGACGTGAGCGTGCGCGACGTCCGAGGGGACGTCAGCGCGGTGACGGTGAGCGGCGACGTCATGGTGACCGGGGCCTCGCAGGTGTCGGTGGCCAAGACCGTCTCGGGCGACATCTCGCTCGTCGACATCTCGAGCACGGGCGGCATCGGCGCCGGATCGGTCAGTGGCAACGTGCGCATCCGGCAGGTCAAGGCGGCGCAGATCAGCGTGGAGTCGGTCAGCGGCGAGATCGAATTGACGAGTGCGACGACCGAGCGCGCCACGCTCAAGAGCGTCTCGGGCGATATCCGTTACGCGGGCACCATCGCGCGAGGCGGGCGGTACGAGTTCCAATCGCACTCGGGTGACGTGCGCGTGGGCGCAGGGGGGCCGGCAGGATTCGAGCTGCAGGCGTCGACGTTCAACGGTTCTATCCGAACCGAGCCGGCGACGGTCCTGCGGGCCGCCACGTCATCGTCGCGCTCGCTGCGAGGCACGGTGGGTGACGGCAGCGCCGTGCTGGTGACGACGACGTTCAGCGGCGACATCGCGATCGTGATGCCGTAGTCGCGGCCACAAAATGACACGACGGTGAGCCACCGGACCGATGTCCAGTAGCTCACCGTCGACGTGTGTTCGGCGCAGTGCGCGCGTCTACCTGGCGGCCACCGACAGGTGCACCAGATACTGCGAGCCGCCCTGATTCACCCACACCCGCACATATTCGGCCCCGCGCAGCACATGCACCAGGCCGCTGCCCTGCGACGGCGGCGTCCGCTTGGCCACGGCCTTCACGTCAGCCGGCGCGACGACCGAGGCCAGCTCCTTGCCCCGCACCTGGCCGCCCTGCACGAACTCGACCCATCGCGCCGCATCCGGCCCCTGGCCGACGACGGGCGACACGGGTTCAGACGACACCCGGACGGAATAGGTGCCGGCCGGCAGCGGCTGGCCGTTGGCGGAGACACCCTGCGGAATACGAACGGTGGCCAGCGCGCCTGACGCAGTCTGTGCGAACAGGTTCGCCGTCGAGATCGACGCGGCCACCAGGCCACACGCCGCAATCTTCACCCACCTGGACTTCGCGGTCATTGGAAACCTCCAACAAGAGTCAGCGTGCCTCAACGGGTCGGAGCGCACCCGGGACACCTATTGAG
>CAZVHY010000030.1:7020-18105 GCA_964627115.1 uncultured Solibacteraceae bacterium | reverse complement strand
TCAAATCGCCATCAGGTCGAACTGCTCGTGGTGCAGCTGTTCGTCGGCGCGCACGGTTACCGGCCGGCCCACCGAGGCTTCGAGTTCCTTCAGCACGCTGCGGCTCTCGTCCTTCAGCGCGCGGGCAATCTCCGGGTTCACGCGCAGCACCAGGCTGTAGCCGTCGAGCTCGTTGCGCACCTTCTTCACTTCGGTGAGGATGTCGTAACAGATCGTCGCGCTGGCCTTGATCGTGCCGATGCCCGAGCAGTACGGGCAGGGCTCCGTCAACAGGCGCTCGAGGCTGCTTTTCACGCGCTTGCGCGTGATGATGATCAGCCCGAAATCCGACACCTGCACGGACTTGGAGGGGGCCCGGTCGCGACGCAGTTCCTGTTCGACCACCTGCGCGACCTTCTGGCGGTTCTTTTTCTCCTCCATGTCGATGAAGTCGAGGACGATGATGCCGCCCAGGTCGCGCAGCCGCACCTGGCGGACAATCTCCTTCGCGGCCTCGAGGTTCGTCTTGACGATGGTGTCCTCGAGCCGGCCCGACGACTTCTTGCCGACGTACCGCCCGGTGTTCACGTCGATGGCGACCAGCGCCTCGGTCTGATTGATGACGATGTAGCCGCCCGATTTCAGCCAGACCTTGCTGCGCAGCGCCTTGTCGATCTCGCTCTGCACGCCGTACTCGTCGAAGATCGGGTAGTCCTTCGTGAAGTGCTTCACGCGGCCGACCATCGACGGCATGACCCGCTGGATGAACGCCACGACGCGCCGGTGCTCGGTCGCGTCGTCGATGCGGATGGACTGGTACTGGTCGGTGAGCAGGTCGCGCAGGAGCTTGGTGACGAGGCTCTCTTCACGGAAGAGCGCCGCGGGCGTGCGCTCGGATTCGCGCTTCTTCTGGACGTCCGACCAGACCTGCTGGAAGTAGGACAGGTCGGCCACGATGTCTTCCTCGGACCGGTTGGCCGCGGCCGTGCGGATGATGACGCCGCCGGGCAGGCCCGACTCCTCGCGGAACTTCTGGACGATGGTCCGGAGGCGGCGCCGTTCGTCGCGCGCCTCGATCTTCCGCGAGATGCCGATGTGGTCGACCGTCGGCATGTAGACGAGGAAGCGGCCGGGCATGCTGATGTGCGACGTGATGCGCGCGCCCTTCGTGCCGAGCGGCTCCTTCACGACCTGGACGACGACTTCCTGGCCTTCCTTCAGCAGGTCTTCGATTTTCGCGGTAGGAGCGGTCCGCTCCGGCCGGCGCCGATCGGGCCGTCCCCCGGCGCGGGCCGCGCCGTCGGCGGCCAGCGCTCCGCCATGCTCGTCAGCGGCGACGGCCGCCGGCTCGAGCGCCTCTGTG
Source organism: uncultured Solibacteraceae bacterium (assembly GCA_964627115.1). GTDB lineage: Bacteria > Acidobacteriota > Vicinamibacteria > Vicinamibacterales > SCN-69-37 > SCN-69-37. The sequence continues at coordinate 16,763 of CAZVHY010000030.1, read as the reverse complement.
CCGCCGTTGCCGTCGACCGGCACGTCGCCGTCGCCGTCGCCGGCAGGCGCCAGTGCCAACGCGCCGGTGTCGCCGGTGAGCACCGTGGCGTCCGCCACCTCGTCGGCGTCGTCTTCGAGGGCTTCGGCAGTCGGGCTGATGACGTCGGTGACGTAGAGGAACGCGTCGCGTTCGAGGCCGAGATCAACAAAGGCCGACTGCATGCCCGGCAGAACCTTGGACACGCGGCCCTTGTAGACGTTGCCCACCACACCGCGGGAATGCTCCCGCTCGATGAACACTTCGACCACCTGGTCGTCCTCGAGAATCGCGACCCGCGTCTCGTGGACCGTCGAGGAGATGATCATCTCCTTGGTCATGCGGATGACTCCAGTGGGCCCCGGGATACCGGCAGAGCGCCACCGGCAGACGGACGGGCGCCGCCGCCACGCACGAGATCATCGTGCGGAGCCAGACGACGAACCAGACCGTGATGCCTTCAGCGACTGCTGCCATCAATCCTGTCGACCCGAAAAGGGTGACGGCCCGAGGCCGTCTCAACTCAATTGGTGAAGCGCCGCATCCTGACATTCAGGATGAGGCCGAACCCGGCGAGCGTCGACACCAGCGACGACCCGCCATAACTCATCAGCGGCAGGGTGAGGCCTTTGACGGGCGCCAGTCCTGCCGACATGGTGATGTTGTACAACACTTGGAACGCGAATCCCGAGAGGATCCCGACAACCAGGAACGCGCCGACGCGGTCGCGCGCGAGCCTGGCGGCGTCGAGACACCTCAGGATGATGAAGAGGTAGAGCCCGAGGGCGACGAGCACGCCGAGAAAACCGTGCTCCTCCGCGAAGACCGAAAACACGAAGTCGTTGTGGGCCACCGGCAGGAACTGATACGCCCCCTGCGTCCCCTGCCGGAACCCCTTGCCGTAGAAACCGCCCGATCCGACCGTGATCTTGGCCTGAATCTGCTGGTACCCGTCGCCGCGCGGGTCGGCCTCGGGGTTGACGAAGGTGCTGATGCGCGTCTTCTGGTAATCCTGCAGGCCGTACGCCCAGATGGCGGGCGATGCCAGGACGAAGACCACGGCCGCGATGCCAATCCACTTCAGCCGCAGCCCCGCCAGGTAGGTCACGCCCAGCACGACCGGCAGCATGGTGGCGGCCGTCCCGAGATCGGGCTGTCGGGCGATCAGCAGGAACGGCACCGCCACGAGCGCCCCCGCTCCGGCCAGTTCCGAAAGCGACCGGGCGCTGCGCCGGCCGTCGGCGAAATACGCCGCGAGCACGAGCGCGATGACCATGCGGGCGAATTCGGACGGCTGCAGCGAGAAGCCGCCGATGGGAATCCACCGGCGTGCGCCGCCCCGCACCACGCCGAAGAACATGACGACGACGAGCAGCAGAATCAGGCCGCCGTAGACGAACAGCGATCGCTGCGCGAGCGAGCGGTAATCGACGAGCATGCAGACGAGCATGGCCGTGAGCGCCACGGGCAGCGCGTAGACCTGACTCCAGAAGGCGCCGCCCGGCTGGTCGTTGCGGATGTCCCAGGTGACGCTGTAGATCGTGCTCAGGCCGATCAACGTGAGCGACAGGATCGCGGCAAACAGCGGCCAGTCGACGTGCGGCACGAGACGCCGATCGACGACGTTGATCATTGCGGTGTCCCTGCCGGCGTCACCACGGCCGCGACCTGCGGTGCGCCGGCGGTTCGTGTGGCCGCCGATGGCGCGGCGGGCGCCTGTACGGGTGCCGTCGCGCGCTGCGATGGCGGCGCCGGACGGCTGCCGGGCAGCATGGGCAGCGGTTGGCCGTCGCGCTTCGCGAAGAACGTCTCGAGCACGTGCCGCGCAATGGGCGTGGCCGATCCGGTCGTGCCGCCGTGTTCGGCGAAGATCACGCCAGCGATTTGCGGATTGTCGCGCGGTGCGAAGAACACGAACCAGCGGTGGTCGCGCACGTCGACGCCGCGGCTCGCGGCCAGGGCCCGATTCTGCAGCGAGACGTTGGCCTGGGCCGTGCCGGTTTTGCCGGCCACGTCGCGTCCGGCGATCTGCGCAACGCGCCCGGTGCCCGCGCCGTTCACCACGCGCCAGAGCCCGTCGCGCACCGCCTGCAGGTGATCGGGACTGATGTCGAGCCTCGACCGCGGCGCCGGCTGCGCGATCGGCTGCCAGCCGCGGCCGTCACCGTTGTCGAACGCCCGCGCCAGGTGCGGTGTCACGAGCGTGCCGCCATTGGCGACCGTGGCAATCATCGTCGCCAGGCCGATTGGCGTCACCGCCACGGCGCCCTGTCCGATGGCGACCGAGATCGTCTCACCCGGATACCACGGCTGGTTCTGCGTCCGCCGCTTCCACTCGGTCGACGCCACGAAGCTGTCGCCTTCCGACGGCAGGTCGATGCCGGTCTTGCCGACCAGCCCGAGGGCCGCGGAGTACTTGTGAATCGTGTCGATCGACAGCCGCTGGCCGAGGTTGTAGAAGTAGACGTTGCACGACTGTTCGATGGCCGTGCGCAGATCCACCGACCCGTGCCCCTGTCGACGGAGACAGTGGAAGGTGCGCCCGTAGAACGTGCCATGCCCGGGGCAATAGAACGTCGTCTCGGGCGTGATCACGCCTTCTTCGAGCGCCGCAACCGCCATCACGATCTTGAACGTCGATCCGGGCGGATAGGTCCCCTGGAGCACGCGGTTGGTCATCGGCCGCAGCGGATCGGTGATGAGCTTCTGCCACTGAGCGCCGTCGATGCCGACGGCAAACGAGTTCGGATCGAACGCCGGCAGGCTCGTCGCCGCGAGGACCTCGCCGTTGTTCGGGTCGAGGACGATGCCGGCGCCGTTCAGGCCCGCGTGCGCGAACGCGTCCTCGAGCGCCGCCTGCACGTCGAAGTCGAGCGTCACCTGCATACGCGCGCCGTCGACCGGATACTCCGTGCGCATCACGTCGAGTTCGCGCCCGCGGCTGTTGACCACGACGAACCGGTTGCCGTCGGTGCCCATGAGGTTCGTGTTGTAGTACCGCTCGAGCCCACTCTTCCCGACGATCGCCCCCGGCTGAAGCGGAAACTGCGAGAACTCCCTCGAAGCCAGCTGCGCTTCATCGATTTCGCTCACGTACCCGAAGGCGTGCGCGGCCATACCCTCGGACGGATACGTCCGCGTGGGGACCTGCTGCACGAGCACCTCGGGCATCTCGTGCCGGCGCGCGGTGACGGCCGCCACCTGCTCGAATGTCGCGTGTTCGATCACCGGCAGCGGCCGGAAGGCCGGTTCGCGCAGCCGCCGCTTGACCGCCTCGCGCATCCGGTCTTCATCGGACCCGGTAATCTCGGCCAGCCGGCGCACCGTTTCGTCGAGGTCCGTGATCTGCTCGCGGACGATGGCAATCGTGAACGAGTTGCGGTTCTCGACGAGCACCCGGCCGTTGCGGTCGAAGACGACGCCGCGCGGCGCGCGCAGCGGCACCGTCTTGAGATGGTTGTTGGCCGCCATCTCCTCGTAGCGCGTGTGCTGCACTACCTGGAGACGCCAGAAGAACACGGCCATCAGCACGAAGGCCACGGCGTAGAAGACCCGCAACCCGACAAGGCGGGTTTCCTCCGTGCGGCGCCGTTCGTGCATTTCGACGATCTGCATCGTGGTTCACCACTGCCGGCGGCTGAGGCTCGACCGGCGACCTTCGCGCTGCCGCGCCACCATGCCCGGCAGCGCCGACGTAGCCTGGAACAGGAGGAACCCGGCCAGCGTGTTCAGCCCCGTCTCGGCCAGCAACGCCCCCCAGGACACCGCCGGCCACTGCTGGGCGATGAGACCCGTCAGTCCGATCATGAGCACGCGGTGGACCAGGGAGCTTCCTCCCACGATTATCGACCGCGCATGGGCGCGCGTGAGCACGAATTGTGTGCCGATGACGCCCGCGCCGAACCCGACGAGGGTCTTGGCCAGGCCGCTGACGCCCACGATCTGCCCCGACAGCAGATCCTGCAGCATCCCGCCGAGCGTCCCGCCCACCAGTCCGGCGGCCGGTCCCCACTGCAGGCCGGCAAAGACGACGCCGACGAGCACCAGGTCGAACACCCAGTTGCCGCCCGCCGTGAAGCGCGCGAGTGTGACCTGCGCCAGCACCGACACGGTCACCGTGACGAGCACCGAGGTGAACCTCACGATCCGCCCTCCGCGCTGGCCGATGCCGGTCGGCTCAGCACGACCAGGACGATCTCGACGTAGGAGAAATCGGTGGCCGGGCGAATCCGGATCTCGCGGTTCGGCGTGCCGGCGCCGCTCACGCGTTCGACCGTGCCGACGAGAAACCCGGCCGGGTAGATGCCGTCCTGTCCCGACGTCATGACACGCTCGCCGGCCTGCACGTCGGCCAGCACCGGCACGAACTCGCCCAGGAGCGCGCCGTCGCTCGGGCCGCCAACCGCCAGACCGCCGGCCTGCGACCGTTCGAAGACCACGGCCACGGCCGCGTTGCGATCGATGAGCAGTTGAACCGTGGCCGCGCTGCGCGACACCGGGTTGATGACACGCCCGACCACGCCGTCGGCGCCGAGCACCGCCATGTCGGAATCGACGCCGTCGACCGTACCGCGATCGATGGCCACCGTAAGGGTGCCGGGCGAGATGTTCCCGGCAATGACGCGTGCGGCCAGCGTGGGCACCGGGATCTGCGGCTTGAGACCGAGCAGTTGTTCGATCGATCGCGTCTGCGACGCCATCGCCCGTTCCTGCTGGAGTTCGGTGGCCATTTCGAGGAGTTGTTCGCGCAGCGCCGCGTTCTCGCGCGCCACGCCGCGCAGGCCGAAGTACGTGCTCCAGATGCCGCGAATCGTGTCGGTGACACCACCCGTGAGCCGCTGCACGCGGGCGAAGGAATCGAAGGCCACGACCTGCATCAGCGACAGACCTTCCCTCGACTGGACCTGCGCCGAGATCAGCAGCACCTGGCCCACACAAAGGGTGACGAGCAGAGCGAGCGTCCGGCGGTCGGTCATCGGAGGCGGGCCGCGCGACGACGGTTCGGGGAGGCGACCCGCGCGTGCGGCGTGCTAGTCGAGCGAGATCTTTCTGAGCAGCTCGAAGTTCGACAGCATCTTGCCCGCCCCGAGCACCACGGTCGACAGCGGGTCTTCCGCCATCGCCACCGGCAGCCCGGTCTCTTCGCGCAGCCGCTTGTCGAGATTCTTCAGGAGCGATCCGCCGCCCGTGAGCACGATGCCGCGGTCGACGATGTCGGCCGACAGCTCGGGCGGTGTGCGCTCGAGCGCCACGCGCACGGCATCGACGATGACGTTGACCGTCTCGGCCAGCGCTTCGCGGATCTCCTCGTCCGAGATGGTGATCGTCTTCGGCACGCCCTCGATCAGGTGGCGGCCCTTGATCTCCATCGTGATGCGCTCGTCCATCGGGAACGCCGATCCGAGCTCCATCTTGATGGCCTCGGCCGTGCGCTCACCAATGAGCAGGTTGTACGTCTTCTTGATGTACTGGATGAGCGCGTCGTCCATCTCGTTGCCGGCCACGCGGATGGCCTTGCTGTAGACGATGCCCGCCAGCGAGATGACCGCGATGTCGGTCGTGCCGCCGCCGATGTCGACCACCATGTTGCCCGAGGCTTCTTCGATCGGCATGCCGGCGCCAATGGCCGCCGCCATGGCTTCCTCGACGAGATAGACCTCACTCGCCTTGGCGCGGTACGCGCTGTCCTTGACCGCGCGTTTCTCGACCTGCGTGATCTCCGACGGGACGCCGATGACGATGCGCGGGCGCACCCACATCGTGCGGTTGTGCGCCTTCTTGATGAAGTGCGCGAGCATCTTCTCGGTGACCTCGAAGTCGGCGATGACGCCGTCCTTCATCGGCTTGATGGCGACGATGTTGCCGGGCGTGCGCCCGAGCATCTCCTTGGCTTCCTTGCCCACGGCCTCGATGCGGCCGGTCACCTTGTTGATCGCCACGATCGAGGGCTCGTTGACCACGATGCCCTTGCCGCGCGCGTACACACAGGTGTTGGCGGTGCCGAGGTCGATGGCGAGGTCGCTCGAGAAGAGCGAAAAAAGCGAGCGAAGCGTCAACGGATCTCCTGTTCCCCGGCGGGCATCCTGGCCCCGGCGGCGTCGCTGCCCGCAATGTGAATCCCGTTCTTGCCCGTGAGCTTGACGCGGTACATGGCGGCATCGGCGGCCTGGAGCAGCCCCTCTGCTGTATCGGCCGCATCGGGCAGCGTGGCCACCCCAATCGACGCGGTAATGCGACTGGCCGGCGCAACACCGGCAAGAAATGTGAAACGCTGCAACCGTTCGCGCAACCGCCGAGCGACCGAATGGGCCCCTTCGACGCCCGTCTCGGGCAGCAGAATCGCGAATTCGTCCCCGCCGAAGCGGGCGACGATGTCGGTTTCGCGGGCGCTGGCCCGGATGACGTCGGCCGCCTCGATGAGCGCCCGGCTGCCGAGCAGGTGGCCGTGGTCGTCATTGATGGCCTTGAACCCGTCGAGGTCCACGAACAGCAGCGACAGCGGCCAGCCGCTGCGCATGGCGCGCTTGGTTTCCTTACGCAGCACTTCGTTCAGGTAGCGCGAGTTGTAGAGCTGCGTGAGGTCGTCGGTGACCGAGAGCGCCTCGGCCCGCGCCACGCGCAACGACGTGAGCAGCGTGTAGGCCGCCGGTTCGAGCAGGCGCGCGAAGGCATCCGAGAACCCGTGCGAGATCACCGGCAGGCGGCGCGCACGTCCCGAGTCGAGCCCGATGATCACGCCAATCGTCGTGCCGTTGGCCACGAGCGGCCAGCCGACGAGCGAGACTTCGACGAGCCGCGCCTGCTGCCGCTCACCGTCGACGCGATCGTCGAGATAGTTCGTGACGCGCACGGCCGGCGAACCGGTTTCGGCCACGACATCGGCAAACGACCGCAGCGCGGCCTTCAGCGCCGGTTCGGCGTCCGGTTGCCCGAGCAGTTGCGGCACGCCATCGGGCTCCACGGCAAAGACGAACCAGCCGCTGAGCGGCAGCCACTGCTGCACCTGCCGCACGATGGCCTCGGCCACGCCCGCGGGCTCCGTGGCGACGTTGACCGCGCGCAGCACCGACCCGAGCACGCCGGGATCGGCCGCGCACTGCGTGATGCGCGTCGACGAGGCGTCGAGCCGATCGGCCATGTCGGCGAGATCCTGCAGCCCGAGCGCGCGTTCGATGTCGTCGAGACGCAACGGCACGACCAGGTGCGCGCGGAAGCCGAGCGCGCGCGACAGCTCGGCCAGCCCTGGCTGATGACTGGCGCTGTAGGAAATGGCGGGCGTGCTGCTGATGAGCGCCGACACCAGGCGCTGCGCGCCATCGTCGGCCGTGAGCTCCCAGAGCACGCCGGCGACGTCGCCGGGCGTGGTCCAGAGCGTGCCCTTACGGACGAACTCGAGCTGGACGCCGGTCGCCGCGCACAACTCGGACAGGTGCTGCTCGACGTTGTCGCTGCGGTGATAGACCGCCAGCGCAAGGCTGCGCTCTGCCGCACTGGTTTCCGACGCGGAGAGTCTCCGCGGACGTCGTCCTAACATGGGTGTCGATCGTGCGGCGGGTTCCTGCAACTTCGGCGCCTACCGAGTGCGCACACTATAGCACGCCAAATCAACGAATTGCCGGCTATTCGCGCCGGATTATCGGATTCCCGGCGGGCGGCAGTCTGCTCGCGGCGAGACTTTCTGTGGTAGGTGGGCGGTCCCCTGTGTCCGCCCGCGCCAGCGGGGGGCCCGGCGGGTGGACGCCGGCCGGCCACGACAGGTGTCCGCACACGTCGTCGACGGCAGGTTCCACGACGCGTGGCATAATTGACCGCTTGTAACCGTCCCAGGAGAGTCTGACCCATGACGATGCTCGACCGGATGCGCCGCCACAGAGGGTGGCTGAAATGGAGCCTCGCGATCGTGTGCGTGAGCTTCGTGGTGCTCTACGTGCCCCAGTTCCTCGATCCGACGGGCACGGGTGCCGGCGCCGCGCCGCGCGACGTGGTGGCCACGGTCGAAGGCCGTCGCATCACCGCCAACACCTACCAGACGATTTATACGCAGCAGATGGCGCAGCTGCGCCAGGCCTACGGCGAGATGACCGACCAGATGGCGCGTCAGCTCGGCTTCGGCCAGCGCATCGTCCAGCAACTCGTCAGCCAGGAAGCGCAGATCGCCGAGGCCGAGCGTCTCGGCCTCACGGTGTCCGACGGAGAGCTGCGCGAACGGCTGATCCGCCTGCCGTCGTTCCAGGAGAACGGCATGTTCATCGGCGACGCCCGGTACCGCCAGCTGCTGGCCGGCGCGCGCCCGCCGCTGCGTCCCGCGCAGTTCGAGGAGGACTTCCGCAAGTCGCTCCTGGCCGAGAAGCTGCTCGACTCGGTGGCCGGCTGGATCACCGTGTCGGACGCCGACGTCGAGGACGCCTACCGCCGCACGCACGAGCGCGCGCGCCTCGATCTGGCCATCTTCAACGCCGACCAGTTCCGCGCCGGCATCACACCGACCAGCGATGAGATCGCGGCGGAGTACTCGGCCAACGCCGACGCGTTCCGCGTCGAGGAAAAGCGTCGCGTGCGCTACCTTGCCCTCGATGCCGCGACGCTGCGCACGACCGTGTCGGTCACGCCGCAGGAAGTCGATCAGCGCTATCGCGACAACCTCTCCACGTTCTCCACGCCCGAGCAGTCGCGCGCGAGCCACATCCTGATCTCGACGCGCGACAAGGAAGAAGCGGCGGCGCGCACGCTGGCCGAAGAGGTGCTGGCGCGCGTGAAGAAGGGCGAGGACTTTGCCGCGCTCGCGAAGCAGTACTCGGATGACGGCAGCAAGGAAATGGGCGGCGACCTCGACTTCTTCGTCCGCGGCGCGATGGTGGCGCCGTTCGACGAGGCCGTCTGGAGCCTGCAGCCCGGCCAGACCACCGACCAGCTCGTGCAGACCGAGTTCGGTTTCCACATCATCCGCGTCACCGATCGACGTCCCGCCGTGACACGCACGCTCGAACAGGTGCGCACGCAGCTCGAGGATCAGATCCGCAACGAGAAGGCGCGCGCCGAGGCCACGCGCCTCTCCGAGCAGCTTGCCAGTCAGATCAAGGCGCCCGGCGACCTCGACGCGGTGGCCAAGCAGCACAACCTGACCGTGCGCGACTCGGGCCTGTTCGGCCGGAGCGAAGCCATCTCGGGCCTCGGCGTCGAACCCGCGGTTGCGGCCGAGGCGTTCCGTCTCGAGCAGGATCAGGTGAGCGCCGCGTTGTCGACGATGCAGGGCTTCGCGTTCATTGCGCTGGCGGAGATCGCGCCCGCGCACCTGCCCGCGCTCGACGACGTACGCGACCAGGTCCGCACGGCGGTCGTTCAGAAGAAGGCCGTTGACGCGGCCCGGGCGCGCGCGGCCACCGTGGCCGCCAGCAGCAACTTTGCCGCGGCCGCACGATCGGCTGGCGTGACGGTTCGCTCCACGGAATTGATCGCGCGCGGTTCAGCGTTCCCGGAAGTCGGCGTGAGCGACCGCATCGACCAGGCCGCCTTCGCGCTCGCGGCCGGCCAGACGAGCGAGCCGATCACCACCGATCGTGGTGTGGTCGTGGTTCACATGCGCGAGAAGCAGGACATCGTGCGCGAGGGCCTCGAGGCGCAGCGCGAGCCCCTCCGCGCGCAGCTGGCCAACGAACGCCGCATGGAATTCTTCAGCGCCTACATGACGAAGGCGATGGAGAACATGAACATCAGCTACAACGAGC
>CAZVHY010000030.1:0-6920 GCA_964627115.1 uncultured Solibacteraceae bacterium | reverse complement strand
CCGGTCGACGACGACCCGAGCTGGCGCGACAGGATTTCGTAGATCGACCGCTTCGGCGGATACACCACCAGCTGCACGCCGGCCTGCGCATCGAGACGTGCGCGCTCCGCCGCGATCCGGATCGCATCGCCAAGCCCGCCCAGTTCGTCGACCAGCCCGAGTTCCCTCGCCTGCCGCCCGGTCCACACGCGTCCCTGCGCCACGGCATCGATGCGCGACGCCGGCTGCTCGCGCCCGTCGGCCACGCGCTGCACGAACAGGTCGTAGGTGGCGCGCATGTGCTCGGACAACTTTTCCCGTTCGTCATTCGAGAACGGCTTGAACGGCGAGTAGATCTCCGACAGCCGCCCGGTGCTCACCGCGCCGGTGCCCACGCCGAGTTTGTCCATCGCGCCCTGCAGCACGAACTTGCCCGTGACCACGCCAATCGATCCGGTGAGCGTGCCGGGCTGCGCGACGATCGTGTGCGCCGGCGCCGCGATGTAGTAGCCGCCGGACGCGGCCACGTCGCCGAGCGAGACGACGAGCGGCTTCACGTCGCGCGTCAGCATCAGCTCGCGCCAGATCACCTCGGACGCGATGGCCGATCCCCCCGGACTGTCGATGCGCACGACCACGGCGTTGATCGACGGGTCGATGCGCACCTTTCTCACCCAGTCGACGAACGTCTGCGAGCCGACCACGAGCCCGGTCGGTGAATCGAGCGAGCTCTCGCCGCTGGCGATCGTGCCGACCGCGTACAGGATCGCGATGCGGCCGCGCCCGGGCGCCGTCGCGGGCATGGCGCGCGCGTACTGCTCGTGCGTCATCGTCTGCGTGCCCTGGATCGGCTCGGTGTCGTCGAGCTCGTCGTCGTACGCGAGCACGTCGACCAGGCCCGCCTCGAGTGCCGCCGACGCCAGATACGGCCCGCCGTCGATCAACCCGCGCGCAGCGTCCTCCGAGACATTGCGGCCCGCGGCCACGGCCTTCACCAGTTCGTCGTACCAGTCGCGATTGAGCGACGTCGTCATCTCGCGGTGCTCGGGCGTGAAGTTGCGCTCGGTGAAGGTGTTCGACGCCGTCTTGTAGTCGCCGATGTGCAGCAGATCCGGGAACACGCCAATCTTGTCGAGCGCGCCGCGGAAGAACAGCTCGTAGGACGCGAGTCCCGTGAGATCGAGCTGGCCTGCGGGCATCAGCACGATGCGGCTCGCGGCCGTCGCGAGGTAGTAGTCCCCCGTCCCGCCCGCTTCGAGGAACGCGACGACAGGCTTGCCCGACGACTTGAAGTCGACGATCGCGGCGTGTACTTCCTGCAGCTGCGCCCAGAGTGCGGGGGTCGTGGCCGGACGGATGACGAGCGTCTTGACGCGGGTGTCGGTTTTCGCGCGGCGGATCAGATCAATCGTGGACCGCAACGACGGCGGGGCGTTGAAGAACTGCTGCGAGACCTCGGAGGGATCGATTTCGCTCCACGGCGCGTTGAGCGGCAGCACCAGCGTTGCGGAGGCCGGCACCACCGTCGTCGGCCGTGCGAGCGACGCGATGAGCAGCAGACCGACGACCGAAACGAACACCGCAACCAGAATCAGCGACAGGACAACCAGAACAGCACGACGCACAGCCACCACCCTTCAGGCAGTATATGGGCTCCCAGCCTGTAGGGGCCGGGCTTGCCCGGCCCGGGCGGCCCAAGGGCCGCCCCTACAGCGCCCATCCTTCCACCCTGCAGGCTTCCAGCTTTCTTCATCCGAGAAACTCCGTCGCCGCCAGTCCCGCAACTCCCGGGCGCGCGCGGAACAGGCCGCCGGCGACCGGTTGCGCGGCGCGACCGGCGTCGTCGAGCGGCGCGCGCGCGGTGGTGATGTAGAGGTCGGTGAGATCGTCGCCGCCGAACGCGCACTTGGTGGCACTGGCCGTGGGCACGGGCACGACCATGTCGAGCGTGCCGTCGGGCAGGTACCGGTGCACGGCAAACCCGAGCCAGAGCCCCACCCACACCCCGCCGGCGCGATCGACAATCACGCCGTCCGGCCGCCCGGGGCCGTCGGCGAACGAGACGAATGTCCGGCGGTTCGTGCAGCGCCCCTCGCCGGCGTCGAAGTCGATTACGTCGACGCGCCTGGTGCGTGTGTCGACGTAGTACATCAGGCGTCCGTCCGGACTCCACGCCGGCCCGTTCGATGTGGTCACCGGCGCGATCATCGGGTGCACGCCGCCGTCCACGTCGAGCCGATAGAGCGTGCCCTGCCCTTCCACGCCGTCGAGGCTCATGGTGCCGGCCCAGAACCTGCCGGCGGGATCGACCGCGCCGTCGTTCATGCGCGTGCGGCGCGACGCGGCCTCCACGTCGACGATGGGCGTGAGCCGCCCGGTGTCGGCGTCGATCTCGACGAACGACCCGGCTGCGGCCGCAATCCATCCGCCAGACCGGCGCAAGCCGATCGCGCTCACCGGCACGCCTGGAGACATCACGCGATGGCGCCCGGTAGCAGGGTCGAATTCGTGGATCTGCTGGCGATGGATGTCGACGAACACGAGCCGCCGCCGGCGATGGTCCCAGATCGGCCCCTCGCCGAGTTCGGCACGTACGTCACACACCAACTCGACGTCGGCAGGAGTCAGCGTCTTCATGTCAGGCACCGATGGAGGGCACGTACGAGTCCGTCATCACACACACAGTTTCGGTACTTTACCCCCGGCGCGCCCGCCCGTTTCGGGGGAATTCTCGCCGAGCGTGACGGCAAGGGATATGCCTGCTGGCCATCAGGCCTTTCGAGGATCCCGCAGGCTCATGACCGCCGCTTCCCTTCCCGCACCGTCCGATTCCCCCGGCGCCGGCCTGGCCCGTCGTTTCCGGCTCGCAGCCATGGGACTGGTCGCGCTGACCGCACTGCTGGCCAGCGCGATTCTCGCCGGGTGGCTGTTCGACATCGCACCGCTCACGGGCGGCAGCGCCGGTCCCGTAACGATGACCATCGGCACCGCACTATTGCTCGTCATGACGAGCGCAGCCGTCGGCGTGCAGGTGCGGGAAGGCATCGCCCTCAGCCCGTCGCGCGTCCTGCTCGTGAGTGCCGGCGCCGCGGTCCTGGTCGTGCTCTGGTCGCTCGTCGAGTTCTCCACCGGCTGGCGCCTGGGCGCCGATGCCGTGCTCGCCTCGAGCGTGTCGTCCGCGCCCGCGATGGCCGGCCCGCCGTCGTTGCTGCCGCTCGTGGGCGCGCTGCTGCTCATCGGCGCCACGGTGCTTGCCGGTCACCCGGATCGGTATGCCGCGTCGCAGACGCTGGCGCTCGGCACGGTGGCCATCGCACTCTTCGATGCCGCCGGCGCGCTCGTGGCCGTGCCTGCTGGCGCGGTGGCAGGAACGCCGGGCGTCATGCCCGGTCCGGCGGCCACGGGGTTGCTGCTGCTGTCGGTGGGCCTGCTGATGTCGCAGCCCGATCGCGGGCTGATGGAACGCCTCATCGATCCCGCGCCGGGTGGCACGATGCTGCGGCGCGCGCTGCCGCTGCTCGTGATGCTGCCGGTCGGCGCCGGATGGGTGATCTGGCAGGGCGTCTCGGCCGAACTCTATCCGCCAGCGCTCGGCGCCGCGCTTCTCGCCACGTTCACCGCACTCGTGCCGGCCGCGCTGCTGCTCGGCGGCGCGCGGATGTTCTCGCGCGACGCGACGGCAGCGCCGGCCGCGAACATCCCGACGGAAGCCGCGCGGCCCGAAACCGACGACCAGCTGCGTCGTGCGGTCATCGACGCGCCCATCCCGATGGTCGTGCACGACGGCGAGCAGATCCTCCACATGAACCACGCGTGGAGCGACATGGCCGGCATCAACCTGTCGCAGGCGCCGACGTTGTCGGCGTGGGTTACCGAAGTGCAGCCGTCGAAGCTCGACGAACTGCCGGCGTTCCGCGCGCGCCTGGCCGGAGCCACGGGCACGATTCACGAAGGCGAACAGACCGTGCGCACGCCCGACGGCGGCGAGCGCGTCTGGGAACTGTCGTCGACCCCCATCAGCCAGCCCGACGACAGCCGCCGCCTCTACGTCACGATGGCCGTCGACGTCACCGAACGCCGCGCATCGGAAGCGGCGCTGCGCCAGACGAACGACGATCTCGAGCGGCGCGCCACCGAACGCACGTCGGAGCTCACCCGCGCCAACGATGCGCTGAAGCGCCAATCCGATCAGCTGCGTGAACAGACGCTGCTGCTCGATCTCGTGCGCGAGGGCATCCTCGTCCGCGACCTCTACGGCACCATCGTCTACTGGAACCACGGCGCGGCGACGATGTACGGCTGGCCGAAGGAACAGGCGCTCGGCAAGGTGTCGCACCAACTGCTCGCGGCCGAGTATCCGGTGCCGATTGCCGACATCGAAAAAGACGTGATGCGCACCGGGTTCTGGGAAGGCGACGTCGTCTACGTCACGCGCAGCGGCACGCGGCTGCTCGTCGAGAGCCGCTGGACGCTGACGCGTACCGAACGCGGCCGGCCTGAAGGGTTCCTCGAGGTCCATCGCGACATCACGCAGCGGCGGCAGGCCGAACGCGCGCTGCAGGCCAAGAACGAGGCACTGGCGCGGTCGAACCACGAGCTCGAGCAGTTCGCCTACGTCGCGTCGCACGATCTCCAGGAACCGCTGCGCATGGTGTCGAACTACACGCAGCTGCTCGCGAAGCGGTATCACGGCCAGCTCGACGCCGATGCCGACGAGTTCATCGGCTTCGCGGTCGACGGGGCGAAGCGCATGCAGGAGCTCATTCACGACCTGCTGCAGTACGCGCGCGTCGAGCGCCGAGCGCGCGAGTTCCGGTCCGTGGCGCTGGAGACGATCGTGGGCGACGCGCTGTCGAATCTCGCCGGCGCCATTGCCGAGTCCAACGCGAGTGTCGTCGTCGACACGCTGCCGGTCATCGTCTGCGACGGGCCGCAGATGACACAGGTGTTCCAGAACCTCATCGGGAACGCCGTGAAGTTCCGCAAGCCGGACCAGGCGCCCGTCGTGCGCGTGTCGGCGAAGCGCGACGGCGCCGCGTGGCGGCTGTCGGTGGCCGACAACGGCATCGGCATCGAGCCGCGGTTCTTCGAGCGCATTTTCCAGATGTTCCAGCGCCTGCACGCGCGCGGCGACTACTCGGGCACGGGCATCGGCCTGGCGCTCTGCAAGAAGATCGTCGAGCGGCACGGCGGCCAGATGCGCGTGGAATCGGCGCCCGACCACGGCGCCACGTTCTCGTTCACGGTGCCGGACGTCATTCCGCCGGCGTGAGATCCCATGACGGGCGTCGACATCCTTCTCGTGGAAGACAATCCCGGCGACGCGCGGCTGACACGCGAGGCGCTCGCCCACAGCGCGCTCTCGAGCACACTCTGCGACGTGCGCGACGGTGAGGAGGCGCTCGCGTTCCTCCGCCGGGAAGGCCCGTTCGCGTCGGCCCCGACGCCACGGCTCGTGCTGCTCGATCTCAACCTGCCGCGCCGCGATGGCCGTGAGGTGCTCGAGGACATGAAGAAGGACCCGGCGCTCCAGCACATCCCGGTCGTGGTCCTCACCTCGTCGGAAGCCGACGAGGACATCCTGCGCAGCTACCGGCTGCACGCCAACTGCTTCATCACGAAGCCGGTGGACCTCGACGATCTCTCACGTGTGCTCGAGAGCATCGGCCGGTTCTGGTTCGACATCGCGAAGCTGCCGCCGGAGGTGCGCGCGTGATCGGGCTCGTCCGCGTCCTGCTCGTCGAAGACAACCCCGGCGATGCACGCTGGGTGCGGACGATGCTCGTCGAGGACGCGGACGGCGAGTTCGAACTGCTGCACACCTCGACGGTGCGCGATGCCATCGACCTGCTCGTCGCACACGGCAGCACCATCGACGCCGTGTTGCTCGATCTGAGCCTGCCGGACGAAACCGGCCTGGCCACGCTCCAGCGCGTCCTGCCGGCCGCGCACACGGCGGTCGTGCTCGTGATGACCGGCCAGGGCGACGAAGAGACGGGCGTGGCCGCGATGCAGGCTGGCGCGCAGGACTATCTGGTCAAGGGCCAGGTCGACGGACGCACGCTGCGGCGCGCGCTTCGCTTCGCGCTCGAGCGGCAGACCGTATTGCAGCGCCTCTCACACCGCGACGATCTCACCGGGCTGCACAACCGGCGCGGGTTCATGGTGCAGGCCGAACAGATGCTCCGGTCCGTCCGGCGGCAGCGACGGCCGTTCATGCTGCTCTTCATGGATCTCGATCAGCTCAAGGTGATCAACGACACATTCGGGCACAGCGAAGGCAACCGCGCGATCGTCGAGGCCGCCGACGTCCTGCGGCGCTGCTTCCGGCAGAGCGACCTGCTCGCGCGCTTCGGGGGCGACGAGTTCGCCGCGCTGACCACCGGCAGCGGCGACAGCGACGACGCGCTGCTGCGGGCGCGAATCGAGGGCGCGGTCCATGCGGCCAACCTGACGCCCGACCGCGACTACGCGATCTCGTTCAGCATCGGCCTGCTCACCTGCGGGGCCCAGGACGACGCGCACCTCGAGGAACTGCTCGAGCGGGCCGACCAGCTGATGTATCACGAGAAGCGCCTCAAGGCCGACCAGCTGGCGTTCGCCGAAGGCCCGTCGTCAGCGGCATAGGACGGGTGCCAGGGTGCGACGGTGCCAGGGTGCGACGGGTGCCACAGCGCGAAGGTGCGGTGGGATCGGGAGCGTCATGTGGGATGGAGCCTCGGACCTTCTTCGGGTCCGGGGGACATACCTGGACAGCAGCCCGACCGAATCCTGGGGCTGGCCCTTCAGACTGAGTCGCTGCTATAATCTGTCGTTCCAGTTCGCACCGGCGGTCGAGTCGTCGGGTGCACCACGCGGAAGTGGCGGAATTGGCAGACGCGCAAGCCTCAGGAGCTTGTGGCCGCAAGGTCGTGGAGGTTCGAGTCCTCTCTTCCGCACCA
>CAZVHY010000029.1:11241-26488 GCA_964627115.1 uncultured Solibacteraceae bacterium | reverse complement strand
GAGAGGAACTGGCCGAGCACCTGGAACTGGCGACGGAAGAGCTCGTGCGCGCCGGCATGCCGCATGAGGAAGCGCGTCGCAGGGCCAGGCTGAAGGTCGGTGGGACGGACGCGATCGAAGAAGGCTATCGCGACGAGCAGCGCCTGCGGTGGCTCGAGGACGCGTGGCGGGACGTACGTATTGCCGCGCGGCAATCGCGCAAGACGCCGATCTTCACGCTGGCTGTCGTCGGCTCGCTCGTCCTGGGCATCGGCGCCACGATCAGCGTCTACACCGTGATGCGCGCCGCGTTGTGGCGGCCGGTTGCCGGCGTGGTGGAGCCGGATCGGATCGTTCATCTGGTCCGGCTCGATCCGGACGCTCGTCCGCGCCGGGAAATGAGCATGTCGTACGTGCTCTTCCAGGAACTCCGTGACGCAGCCGCACCCGCAGCGCGTGTCGTCGCCAAGCGGAGCGCGGGCCGGCACAAGTTCGGCCTCGATCCGGAGTCGCGTGAGCGCGTGATGGGAGAGGCCGTCTCGGACGAGTTCTTTTCCGTCCTTGGTGTGACCCCGGCCGCCGGACGCGTGTTCGTGTCCGGTGATGACAGTACGGTAGGAGGTGCACGCATCGCCGTCCTGAGCCACCGCTTCTGGACGACGCGCTTTCAGCAGGAGCCGTCGATCGTCGGACAGACGATCTATTACGACGAGACCCCCTTCGTCGTCGTCGGCGTGACGGCCGAGCACTTCGCCGGGGTGGATGCCGAACGGCCCATCGACGTGTGGATTCCCGTGACCGCTGATCCCGCCATCCAATCCGACTGGCTTCGTTCCCCGAGCTACTTCTGGCTGACGTTGTTCGCGCGGCTCGGTCCTGACGCGACCGAGGTGGTGGTGGAATCGGCCGTCGATCGGCAGTTCCGTGTGCATCTCGAGACGCACGTGCTGCCAGGCATCCCGGCACGATTCAGGAGCTCTGTCGAAAATCATCACCTGCAGATCCGGCCCGCCGCTGCCGGACTCTCCACGACGGGCCGGCAGTACGAGTCGCAGTTGTACGTGCTGATGGGGCTTGCGCTGTCCGTGCTTCTGATCTGCTGCGCGAACGTGGCGAACCTCGTGCGCGCGCGCAACGAGCAGCGGCGTCCAGAGCTCGCGCTGCGTCGCGCGCTCGGCGCACGTCGCGGCCGGCTGGTGCGGCAACTCGCCACTGAAGGGCTGCTGTTCACGGGCATCGGCGCGGTCGGCGGGCTCCTCCTGGCACCGGCGGCGAGTCGATGGCTCACACGGCTCGTCCCGAGTCGGGACCTCGCGCTCGACCTCACACCCGACATCGCGGTGATCGCCGTGGCCACGAGTCTGGCCGTCGCATCCGCATTGGCGATCTTCCTGTGGCCCGCCTGGCGGGCATCGGGCGCACCTCGTGACCTCGCGTCGTTCAGGCGCGTGTCACGTCGCCTCTCCGGCGGCACGGTCATCGTCGCGTCGCAGGTGGCGATCGTCATGGCCCTGCTCGTTGTCACGGGCCTCTCGCTCACGATGCTCCGCCGGCTGAACACCGTGCCGCTCGGCTTCGATGCGACATCCGTGCTGGACGTCGCCTTGTCGTTTCCGAAGGACAGTCCCGAGAGTCAGAGTGCCGGTGCGTTCGAGCGTGTTCGTCGCGCGTTGCAGGAGTCGAGCGCGGTCGAGTCGGTCACCTACGCCTACCCGTCCGTGTACGACGCCGGTGGCTGGTCGATGGGCATCGTGCCGGACGGATACGTGCCTGCGCCTGGTGAAGACACGGGCGTCGGCGTGCTCGCCGTCGGCCCTGGCTTCTTTCAGACTCTTCGCATTCCGGTGATGCAGGGGCGCGTGTTCGAGCCGGCCGACGCCGGCCGTGCGACCACGGGCGTGATCGTCAACGAGACGTTCGTACGCCGGTACTTTCCCGATGGTGTTGCGATCGGCCGATCCGTGCGCATCCCCGCGCAGCCAGCGCCTCGAGTGCAGGAGATCGTGGGCGTCGTCGGCGACGTGAGGCACTACGGCGTGCGATCGGCGCCGTGGCCGATGATGTACGAACTCGGCGCGCCGGCGGGAACCGCGCTGCTCGTGCGCACGCGCGAGCCACAGGCCGCACTGGCCCTGCTGCAGTCGACCGTGTCTGCCGAGACCAATGCACAGATCGAAACCGTTCGTCCGTTGTCGGACGCGGTGGCCGCACTCGTGGGCCAGGAGCGGATTCTCGCGCGACTTTCCACGACCGTCGCCGTCACGACGCTGCTGCTGGCGGCGCTCGGGCTGTACGGCGTGATCGCGTTTGCCGTCACCTGCCGGCGCGCGGAGTTCGGCATCCGGCTGGCGCTGGGTGCGTTGCCGGCACAGGTGCGACGGCTCGTGCTCCGCGAGGCGGCGGCCGTCGTTGGCATCGGCGTGGGGATCGGCTTCGCACTGAGTTATCTCGCCGCGCGGCTTTTCGCTCGACTCATCACCGACGCGCCGCCGATGGATCTCGTCACGCCCCTCGGCGCTGCGGTGGCGCTGGCGATGGTGGCTGCGGTGGCCGCGTGGTTCCCGGCGTGGAAAGCCGGGCGAACCGATCCCATCACCACGCTTCGGGCTGAGTAGCGCCCACGTCGGACGACGGCGTGGCCGCTGCGCGTGACGTGGGCCGCGGTGGGAGCTACCTGTCGCGCTCGATACGCGCTCGTACGAGAGCCTGAACTGGTTCGAATGGCGACGGCAGGGCGACGTGCCACAGCGTGGGCGCGAACTCCCAGGGGTGTTGGACGAGCTCCGCGGCAAACGGCACCAGCCGGGCGAGGTCGTCTGGAAGCTTCACCGCGCCAATGTTGCGTGCCTCGCCCGTCCCGACGATTTTTTCGAACGGCCACGCGTCGAACAGCCACTTGGCGCCCCAGACACTGCAGTCGGGCGCGACGATGGGCAGGTTGGTGTCGTGCAGGATGGCCCACGCGCCTGGCCGGAGCAGTACGGTCATGTGCAGCAGATCGAGCAGCGGCCACGGGTGATAGTGGTTCGCGTCGATGAACGTGAGGTCCACGCTGGCCGGCGCCATGGTCTGCGAGAGCCGGCGGGTGTCGGTGTTCGTATCGAGAATCCACTCCGTGCGCGGCTGCGGATACATCGACGCCACCGCCTCGCCGGTCGCGTGTGTCTCGTCGAAGTAACACGTCGGGTGGATGTCGCAGGAATACAGGCGACGTCCGCCAGGGATGTCGGGCAGACGGTCGAGCGCATACAGCAGCACGGCTGACGAAACGCCCGACGCCACGCCAATCTCGACCATCGTCGTCGGTGCGTGCGTCGCGATCATGTCGTTCAGAAATCCGGCATCACCGCTTGGGATGGCGCCGCGCACCCAGTTGGGCGCCGGACCCAGCGTCGGCAGGGGGAGTGACCCGGTCATCGGCGCGAGCGCAGAGGCTGGCTGCGGAGGCACTGATTCGGTGTGTGTCATCGACATCCGGCGGGGGGCAGCAATGCTCATGCCCGGCGCGAATGCGCGTCAGACACCGCGATGCGGGCGTCGGGGCCGCCGCGGCTCGCTGCGAGGTGTCGGTCCACCGACCGCCACGCCGTCCCTCCGGACGTGACGCGCACGCGGAATGCCGTTTGCCGCTACCGCCGCACGATCCAGATGTTCCTGAACCGCACCGGGTTGGCGTGGTCCTGGATGACGAGCGGGCCTTCGGCAATCTCCGGCCGCTTCCCGCCCGCGCCCGTGCCGATGGTGAGCTCGATGTTGTCGTGAACCACGACGCCGTTGTGGCGAAGCGTGATGCGGGCATGGCTCGTCTTCCGCCCGTCGGCCCCGAACCGCGGCGCGGTGAAGTCGATGTCGTATGTCTGCCAGACGAGCGGCGGCAGGTTCATGGCGATGTCGGGGGGACGCGTGAGGTAGAGCGAGCCGCCCCACTGGTTGTGGTTCGAGGGCGCCGGATGGCGCCAGTCGCGCTCGAAGGCCTCGCGCCAGCGTTCCACGTCGTAGTAGTGGAGACCGAAGGAATCGAGGAGCTGCACCTCGTATCGATCGAAGATGTACAGCCCGCTGTTGCCGCGATCCTGGTTGCCGGGAAACACCGTCGGCTTGTAGGGCAGCCGGAACTCGAGGTGCAGGCGGAAGTCGCGGAAGCTCTGCGTCGTTCGTGTGCCCTCCATCAGCAGACCGTCCGGCGTCATCCGCCCTTTCTCGAACGCGTCGGTGCTCCTTCCGTCGAACAACACGATCGCACCAGCGGGTGGCGCTGCGCCCATCGTCGGGCTCGTGCGCACCGTTCGACGCACCGTCCAGATGACGGCCGAGCCGCGATGTCCCGTGAGGGTGGTGCCCGCACGCACGACGCGATCGATCGGGCCGGCGATCACGGGGAGGTCATCGCCGTCCACGCGAGCCGCGAACACCGACGTGTTCCGTCCGTCGCTGCCGGCTCCCGGCAGGCCGCCGCGATGCATCACCAGCTGCACCTGGTTCTCACCAATCGCCACCACCTGAAGGCCGACCGGCGTCGTCGCGCCGTCCGGTCCGACGGCCGTGCCGAGGTACTCGCCCTGCACCGTGAACGCGGGACCTGCCGCAGCCGCAGCCGCTTCGTCGATGTACGTGACCGGGACCGTCTGCTGGCCTGAGGCCGAGACGGACAGCAGGACGCAGAGCGCGAACGGGATCGTCGAACGACGCATACGGACTCCTGAGCGTGAATCGATTCCGCCACTCTACCCGATCGCGATGTCGACGGCGTGTATCCTGCTTCTTTTGAATTCCGGATGGAGGTGCGAGTGATTGACGGAGTCCTGCGCGACTGGCTGCTGCAGCACGGCGTGAACGAGGCGTGGGCGGCGCTCGCGGCGCTGCTGATCGAACTGACCGCCGTGGCGCTCCTGGCCGTGGTCGTCCACTTCTTCGTCCGCGCCATCGTCGTGCGTGGCGTTACATCGCTCGCCCGCCGATCGGACACCATCTGGGGCCGTGCGATGGTGAAGCGCCGGCCCATCTCGAGGCTGGCACACCTGGCGCCTGCGCTGGTCATCTATCACTTCGCGGGGACGACCCTCCAGGGATACGGATCCTGGCCGCTCGTCGTCCAGCAGGCGTGCCTGATCTACATGTTCATCGCGACCGCCTGGCTCGTCAGCGGCTTCATGAGCGTGGTCGACGACGTGGGCCACGAGTCGCCGACGACCAGGGACCTGCCCGTCCGGAGCTTCGTGCAGGTGGGGCGCATCGTGCTCGTCATCGTGACGGGCATTGCGGTGTTGTCGCTCGTGCTGGGCCGATCGCCCCTCCTGCTGCTCAGCGGACTCGGCGCGATGACCGCCGTGCTTCTCCTGATCTTCAAGGACGCGATTCTCGGGCTGGTCGCGGGCGTGCAGTTGTCGGCCAACAGGATGGTCACGATCGGCGACTGGATCGAGATGCCGAAGTACGGGGCCGACGGCTTCGTCACCGAGGTGGCGCTCACGACGGTCAAGGTGCAGAACTGGGACCGGACGATCACGACCATCCCGACCTACGCGCTGATCAGCGAGTCGTTCAAGAACTGGCGTGGCATGTTCGAATCCGGCGGCCGTCGCATCAAGCGGGCGGTCTACGTCGACATGACGTCGATCCGGTTCTGCACCGACGAGATGCTGGCGCGCTACGCGCGGATTCTGCACGTGTCGGAGTACCTCGAGCGGAAGCGCGCGGAGATCACGCAGTGGAACGTCGAGCACGGGATCGACGTGTCGGTCGCGGCCAACGGCCGCCGGCTGACGAACGTGGGCACGTTCCGCGCATACATCGATGCGTACCTGCGTCATCACCCGATGATTCACAACGACATGACGTTTCTCGTGCGGCACCTGGCGCCCACGGCCGAGGGGCTGCCGATCGAGATCTACGTGTTCACGACCGATACGCGCTGGTCCGTGCACGAGGGCATTCAGGCGGACATCTTCGACCACATCCTGGCGGTGGCCTCGGAGTTCGACCTGCGCGTGTTCCAGAGCCCGTCCGGCGCCGACGTGCGCGACCTGCGGACGGTGCTGGCCCGGTGAGGCGGAACGGCCGGCCAGTCTCCTCTTGACCTGCGAGAGGTGAGGGCGCATACTCTCCTCGCAATCCGAGAGGAGACCGCCCGCTGATGCTCAATCGCCTGTTCGCGTACGTCATCGGCCTCCTGAGCCGTCGCCGTGCCAATGCCGAGGCCGACGATGAGCTGGCCTTTCACGTCGAGCACGAGACTGCCGCCAACGTCGCGCGCGGGATGTCGCGGGCCGAGGCGAGGCGTGTGGCGCTGCGCGACCTGGGTGGGCTGACGCAGACGGCCGAATCCATCAGGGGCGTGCGCATGGTCTGGATCGACAGTCTGTGGCGCGACGTCCGCTACGCCGTTCGCACACTCCGCCGGACGCCGGCGTTCACCCTGTCCGTACTGGCCACGCTCGCGCTCGTCATCGGGGCGAACGGCGCTGCCTTCAGCCTGGCCGACGCGATCCTGTTGCGTCCGCTGCCATATCCGCAGCCCGAACGTCTCGCGTCGGTGGCCTGGCACACGCAGTCGTCGACATCGAACACGTTCGGCGGCGCAGTCGACGGCAGCGTGTGGGAGGGCATTCGCGACACGGTTGCGGCGCTCGACGTGGCCGCTGCACACGCCGGCCGCGATCGGATCAACTTCAATACGGACGACACGGCGGCTTTCGTCGTCCAGGCGCGCGTGAGCGCCGGCTATTTTCACGTGATCGGCGTGGCGCCGCTCGTCGGCCGTGCATTCACGGTGGATGAAGATCGACCAGGCGGGGCGCCTGTGGTCGTGCTCAGCCACGATTTCCGGACGCGCGCTTTTCAGACCGACGCGTCGATCGTGGGACGCACGTTGTTTCTGCGGGGCGAGGCGTATCAAGTGGTTGGCGTCATGCCTCCGGGCTTCGCGCCCATGGGCCCGCCTGCCGATCTCTTCACGCCGCTTCGCCCGTCGAGGAGGGGCGAAGGCGGCGGCAACAATTACCACGTCACCGCGCGCTTGAGGGATGGATACACGTGGTCCGACGCGGACGGTCAGCTCCGCAATGTCGAACACGATTTGTTGTCCTCGAACGAGACGTCGGGCGTCACGAGACGACTCGCCACGCGACCGCTGCAGGATGCACTGGCCGCGGGCGCGCGCACACCGATTCAGATGCTCGTCGGCGCGGGCATCCTCGTGCTGCTCATCGCGTGTGTCAATCTTGCCGCGCTGCTTCTGGCTCGCGGCGATGCGCGCCGCCAGGAGATCGCCGCCCGTCTGGCGCTCGGCAGCAGTCGAGCCGCCATCATCCGCCAACTGGCCATGGAGAGCCTGCTGCTCGGCGTTGCCGGCGGTGCGCTCGGTATCGTCGTCGCCCACGGGTGCCTCGCCATGCTGCAGACACTCGGCGATGACATCTTCACGCAGTGGGCCGCGGCGACCATCGACGTTCGCGTCGTCGTGGTCACGGGCGCCATCTCGATTCTGACGGCCGTGGTCTTCGGCTTCGCACCGGCGGTGACGGCCAGTCGCGTCGACGTCAGGGCGGCGCTCTCGTCTGGTGGATCGCGCGCGATCGCCGGCGGCGCGAGTCGTTGGGGACGCCGGCTGCTCATCGCAACGGAGGTCGCGCTCAGTGTCGTCCTGCTCGTCGTCGCGGGGTTGTTCGCCCGGACGCTCGCGAATCTCGACGGACTCGATCCCGGCTTCAATCCGAGTGGACTGGTGACGACGAGCGTGTCGCTCCAGGACGCGCGGTATGCATCAGCCGAGCGGGTCAACCAGCTGTTCGACGTCAGCCTCGACGCGTTGATGCGGACACCGGCGGTGGAATCGGCGGCCGTATCGCTGGGCCTCCCGTACAGCACGCTGCTGAACTCCGGCTTCCGGTTCGCCGACAGGCTGGACAATCAGCTGGTGTCGAATTTCATGTACATCACGCCCGCGTTCTTCGACACGCTGGGAATCCCGCTGAGATCCGGGAGGACGTTCACGCCGGCCGACAGCGTCGGCCAGCCGCCCGTGGTCATCGTCAACGACGCCTTCGTGCGCTACGTCGCTGGCGACGAAGATCCGACAGGCCGGCACCTGAGGTTCAACAACCACGACTGGCGCGTCGTCGGTATCGTGGGCGATGTCCAGACGCGCGGCTCCGGCCCTTCGTTCCAGGGGATGGTCCGCGGACCCATCGAGGCGCCGCCCATCGTGTTCTTCCCGGCGGCTCAACTGTCGGATGCGTTCGCGCCGATCGCCCACCAGTGGTTCATGCCGTCCTGGACGGTTCGGTTGTCGGCTGCAGTCAACGCCGAGGTCGTGTTTCGGCGTGCCATCGACGAGGCCGACGCGCTGTTGCCGCTCACGCCGGTCATGCGGCTCAGTGACCTGCGGGCCGAGGCGGCCGCCTTTCAGCGCCTGCTGCTGACGCTCATCGGTGCGTTCGCGGCGGTCGCGCTCCTGCTGGCGGCAATCGGCATTTACGGGCTCATTGCGCAGACGATCCTCGAACGGACCCGCGAGATTGGTATCCGCATGGCGCTCGGCGCCACGTCTAGCGGCACGATTCGGCGCGTGACGATGTCGGGTGTCACCGTCGCCGGCGTCGGCATCGTCGCGGGCATGGCGCTGGCCTACGGCGCCACGCGTTTCGTCGTGTCGCTCCTCTGGGGCGTCGATCGGCACGATCCGCTGACGTTCGCGGCAATCGCCGCGCTGCTGCTCGTCGTTGCCGCACTTGCCAGCGTCCTCCCGGCTCTACGCATCGTGCGCATCAATCCGGCGAAGATTCTCAGAGGATGAAGTTAGGCAGGGACAACAGGTGCGACGGGGACGACGGGCGACAGGGACCTGAGGGGGTGGTCGACTCAATCTGAACATTCGTAGACGCGGGGCTTCACGCCCCGCGGACGTCCGGCGGGCTGAAGCCCGGCGGCTACGTACGCGTTCCAGGAAACGAAGTTAGCCAGCGTATAGCGTTCCTTTCGCCCGTCGCACCTGTTGCCCCGTTGTCCCTGAGATCCCATCGATGCTGACTCGTGTTCTTGCCTATCTCCGAGGTCTCATCACACGCCGGCGCGCGAACGCCGAGGCCGACGACGAGCTGGCCTTTCACGTCGAGGGCGAGACCGCGGCGAACATCGCGCGCGGCATGTCGCCCGTCGAGGCGAGGCGTGTCGCGCTGCGCGATCTTGGTGGTCTCACGCAGACGGCAGAAGCGGTCCGCGGCGTGCGTACGCTCTGGTTCGACGCGCTATGGCGCGACGTCAGGCACGCCGTGCGATCCCTTCGCCGGACACCGGCGTTCACAACCGTTGCGCTCGCGGTGTTGACGTTGAGCATCGGCGCGTCGACGGCCATCTTCTCCGTCGTCGATGGCGTCGTGCTGCGAGGGCTGCCGTTCGACGAGAGCGATCGTCTCGTGGCGGTATTCGAACGCCACAAGACGGGCGACTGGACGCGTGAGACGAATGGCACCGCGCCACAGAATTTTCTCGATTGGCGCGATCAGCAGGACGTCTTCACCGGAATTGCCGCTATCGGCTACGGCAGCATAGTCCTCGAGCGAGACGGCGATCACGAGCCGGAAACGCTGTTGTCGCGGCGGGTGACCGCCGATTTCTTTCCCGTCCTCCGAACCAACCCGATACTCGGCCGCCTGTTCACGGCCGACAACGAAGTCGACGGGCGGCACACGGTTGCGGTCATCAGCTACAACCTCTGGCAGCGCCGATTCGGCGGCGCGCCAGACGTCATCGGCGCCCGGCTGCCAGGACAACTCGTCGAGTTCGAAGTCATTGGCGTGCTGCCGCCGTCGTTCCGGTTTCCCGATGCCGGGGACATGGAGCACATCGACGTCTGGACCCCATACGTCGTCGCTGACGAAGACCGAGTGCGTGGCAATTCGTACGGCTACAACCTGCACGTGATCGCCCGTCTTCGCGACGGCGTGTCCATCGAACAGGCCCGGGCGCAGATGGATCAGATCACGGCCCGCCTCGCGGCCGAAACGCCGCGGTGGTTCGAAGATCGTGTCGCGGGTGTTGAGCCGCTCCGTCCATACCTGGCACGCGGCGTCAGCGGATGGCTGTTCATGCTGCTCGCGGCCGTGGCCGGCGTGCTGCTCATCGCGTGCGTGAATCTCGCGAACCTCATGCTCGTCCGCGCGAGCACGCGGCGACGGGAGCTTGGCATCCGCGCCGCGCTCGGGGCGTCACGCTGGACGCTGGCGCGGACGCTGCTGGTCGAAAGTCTCGTGCTGTCGCTTGCCGGCACCGCGCTCGGCGTCTTCATCGCCTGGCTCGGTGTCGATGCCCTACGTGCGGCGATTCCCGCGGAAGTGCCGCGCGTGGCGGCCATCGCAGTCGATCTCCGTGTGCTCGCCGTCGCCGCCGTCACCGCGATCCTGACGGGTATCGCGTTTGGCGTGGCGCCCGCTCTTCAATTCACACGTCCGTCAGCAGGACGCGCGCTTCACGATGGGCGACGCGGTAACACCACCGGTGGCGGCCGCCGGCGCCTTGACTCGTCGCTCATCATCGCGGAGGTGGCGCTCGCCGTCGTCCTGCTCACCGGCGCCGGGCTGTTTCTCGCGAGCTTCGCGCGGGTGACGAGCGTGGATCTCGGCGTCGATACCGAGGAGGTGTTGACGGTCCGGATCCGCCGGCAGGCTGGAGCCGCAAACTGGAGCCTGGCTCAGCAACGCAACCGAGGGCTGCTCGACAACGTGATCGAACGCGTCCGGGCGATTCCCGGTGTCGAGACGGCGGCGCTCGTCGAGGGAGGCGTTCCACTCAGAGGCGATCTGCGAACGATCGCTCTCGGCGTGCCCGGACGCGAGCTTCCGCGCGGGCAGGACCTCGACTTCAACGTCATCTCGCCTGACTACTTCCTCGCGTTGCGTGTGCCTTTGCTCGCAGGCCGTTTCTTCGACGCGCGGGACCGGCAAGGGAGCGAACCGGTTGCCATCATCAACGAAGCCACGGCCCGCAGATACTTTGGCGACGAAGATCCCGTGGGCAAAGTCATCGACTTCGCAGGCTTGCGCACCGTCGTCGGCGTTGTCGGCAATATCCGCCACGATGGTCCGGAAACCGACTGGCGCACGCAGGGCTTCATCCCTCTCCATCAGAGCGATGCGGTGAACGCCACCCTGGTTCTGCGGACGACAACGGGGGCGGCGTCAGTGCTGCCAGCGGTCAAGGACATCATCTGGTCGCAGTTTCCCGACGTGCCGTTGCCGATGGCGGACGTGCAGGCGCTCGACCAGTATGTCAGCCGTCTCGTCGCACAGCGCCGATTCAACATGCTGCTGATGGGACTGTTCGGTGCACTCGGGCTCGTCATCGCCAGCATCGGCGTCTACGGCGCGATGGCCGCCATCGTCGCGCAAAAGACGCAGGAGATCGGCATCCGCATGGCACTCGGCGCGCTGCCGTCGGCGATCCTGAAAGCGGTCGTCGGCCGCGCTGTGTTCTATCTCGCGTGCGGGATGACCATCGGTCTGGCTGGCGCGTGGATGACCTCGCAACTCGTGGCGCGATTTCTCTTCCAGATCGAGCCGCGCGATCCGGTCGTCTTTCTCACCGCATGCGTTGTCCTGGTGCTTGCCGGTTTCATCGCCGCGTTCGTGCCGGCTCGACGCGCGGCCCGCGTGAACCCGATCATCGCGATGCGCGCGGACTAGCATGCTCTCGAAACCGCAAGGTGACGCGGCTTCGAGCGGCGCGGGTTACTGAGGCGCCGTCCCGGTCGTCCGTCGAAGAAACGCGAGCGCGCGGTCGAGGTGGGCGCCGCTGTAGAACTCGTTGCCGCCGTGCGCGGCCCCGTGGAGCACGACGAAGTCGACATCCAGTCCAAGCGCCGTGTACGCGCCATGAAGCTCGTGTGACTGGTTGATCGGCATCTGCGGATCGCGATCGCCGTGGAAGATGAGCAGCGGCGGGTCCGACGCGTCGACGTGCGTGACGACACTCGCAAGCCTCGCAAGGTCCGGCACCTTGTCGGGCTGCGCACCGAGCAATAGCTCGAGTGCCGGCACGCGTACGTCGAGACCGAACGGCGTCGATTGCGCGAGGATGGTCGTCAAGTTCGACGCACCGTAGTAGTCGACGATGGTTTGGATGTTCGATGATTGATCGAGGTGATCGCCGACCGTACCTTCGAGTGCGGTCACGCCATTCGAGACACCAACGAGCGCGGCGAGGTGCGCGCCCGCCGAGTCACCGGCAATGGCAATGCGGTCGGCGCGGTATCCGTAGTCCGCGGCACGCGCGCGCAGGAAGCGTACGGCGGCCTTGATGTCGTGGACCATGGCAGGGAAGCGCGCCTCGGTCGAGAGGCGGTAGCTGACCGCAGCCGTGGCGAAGCCGTTGTCCACGAACTCGCGACGCACCGACGTGCGCGAGCCCTGCCGCCAGGCACCGCCGTGGATCCACACCAGCAGTGGCGGGGCGTTCACGCCGGCCGGTAGATAGAGATCGAGCTGCAGCGCCTTGCCGTCGACCGTGGCGTAGGTGATGTCGCGAATCTCGCGTGGCTGAAGAGAGGTTGTCTCAACCACACACGCCGATGCGGCAAGGGTGAGCGCAACGCCAACGACGGCTGCGCGTGTCAATCCAATCATGCTGTCACCACCATCCAATCATCGGCGTGCGACTGGCAATCGGGGCCGGGTCGGTCACAGCCGCGAGCAACCACGCGGCGACGTCGGCGCGGCCGACGACCGAGATCGTCCTGAACGCTGACACCTCACGCGTACGGCGCGATGGCGCCGCGTTGACGAGCGTCACCGGACGCACGGCGATCCAGTCGAGTCCGCTCTGTTGGAACGTCTGCTCCATGGTATCGAGGTCGGCGTACATCGGGCCAACCGTGCTGCGTCGCACGAGCCACTGCATCAGTGGATTGATACATGTGAAGCTGTCGCCGACACCTGCGGCGCTGATCGCGGCGACGCGCCTGACGCTCGACGAGGCGAGGCCGGCGACCAGGGCGCGCGCGGAACGTTCGGCCACCTGTATCGGCGGCCGAAGTGGCGCCCAGGGGTTCAAGGGGTTCGTGCGCTGCGGACCGATGCACGAGATCACGGCGTCCTGGGCTTCGGCGGCCATGGCCACGTCGTCTGATTCGATCGCCGACGCGCGCACCGTGCGCACGCCGCGCGGTGCGTCGAACAGCGTGCCGGGCCGTACCATCGCCGTGACGTCGTGACCGTGTTCAGCCGCCAGACGCGTGGCCCATCGGCCGCAGCCGCCCGACGCGCCGAGCACGAGAATGCGCATTGCGCCGACAGGGTATCAGGTCCAATGGGCGGTCGCGACCAGCCCCTACAATGCGGGAAGGAGGCCCGCGTGCGCACACGGGAGACGAGGACGGGGACAGGGGTGTCGTCGATCGACGATGCACTCAGACGCGCGATTGCCGGCAGGCGTCTGCTGCAACTCACGTATCACGATCGCGTCCGCATCGTCGAACCGCACGACTACGGCGTGCTGAAGGCGCGGGCGCGCGTACTCGTCTATCAACTTCGAGCGTCCGGCCCTGCCGGGCCGAAAGGCACAAGGGGCTGGCGTCTGCTCGACGTCGGCAAGATCGAGGCCTGTGTCGTGATCGACGACACCTTTCCCGGCAGCCGAGGCCTCGAGCACCGGCAGCATCAGTCGTGGGACGTGTTGTACGCGCGGGTGGAGTGAGCTAAGGGGCCAGGATCGACTCGAGGAGTTGACGCTGCTGCGGCGTGGCCATCGGCAGCGCCTGTTTGGCGACCGCGCGTGCTTCATCGGCGCGCGACGCGGACACCAGCAGGCGGGCGAGACGCACGTAGTGCATCACGTTGACGTTTTCGAGCTCGACGGCACGGCGCGCTGATTCGATGGCTTCGTCGGTACGCTGTCGGTTGCCCTGAATGTCGGCCAGGAACGCCCAGGCCGGCGCGAAGCGTGGATTCAGCGTCGTTGCACGCACGAGCCATGGTTCGATGGCCGCCTGATCGTCGGGCGTCATCGGCCCGGACGCCCGAAGCGTTGCCATCCGGTAGTAGGTCCAGAAGCTCGTGGAGCCGGCTTCGGCGGCCTTCGCGAACAGGGTGCGGGCCTCGTCGGTCTGTTTTTCCTGGTCGAGGAGCACGGCCTCGACGGCATCGGCGGCGGGCGATGCGGGATCCGCCTTTCGCGCCGAGGCAACGAGGGCGCGCGCCTCGACCGGGCGGTCCATCGCCACGTGAAACGCCGCCCGGCTCGCCATCTGGTCCGCAGGTGCAGCTATCTGCGCCGGCAGCTTGCCCTCGACGATGGCCGTGTTGGTTGGCAGCCGGCTGTACGAGTACACGCCCTGGTGGATGTAGAGCAGATACGCCTCGTCGAGCGCGGCCACACTGCCGTACACGGCGGCCACCGCTTCTTCCGACGATGCGCCGGCCGCGAGTTGTCCGACGAGCTGGTCGAACCTCGCGCTCGCGTTGTCCTTGTAGCCGAAGATCAGAAACTGGACGAGTGCCCACGTCTGCGCGTCGAACCGCTCGCGATCGATGCCGCCGCGGTAGTACGGCGAGTTGCGATCGGTTGCAAAGAGTGCCGGCAGCGGAAGACGCGGGCCTTCCTTCGCCCGTTCGGCCATCCAGGGTTGCGGCCGGCCGAACTCCACTTCGTTGTTGCGCACGATGGTGTTGCTGAGGACGGCGGCCAGGCCGTTGGTGAGCCACAGCGGCAGGCGTCCGCCGAGACCGCGCTGGAGCACGAGCGCACTGTAGGACCAGTACGCCGCGGCGTGCGGGTTCTGCAGCTGCGCTTCAACCTGTACGTCGGCGCGCAGCGCGATGTAGTACGCATCCGGCGCGCCCACGAACACGCTCGTCGGCCGCGATCCGCCACGCTGCTCCCAGTACTGCGGCGCCAGCGCCCGCATGCCGTTCTCGTCCCGTACGGCGATGACGACGACGGGACGATCGAGCGTCGGGTTGGTCCAGGGCAGCCCCTCAGCCAGGGCCGATCGCATCTGTTCGAACTGCCACGCGATCGAACGCACGCGCCGCTCCGGCGCATCCGAGATGACGGTGAAGTGCTCGCCCTTCACTTCGCGCCACGTCTGCGCACCGGCAGACGCCGGTGTGCCCAACGCGATGGCCATCATCGCGATCAGCGACAGGTATCCGGAACGAACGCGCATGAGCACCTCCGCACACACCTCATGTATGGTGGCGGGGTTATATCACGGGTTGCGCAGCCTTACTTGAATGCGAGCCCCGCCGAGAGCACCATCAGGCGCGATCGCTGGCGG
>CAZVHY010000029.1:0-11141 GCA_964627115.1 uncultured Solibacteraceae bacterium | reverse complement strand
GCCTTACTTGAATGCGAGCCCCGCCGAGAGCACCATCAGGCGCGATCGCTGGCGGCCGGGGAAGAGAATCGTCTGGGCTTCAGGCCGTGTCAGATAGAACCGCACGTCGAACGTGAACGCGATGTGTGACGCGAAGAACCAGCGCGCGCCGCCGCCCATGTTGATGGTCGATTTGGTCGGCGGCAGTTCCGCAGGCGGCAGGGCGCCCTCGAACGCCTCGAAACTCAGGCGACCCATGCCGGCGCTCAGGTAACTCCAGCCCTCGCGATGACCGAAGTTCAGCGAAATCTGCGGCGAGAGACTGATGAGGCGCTGTTCGATGGGCTCGCCCACGGGGGCGCCCGTTGTCGCGTCCTGCTTCTGTTTTCGTCCGCGCGCGATCATGCCCTCGGCCCCGATGCCGAGCGCCATCGTCCGTCCCCGAAGTGGGTACAGGTGCACGCCGGCCACGCCGCCAAGTCCTCGTGCGGGGAGATCGGTGGGCGTCACGTCGAGATCGCCGGCCGTCACCAGATCCTGTCCGAGACCGGTATAGAACGCCCGCAGATCGCCGACGACGATGGGAAGCGGCCGTTTCTCCTGCGCGGCGGCAGGGCTGAACCAGACGAGGAGGATGAGGGGCAACGCACCGAGGCGCGCGGCAATTCGCATGCGAGCAGCGTACAACACGGCCGGCCCGCGCGGCCGCGGTAGAGTGTGTCGGTGCGCTTTCACGCCGACCTGCACATTCACTCCAAGTACTCGCGCGCCACGAGCCGCGACCTCGATCTCGAACACCTGTCGTGGTGGGCCGGGCGCAAAGGGCTGTCGGTCGTGGGCACCGGCGACTTCACCCACCCGGTGTGGCGCGCCGAGCTGAAAGAGAAGCTGGTGCCGGCCGAACCCGGCCTCTTCAGGTTGAAAGGCGACATCGAACGCGAGGTGGCTCGGACCCTGCCGGCGGCGTGTCAGAGCGCGACGCGGTTCATGCTGACCGTCGAGATCTCCACGATCTACAAGAAGGGCGACCGCACGCGGAAGATTCACCATCTGCTGTACGCGCCGGATTTCGCCACCGCGGACCGCATCTCCGAGCGGCTCGCGCGCATCGGCAACATCGCCTCGGACGGACGGCCGATTCTCGGGCTCGACTCCCGCAACCTGCTCGAGATCACGCTCGAGTCGGATCCCGGTGCCTATCTCGTGCCCGCGCACATCTGGACGCCGTGGTTTGCCGCGCTGGGCTCGCAGTCCGGCTTCGACTCGATCGTCGACTGCTACGGTGATCTCTCCGACCGCATCTTCGCGGTCGAGACCGGCCTGTCGTCCGATCCAGGGATGAACTGGCGCGTGTCGCAGCTCGATCGCTATCGCCTCGTATCGAATTCCGACGCGCACTCGCCCGGCAAACTGGGTCGCGAGGCCACGACGTTCGACACGGACCTCGACTACTTCGCGATTCGGCGCGCGCTCGAAACGGGCGACGGCTACGTCGGCACCGTCGAGTTCTTCCCGGAGGAGGGCAAGTACCATCTCGACGGCCATCGCAAGTGCCACGTGCGGATGACGCCGGCCGAGACGCGAACGCACGGCAATCGCTGTCCCGTGTGCGGCCAGCCGGCCACCGTCGGCGTGCTGCACCGCGTGGAAGTCCTCGCCGATCGAAGCGAAGACGAGGTCACGCCGCCTCCCACCGCTGGCGACGTCGCGAGCCTCGTGCCGCTCCCCGAGGTGCTCTCGGAACTGGTGGACAGCGGACCGTCGAGCAAGACCGTGGCTCGCCACTACGATCGGCTGCTGGCCACGCTCGGCTCCGAGTTGTCGATTCTCGAAGACGTTCCCGTCGAGGACATCACGCGGTCGGCGTCCCCGCTTCTCGCCGAAGCGGTGACGCGCCTGCGTGCCGGCGCAGTGATTCGCGAGTCGGGCTACGACGGCGAATACGGCGTCATCCGCCTGTTCGACGAGGCCGAGCTGAAGCAGCTGACGGCAGGTGGCTCGTTGTTCGGCGACGAGCCGGCGCCACGATCGCGCCGCGCGAAGCCGGCGGCGGCTTCCGCGGACCAACCGGTGGCGAGCTCGTCCGCGCCGCGCGCGTCCGCCGCGAAACCGCTGGTCCGCGAACAGCCGCCGGTGGCGCTTCTCGAGTTCGACGCACCGGCTGCCGCCGACGTGCTGGCGCCGCTCGACGACGATCAGCGGCGTGCGGCGAGCATCGTCGACGGCGCGCTTGCCATCGTCGCCGGACCTGGCTCCGGCAAGACCCGCACCCTGGTCCACCGCCTCGCGCACCTCATCGCGAGCCGAGGGGTGCCGCCATCGGCGTGCCTGACGGTGACGTTCACGCGCCGCGCGGCGTCAGAAATGCGCGATCGGCTGGCCGATTTGCTCGGTGACGCGGCTGCCGCCGTGTCCGTCCACACGTTCCACTCGCTCGGCTTGACGATCCTTCGGGAACACCCGGGTGCGGCAGGGCTCCAGCCCGGTTTTCGCGTGGCAGACGAAGCCGAGCGCGCGGCGCTGCTCGCCGACAGGCTCGAGTTGTCGCCCGAGCGGACCGAATCGATGCTTCGAGCCATCTCGCGAGCCAAATCGCGCGGCGCTGCGGCGGAGGGGCGGACGCGTGCGGATGTCGAGAAGGCGCTGGGCGTGTACCGGGAAGCGATGGCCGCCGCCAATCTCGTGGACTTCGACGATCTGATCGCGCTGGCCATCCGCGCACTCGAGACCGATCCCGCGCTCGCGACGCACTATCGCGACCGCTTCCCGTGGGTGTCGGTCGACGAGTTCCAGGACATCGACGACCGGCAGTATCGCCTGCTCTCACTCGTCGCGCCGCCGGGCGCCAATCTCTGTGTCGTGGGCGATCCACGCCAGGCAATCTACGGATTCCGCGGCGCCGACGCGTCCTGCTTCGATCGCTTTGCCGCGCAGTACGCGGACGCGACCTCCGTGCACCTGTCGCGCAACTATCGCTCGACGGGCACCATCGTTGCCGCCTCGTCGCAGGTCATCGCCCGCGGCGATTCCGTACAGCCGCTGGCGGCCATCGTCCGCGACATGCACGAGCGCATCTCCATCCACGCGTCGCCGACCGAACGCGCAGAGGCTGAGGCCGTCGTCGCGGCAATCGAACGGCTGATCGGCGGGCAGAGTCTCCTGTCGATCGACATCGGACACGCGGACGGCACGACCGCGCACGCGTGTGGCTTTGGCGATTTCTCCGTGCTCTATCGCACCAGCGCCCAGGCGGCCGCGCTCGTGGAGGCGTTCAACCGATCCGGCCTGCCCTATGCGACGCACTCGCACGAGCCGCTCGCGGCGCAGCCCATGGTGCGCTCACTGCTGCAGGGCATGGCGGACGACGTGGACGTCGACGTGCCGCTTGTCGACAGACTCGAGAAGGCGGCGAGCGGCGTGACGTGCACGAGCGAGCAGGACGTGGCCGCGAAGGACCTCGCGCTTCAGCGGCTCAAGCACCTCGCGGGCACGATACGGCTGCACGGCGGCGCGGCGGCACGGCTGCCAGGTCTCGAGCCGGACGCGGATCGCCTGCGCTTCCTCGATGCGGTCGCGCTGGCAGCCGAGGCGGACTTCCGCGATCCTCGTGCGGATCGTGTGTCGTTGCTGACGCTCCACGCCGCCAAGGGGCTCGAGTTTTCCGTCGTATTCATCGTGGGACTCGAGGATGGTGTGCTGCCGCTGCACTGGGGCCACGCAGACGAGGACACCATGGCCGAGGAACGGCGTCTGTTCTACGTCGGCATGACGCGCGCGAAGGACCGGCTGTTCCTCAGCCACGCCGCGGAGCGGCGATGGCGCGGGCGCGTGCGTCCGTCGACCGCGTCGCCGTTCCTCCATGACATCGAAGAGACGCTCGTGACCCTGCGCCGGTCCGCCGCGAAACCTCCGAAGCCAGAGAATCGACAACTCAAGTTGTTGTAACGTCGCGCCGTCAATTGCGCCGGATCTACCCAACGTACGCACGTTCCCCGTCGCGTGTGCACGTTGCCGCCGGCGCGCTCGTGCACCCGTCGCCGGAACACTTCTTGAACAAAGGGGCACGCCAGGAGGTGAACGGTGCTGTCATCCCCGCAGGACAACTCTGTATACGACGAGCCGGAGGCGCCCACGCGGCGCGGGCATCAGCCGGTGCGCGTCGCGTTGGCCGTCGTGGGCGCGCTGGTCGCCGGCGTCTATCTCGCTGCGCTTCGCAACCCGGAGCCCGTTGTCGTCATCGAAGAGATTGAAGACGTCTCGACGGCCGACGTGCCGCGCCCGCGAGCGCTTGGCGCGGCAGCTCCAGTCGCGACGCAGACGCCGGCCGGATCGGGAGAGACCGAAGAGCCCGTGTGTGAGGGGATGCATCCAGGTCCAAGCTGGCGTTGCGAGGACGGCAAGTGGCAACTGGGGCCCGAACTGCCGGCGCCCGCATCCGGTGGTGGTCGCATCGATCGCGCCGGCGGATGTCTGACCGAACAGCCAGGTCCGCTGTTCGAGTGCCAGGGCGGACTGTGGATGATCCGGGGCAGCGCCACCGCATCATCGACAACGGCCACAACGCCGGATTCGAGAAGCGAATGTCCGGCGCCGGCGCCAGGCAGCGACTGGCGTTGCGAAGACGGCGCGTGGGAGCCACCGCCGTCCGGTCCGCCAACACCAGTGCCGCCGACAGCGCCAGAGCCGGCTCCCGGCGATCCGGTTCAGCCCGCGCCTCCTGTGCCGCCGGCTCCGGAGCCGATCGAGCCCGTGCCGCCTTCAGCACCGCCTGCGCCGTCCTCGGGCGACGGTCAGTAAACGCGCGGGTCAGGGAGCTGGCGTGTCAGCAGGAATGCGCGCCTCGAGGCGACTCGGGTACGGCTCCACGGTGGCGAGGTGAGCGGCGGCAGCTTGACGCAGACGTTCGATGACGTCGGGATGAGCCGCGGCTACATTGGTGGTTTCGGACGGATCCACGTCGAGATCGTACAGCTCCGGCGTATCGTGCACGATCCGGCCGCCGAACTGTCCGTACGCGCCTTGCGAGACGAAGTGCGCTTTCCATTGGCCCTGGCGAATCGCGTACAGCTCACGTTCCCGGTAATAGAGCACAGTGTCGCGTGGCGAGGGCGCCCGGCCGAAGAGCGTGGCACGGATGTCGATGCCGTCGACGACACGCGCGTCCGGTGCGGTTCCGCCGGCCAGTGCAATGGCCGTCGTATACAGGTCCATGGTCGACCCGAGATCGGTGACAACTGCCGGCGCGATGCGACCGGGCCACGACGCCACGAACGGCACCCGGACACCGCCTTCCCACGTCGTGCCCTTGCCCGCGCGCAGCAGTCCGGCTGAGCCGCCCTGGACGTCGTAGGACATCCACGGACCATTGTCCGACGTGAAGACGAGCAGCGTGTTGCGATCGAGTCCTTCCGCCCGCAGCGTCCCGGCAATTTGTCCAACGGACCAGTCGAGCTCCTCGATGACATCGCCGTACAACCCTCGCTGCGATCGTCCCGCGAATTCGCCGGAGCGGAACAGCGGGACGTGCGGCATCGCGTGCGCGAGATAGAGGAAGAAGGGCCGGTCTTTGTGCGCCCGGATGTAGGCCGTGGCCGCTTCCGTGTAGCGGCGGGTGAGCGTGGTCTGATCGGCCGGACGCTCGACGATCGCGGTGTCGCGCATCAGCGGCACGTTCCAGTACTCGGACTTCGGATCCTCGAACGCCGCGCGTCCTGCCGGTGCCACCGTCGTGTCGCGATCCATGTCGTTCGAGTACGGGATGCCGAAGTAGCTGTCGAAGCCCTGGGCCGTCGGCAGGAAGGCCGGCAGGTGTCCGAGGTGCCACTTGCCGACGATGCCCGTCGCGTAACCCTGTGCGCGCAGCGCCTCTGCCAGCGTGACGTCTTCTTCCGGCAGGCCGAGCGACGAATCCGGAAACAACACGCCGCGAGGTCCCGTCATGCCATTGCGGATCGGCAGCCGTCCCGTCATCAGTGCGGCCCGGCTTGGCGTGCAGACCGGCGCGGCCGCGTAGAACTGCGTCCACCGCTGACCTTCTGCGGCCAGTCGATCGATGTTCGGCGTCCGAATCGTCGGATGGCCGTACGAACCGATGTCGCCGTATCCCAGGTCGTCGGCGAACACGATCACGATGTTCGGCCGATCGTCGGGCGCGCGCGACGCGCTTCCACACGCGCTCGACACCGCGCAGATGACGAGACAGATGAGCAACGCGAACGACTGAAGAGGACGAAGATGTCGTGTGGGGCGCATAGGTCGGTGCCATAGAATAACGCCGTCGAATGCCCCCTCACATCCTTCCGTCGGCCACCGATCGGCGCGCGCGTCTGACCGGCATCGGATTGATCTGCATCGCGCTGTTCTGTTTCGCCCTTCTCGACACCACGGCCAAGTGGCTCAGCGGGCGCATGGACACGGTCCAGGTCATCTGGGCGCGTTTCGCGGGGCACTTCGCGCTGTCGTTCCTGTTCGTGAACCCGTGGACGGTGCCGGGGCTCGTGCGCACGCGCCGGCCCCGCCTCCAACTCGCGCGGTCGGCGCTGCTCCTGGGATCGACGGCGTTCAATTTCCTGGCGCTGCGGTTCCTTCAGCTCGACCAGACCGCGGCCATCATGTTCACCACGCCGTTCTTCATCGCCGCGCTCGCCGGCCCGCTGCTCGGCGAGTGGATCGACTGGCGCCGCTGGACGGCCATTGCCGTGGGATTTGCCGGGATCCTGCTGGTGACGCGGCCGGGCGCCGGCGGCATTCACCCGGCGGCGGTGTTCTCGCTGCTGGCGGCGGGATGTTTTGCGTTCTACAGCATCACCACGCGCATCCTCGCGTCGTACGACGCCACCGACACCACGTCGTTCTATTCGTCGGTGGTCGGGCTGCTCGCCTCGTCAGTGGCCGTCGTCTGGTTCTGGGCGCTGCCGTCCGATCCCGCGACGCTTGCCGGCATGGTGGCCGTTGGCGCGTTCGGCTGGGTGGGACACTGGGTGCTCATTGTCGCGCACCGATACGCGCCCGCACCTGTGCTCGCGCCGTTCACCTACTCGCAGATCGTCTGGATGTCGCTGACGGGCGCCATGGTCTTCGGCGATGTGCCGAATTCGTGGACGATGGCCGGCGCGGCGGTCGTCATCGTGTCGGGCCTCTACCTGCTCGCGCGCGAACGCACGACGAGTTCCTGAATCGCCGCGCGTCGGCCCCTATCTGTCCGCGCGCGGACGCACGTGGAACTCGCGCAGCGCGATGCCGAGGCGCCGCGGATCGGGTGCGCCGTAGTCGGCGGGCGACTCGGCGTCAGGTGTGAGGATGACGACCTCGATGGTCCCGTCCCGCCGGATGTCTGCGCCGTCGATCGTGAACGTGGCTGATTGTGGCGGCGCCTCGCCGGGGGCGATGGCGATGCGATGCCGCTCGCGGCCGTTCACCTGGAACACGACGCGCTTGGGTTTCTGCGGGTCGTGACGGTACATCATGAAGTCGAACGTCACCTCCACCGCGTCAGTTGAGCTGGCCGCCGGTGCGGGCACGTTCACGATCGCCCGTTCGCCGTCGGTCCACGTGTAGGTGTGCTCGGCCGCCGACCATCCGCCTCCGACGAGCAGCGATCGCCCGAATCGTCCGTCGGCCGTGACGTAGCGCATCGATTCGAGCGGCACCGGCTCGGCCGGCGGCCGGCACCGGCCGTCCGCGCCTGCGGCCGCGAACACGTACAGCAGGCGACGCGCGTCGTCGAACACGCGGCATGCGGGATCGAGCTCCGTTTCGATGGCGGCAATCCATGCGGCCAGCTCGGGCGCCGACAGTGCGCCTTTCTCGATGCTGATCGCGTCGAAACCGAGCCCGGCGGCGGCCGCCACGAGCCGGTCGTCCCGATGGGCATCGACAACCGATGAGAGCCGCGTGAACATCGGCTGTCCGACCGACATGCCGTAGCTCCATCGCACGCCGCTGTGCGCCTTGTCGAGCACGTGCGGCAACTCGAAGTGATAGGGCGTGAAGCCGCGCATGGGCGCGACTTCCGGCCAGGAGACGACTGGCAGTTGAAGGACGGTCCGCGCGCCCGATTCCCGGAGCCGCTCGAGCATGTCCAGGATCGAGTGACGGTTGCCGATCTGCGCCTCCGACGCCAGCCACGCCCGCTGCATCGTCTGCAGCGGAAACCGCGGCGACGATTCGGCGATCGACGACACGAGACCGCCGACCAGGATGAGCGGCACGACGATTCGCGGCCAGCGTCGCCGGCCCGCCCGCGCCTGCTGCACCCACACGAGGACGATGACGATTGCGAAGAAGGTCAGAAACGGCATGATCCGGCTCTGCGCGCGGAAGGAGGCCGTCACGATGTGATTGAAGAGCAGGCCCAGGCCGCCTCGGGCCGCGAAGAACACACCAAACGCCGCCATGCCGGCGCAGAGCGCGACGAGCTGCCGGCGCCGCTCGCCATGGCCATTGCCGAACGGTCCGGCCAGGGCGATGCCGAGGGCAATGGCAGGCGACGCCAGAATGACGAGTGTCAGCAACAGGCCCGGCCATTCGCCAAACGTGCCTTCGAAACCCATGCCGCGCACGCCGGCGGCCCACCACGGCGGTGTGAACGGCGCATGCGCGAGCGACCTGACCGCATCGCCTACCGACAGGCCGTACATCGACTGCTCCATCGCCTGACGTACAGGCGTCTGCACGGTGCCGTTGAGGATGTCGATTAGACCAAGCCCCGGACCGGTGACCAGCAGGCCGACGACAATGCCGATCGACAGGAGGACCGCACGCGCTGCCGGTTCGATGTGGTGCCGGGCAACCGCGGCGACCGCACCCGCGAACGACACGAAGACAGCGGTGAAGAATGCGAAGTAGACGCCCGATGCGCTGACCAGCAGCACCAGCAACCATGCGAGCGGATCGGCCAGACGCTGCCGGAGCGAGAGCGCGTGACCGTTCGTCTCGTGAAGACCCACGCGAATCGCGAGCATCGCACCGAGCGGCACGCTGTAGTACACGGCGAAGGGGTCGTGATTGCCCGCACGGAAGGCGAAGTACGGCGTCACCACGAACGCCACACTGCCGACGATGGCC
Organism: uncultured Solibacteraceae bacterium; assembly: GCA_964627115.1. Taxonomy (GTDB): domain Bacteria; phylum Acidobacteriota; class Vicinamibacteria; order Vicinamibacterales; family SCN-69-37; genus SCN-69-37. The sequence goes on along the minus strand of CAZVHY010000029.1, from coordinate 2,096 downwards.
AGCGCGCACGTGATCGACAGGCGGCGCAGCGTCCAGTAGCACGCGCCGTAGGTGAAGATGATCCCGAAGGCGTAGAAGACCGAGATGACGGCCGCGGGATTGTCGAGTAACCGCGCCGTGATCCACATGAGCGACTTCTGGCTCAGGTAGAAGGTCGGGTGGTACATGTGGTCGCGCATCCCCGGGAACCCGAGGCTGTCGCTCCAGCGGAAGCCGTGCCCCTCGATGAAGCTCCGCGCGTAGCCGAGCCACAACATGTGATCGCCGCTGAACGACAACGGGTCGCGCAGGTTGAGGCCGAACCAGCCGGTCAGCCAGAGGCACAGCAGCGCACCGGACGAGACAACGGCGGCGCGGGCCGCGCGCGGCGACAGGAGTGGGAGCGTCACGGCCCAAGAGAATAGACCAGAACGCCGTGCCTACACGGGGATCGTGAGCGTGACCCGAAGGCCCGGGCCGGCGTTCTGGACGTTGAGCCGGCCGCGATGTACGTGTACCGCACGTTGCGCAATCGACAGGCCGAGGCCCACGCCGCCCGCCGGTGAGTAGTCGCGGGCGTCCTCGACGCGGAAGAACGGCTGCGTCAGGCGATCCAGGAACTGGTCGGGCACGCCGGGGCCGAAGTCGCGCACGCTGATCACGGCCTCGGCATCGTGGCGCGCGGCGTGAACGATCACGTCGGCGCCTTCCGGCGAGTAGCGGATGGCATTGCGCACGACGTTCTCGACCGCACGCTGCAGCAGCTCGCGATCGCCGCGCACGACGCCGGCCCCTTCGTCGTCGAGGCGAAGCCGGCATCGGTGCGCATCGGCTTCGAGCGCGCACGTGCCCACCACGGCCTGGAGCACGGCGGAGAGATCGACCGGATCGGTCCGTCGTGTTGCCGGATCGCCTTCGGCACGCGTCACCTCGATGAGCGAGCCGACGAGGCTGGCGAGTCGATCGACTTCCTTCTGCATGCGCGCAGCCGCGGCGTCGCGATCGTCGGACGTGCGCGCCAGCTCGACGGCGATGTTCAGCCGGGCGAGCGGCGATCGCAGCTCGTGTGAGATGTCCTGGAGCAGACGACGTTCGGCCGCCAGCAGCGTTTCGATGCGGTCGGCCATCTCGTTGAACGCGCGTCCGAGCTGGCCGATCTCGTCGCGGCGCGCCGACGCCACACGCACCGTCAGATCGCCGCGGCCGAACCGATCCACGGCCGCCGCGACGTCGCGCAGCGGCACGACGATGCCGGAGGCGAGCATCCAGCTGAGGAACGCAATGGCGGCGAGGATCAGCGCGTAGTACGGCGCGAAGTCCCAGACGTCGAACGGCGCCACCGCCAGGCGCACGAAGCGATACCGTCCGTCAGGCGAGGTCTGCACAAAGACGCCGCGGCCATCGTCGATGGCCGGTGGGCCGAACCAGCGTTTGGGCAGCGTGAGGAGCGCGGATCGATCCGTGCCGTCGAGCAGGCTGCGCCCGCCCGCGTCGAGCAGCAGGTGCTCGGCGTCGAGTGAGCGATCCAGGCGCGCGAGGTGCGAGCCGAGCCCCTCGGGACCACTGCGTTCGTAGGCCGCCACCGTGTCCTCGACGAGCTGCGTCTGGAAGTGCTGGATGAACCGGTCGAATGCCGGCCCGGTCATCCAGAAGAACGTGACGAGGAACGCGGCCAGCGACACCAGCACGGTGCCGAGCGACGCGAGCGCGATACGCAGGGACAGCGAGCGCACGATCTCACCCGGCCGCGCAGAGATAGCCGACGCCTCGTGCCGTGTGGATCATCGAGCATCCGGCGGCTTCGAGCTTCCGGCGCAGGTGGCTCACATGCACGTCGAGCGCGCGTTCGTAGGGCGTGGCTTCGCGTTGATAGAGCACGGCCGACAACTCATCGCGCGACACGGCACGGCCGGCCGCGCGCACGAGGACTTCGAGGATGGCGAACTCCGTTGGCGTGACGTCGACGGGACGCGCGTCGTATGACGCTGATTGTGTGGTCGTGTCGAGCTCGAGACCGCCGAGCGCGAGGATCCGCGTCGGCTCGGGCGCCACGCCCGCCGAGCGCCGGAGCACGGCCCGCACGCGTCCGAGCAGTTCAGCCGCGGCGAATGGCTTCA
>CAZVHY010000028.1:19017-26549 GCA_964627115.1 uncultured Solibacteraceae bacterium | reverse complement strand
ACTGGCCGGGCCGGGCGCGCGTGTGGTGAAAGTCGCGAAGCCGCGGCAGGACATGCGCTTCGACGTGCCGGTCGTGGGCCTGGCGACGATCGAGACGCTGCGCACCGCGGGCATTGACGGGCTGTCGATCGACGCCGGCCGCACGCTCGTGCTCGACGGCGAGGATTTCATTCGCGCGGCCGACGACGCCGGTATCGTGGTGGTGGGGAGAGAGGTGCACGCGTGAGCGCAGCGGCGTTGCGGACGGCGGTCATCGGCGTCGGCCACCTTGGACGGCACCACGCGCGCCTGCTCTCGGCCATGCCCGGCGTGACACTCGTGGCGGCCGTGGATCTCGATCGTGCGCGTGCGGAGGCGGCGGTTGCCGGCACCAGCGCGGCGGCGTTGACCGACTATCGCGAGATCCTGGACCACGTCGACGCGGTGACGATTGCCGTGCCGACCGTCAATCACCTCGAGGTCGCCAACGTCTTTCTCGAGCGCGGCGTGCACGCGCTCGTCGAAAAGCCGATGGCCGCGTCGCTCGAGGAAGCGGATCGCATGCTCGATGCGGCGGCGAGCGGCGGCGCCACGCTGGCCGTCGGGCACACCGAGCGCTTCAACCCCGCCGTCGAAGCGGCGCTCGACGTACTGCAGCACCCGCGGTTCATCGAGATCGATCGATTGAGCGGCTTTCCCGAGCGCAGTCTCGACATCGACGTCGTTTTCGACGTCATGATTCACGATCTCGATCTCATCCTGGCGGTGGACAGGAGCGGCGTCGTGGGCGTCGAGGCCGTGGGCGTACCGGTGCTCACGTCGCGCGTCGACATCGCCAACGCGCGCGTGAAGTTCGCCTCGGGGTGCATCGCCAACCTGACGGCGAGCCGCATCAGCCGCGATCAGGTGCGCAAGGTCCGCTGCTTTCAGCCGGACATGTACGTCTCGGTCGACTCCGGTGCGCGGGAGCTGGACGTGTGGCGGCTGCAGCGGCGCGAAGGCCAGCGTCCGTCCATCGAGGGCGGTCGCGTCGAGGTGCCGCAGGACGAGCCACTCAGGCGCGAGCTCGCCGATTTCGTCGAGGCCATCCGCGACAGACGTGCACCGCGGGTGACCGGTCAGGCGGGACGCGACGCGCTTGCGCTGGCCACGCGTGTTGCCGAGGCCATTGGCGCCGTGTCGACAGAAGCAGGAACACACGCATGACGACCACGCACGTACTCGGTGACCTCGAGCAGCGCCTGGCCGGTGGCGGCCAGGGAACACGGGTCGACGCAGAGCGCGTCTTTCGCTGTCCGGATCTCGTGAGCGTCGGCGTGGCCGGCGAAGCGGCGCGACGCGCACGCACCGGCAGCCGCGTCACGTTCGGGCGCGTGCTCGAGGTGTCTGCCGTGTTGCCGGCGTCGCCTGGCGACGCCGGTGAGATCCGGCTCGTTGGGGCACCCGCATCCATCGAGGAGGCGCGGGCACGTGTGCGTGCGGCGGTGGCGTGGGCGGGGGAGCGGTGCGTCACCGGGTTCACCGCTGCCGATCTCGCGGCGCTGTGCGGCGGTAATCGCGAGCGACTCGCGCGACTGGCCGCTGACCTTGCCGCCGACGGGCTCGTGGCGGTCAGTGAAGTGGCGGTCGACGCCGCTGCGTCTGACGACGAGCTCATCTCGCAGGTTCAGGCGATCGTGGCCGGCGGACTTGGCGCGTGGCGGCTGACCGTTCATCGCGCGGACGGTCCCGACGTGCGGCTCGCGCTGATCGAACGGGCCTGCGCCGTGCACGAGGCGACAGGCGCGATCAAGGCGTTCGCGCCGCTGCCGCGCGTCGACGCCGTTGAAACGCCGTCGACCGGCTACGACGACGTGAAGACCATTGCGGCGGCACGCGTGCGATGTGGCGGCATCGAGGCCATTCAGGTGGACTGGCCGCTCTACGGTCCCAAGCTCGCGCAGGTCGCCATCACGTTCGGTGCAAACGACATCGATGGTGTGGCGTCGGCCGACGAGGTCGATCTCGGTCCGCGGCGTGCAGCCCTCGAGGACATCCGCCGGCAGATCCGCGCGGCCGGCGGTGATCCGGTCGAGCGCGACGCCTCGTATCGGTTGCGGAGCTGAGGTGGTTCGACTCGGCGCCGTCAGCTATCTCAACGTCCGGCCGCTGGTGGCCGGGCTCGAGTCGACGCCGGGCGTCTCGCTCCGGTTCGACGTGCCGGCCGTCTGCGCCCGCCTGCTCGGCGAGGGACAGATCGATCTCGGCATGGTGCCGTCGATCACGTGGCTCGACCGCCCTGGCGACCGCATCGTGCCTGGCGTGTGCATCGGGTCGGAAGGCCCTGTCGCGTCGGTCGCGCTGTTCACGAGGCGGGAGATGACCGACGTGCGCACGGTCGCACTCGACGCCTCGTCGCGCACGTCGGCGGCGCTCGTGCGCATCCTCTGCCGCCGGTACTTCGCCATCGATCCGGTGTTCCTCACGCAGCCGCCCGACGTGTCGGCCATGTTGTCGCGCGCCGACGCGGCGCTGCTCATCGGCGATCCCGCGCTGTTTCTCGACCATCGGGCGCTCGGCCTGGAGAAGATCGATCTCGGCGCGCTCTGGACCGACATGACCGGGCTGCCGTTCGTCTGGGCGTTCTGGTCGGGACGCGAAGGGGCCGCGTCGACCGAGACGGTGGAATTGCTGCACGAGGCCGCGGCCCGTGGCCGGGCCGACAGCGACCGGATTGCGGCCGCCTACTGCCGCGACGAACCGGCGCGCGTGCCGATGGCCCAGCACTACCTGCGTCACCACATGCGCTACACCCTGGGCCCGCGCGAAATCGAGGCGCTGCGGATCTACTACCGCGAGGTGGCGGCGCTGGGGCTGGTCGAGCAGGCGCGGGAGCCGGAGTTCTTTTAGAGCACGTTAGAAGCCAGAAGCCAGAAGTGCCGGAAAGTTCGAAGTTTGAACTTTGACGTTCGAAGTTGGCCGCAGTCTGTAGTCGGTAGTCGGTAGTCGTCCCGTATATGATCTAATCCCCATGTCCGTGGAAGCCATTGCCGGTCACGTCGCGCGCGGCGGGCGGTTGACGTTCGACGAGGCCCTCGAGTTGTACCGCGACGCGCCGACGGCCGTGCTCGGGCGGCTGGCCGACGACATGCGCCGCCGCCTGCACCCCGACGGCATCGTCACCTACATCATCGACCGCAACGTCAACTACACGAACGTCTGCGTGGCCCGGTGCCGGTTCTGCGCGTTCTATCGGCCCGTGGGATCGGCCGAGGGCTACACGCTCGGCTTCGACGAGATCTACCGGAAGATTGAAGAGACCATGGCGCTCGGCGGCGAGCAGCTGCTGCTGCAGGGCGGGCACAATCCCGACGTGCCGCTGGCGTGGTACGAAGATCTGTTCCGCGGCGTCAAGGAGCGATTCCCGTCGTTCCGCCTGCACGCGCTGTCGCCGCCCGAGGTGCTGCACATCTCGCGTCTGTCGCAGTTGCCGGTGCCGGTGGTCATCGAACGGCTCGTGTCCGCCGGTCTGGACAGCATTCCCGGTGGCGGCGCCGAGATCCTGGTGGATCGCGTGCGTCGCCTGCTCAACTGCTACAACAAGGCCACGGCCGACGAGTGGCTCGACGTGATGCGCCAGGCACATCGCGCGGGCCTGCGCACGACGGCCACGATGATGTACGGCACGGTCGAGACGGTCGAGGAGCGCCTCGAGCACCTGTTCCGTCTGCGTGAGCTCCAGGACGAGACGGGCGGCTTCACCGCGTTCATCGCGTGGAGTTTCCAGCCGCAGCACACCGAGCTGGGCGGCATCGAGGCGACCGGCGTCGAATACCTGCGCACGCTGGCGCTCGCGCGGCTCGTGCTCGACAACTTCGCCAATCTCCAGGCGTCGTGGGTCACGCAGGGCGGAAAGGTGGGGCAGCTCAGCCTCGGCTACGGTGCCAACGACATGGGCAGCGTGATGATCGAAGAGAACGTCGTCCGCGCGGCCGGCGCCGAGTACTGCATGGACGAGTTCGAGGTCGTGCGCAACATCGAGAACGCCGGCTTCGTCGCCAGGCGCCGCAACATGCACTACGACGTGCTGGGCGACCCCGTGTTCCGCGAACGCCGCGTGCCGCGCATGCTCGAGTTGGCCGTCGCGCGCGCTGACGGACGCGCGGGTGAAGCCGATGACCTCCGCGGATACGAAGCCCGCAGTGCCGCGGGACGACGTCAACGGTCGCCTGCACGGTGACACGCCATGATCCACGCCTGCCGCTGGTTGCTGCCGATCGATGGCCCGCCGCTCGAGTGGGCCTGGATTGAGACGACGCACGGCGTGATCCGCCGGTTCGGCCAGGGCGCGCCGCCGGCGCCCGCGGTCGACCTTGGTGAGGTCGCCGTCCTGCCCGGCTTCGTCAACGCGCACACACACCTGGAGCTCGCCTGGATGGCCGGCCTCGTTCCGCCGGCCGACTCGATGGTCGGGTGGATTCGTGCGATGGCGGCGATGCGCGCGTCGGGCCGATCGGGCGGATTCTCGCAGGAAGCGGCCGCCGTCACCGCGGCCGCCGCAACCATGCGTGCGTCGGGTACGGTGCTCGTCGGCGACATCTCGAACACGCTGATCTCGCCGCTCTTCATCGCCGCCGCCGGTCTGGGCGGCATGGTGTTCCACGAATTGATCGGATTCAACGCGCTCGACGCGGACGCCATGGTCAGCGCGTCGATTGACAAGCTCGATCTCATCGCACGTGTCCTGGTAGAGAGCGAAATGCCGGTGTACGTCACGATCTCGGCCCACGCGCCGTACTCGGTCGCGCCGGCCGTCTTCCGCGAGATTGCGGAACGCGTGGACGGTGGCCCGCTCTCGCTGCACCTCGGCGAGTCGGTCGAAGAGATCGAGTTTCTCCGGACCGGCGGTGGACCCATGCGCGAGCTGCTCGAGGACTTTGGCGTGTGGACGTCCGCGTGGCGCGCGCCGGGAACCGGGCCGGTCGAATATGTGGCATCGACAGGCTACGTGCGGCCGGGACTGATGGCCGTACACGGCGTGCACCTGACCGACGAGGAACTCGGCCGGCTGCGCGACGCGGGGGCGACGCTGGTGACGTGCCCGCGCAGCAATCTCTGGGTGGGCGCGGGCATGCCACGTGTCTCGCACTTCTACGCGTCTGGTGTGCCGGTGGCGATCGGCACCGACAGCCTGGCGTCTGTCGACAGTCTTTCCATGTTCGACGAGCTCGCCGAGTTGCGGCGCATCGCGCCGGACGTGGCGGCCGCGTCGCTGCTGGCGAGCGCCACGAAGGTTGGCGCCGAGGCGCTCGGCTTCGGCGACACGCACGGCACGATCGCCAGGGACAAGGCCGCCACGCTCACGGTCGTGGACGTGCCGGCGGATGTGACCGATGTGGAAGAATATCTGGTGAGCGGCGTGCCCTCATCAGCCGTTCGTCTTCTCCCGTGATGCTCGCCCGGCTCCGCACCTACGCGTCGTTCGTCCGTTTCAGCCACTCGCTGTTCGCGCTGCCGTTCGCGCTGGCGGGCGCGCTCCTGGCGTCGCGGATCGTGCCGCTCACGCTGGCCCGTGTCGGGTGGATCGTGGCGTGTATGGTGCTGGCGCGAAGTGCCGCGATGGGGTTCAACCGTCTGGCCGATGCGGCCTGGGACGCCCGCAATCCGCGCACAGCGCGTCGCGAACTGCCGCGCGGCGCCATGTCCAGACGCGAGGCCACGTGGTTCGTCATCGTGACGTCGGTCCTGTTCGTCTGGTGCGCGGCGCAGCTCGGGTGGCTCTGCTTCGTGTTGTCGCCGGTGGCGCTGGTCATCGTGTTCTGGTACTCGCTGGCCAAGCGCTACACCAACTACACGCAGTTGTTCCTGGGCCTGGCGATGGCCGTGGCGCCGGTGGGTGGCTGGATCGCCGCGGGCGGACCGATGCGTGCGGAACCGTGGCTGCTGGGGCTGGCAATCGGGACCTGGGTCGCTGGATTCGACGTGCTCTATGCGTGTCAGGACGTGGATTTCGATCGTCGCGAAGGGCTGCGTTCGATGCCCGTGCGATTCGGTCTTGCGCGCGCGATTGCCATGTCGCGTGGTCTCCACGTGGTCACCGTGGCGGCACTGGCCGCGGTTGGGTATCTCGCGGGTCTCGGTCCCGTGTATGCCGGCGGCGTTGCGCTCGTGGCCGCGCTCCTCGTGTACGAACAGTCCCTCGTGAGCGCGCACGATCTGTCGCAGGTGAAACGCGCGTTCGATCTGAACGGCTGGGTGGGCGTGCTGTATCTCGCCGCCACCGCGGCTGACGTGTACCTGCCATGACGATGGGGGAGGTGACGGCCGTGCGCGGCCGCCGCGTGGCCGTGGGTGTGACGGGGGCAAGTGGCGCCATCTACGCGGTGCGCACGATTGCGGCGCTGCTCGAACAGGGCTGTCGCGTGGACCTCGTCGTCAGCGACTACGGCCGGCGATTGCTCGCGGAAGAAGTGGGCGCCGACGTCAGGCTCGACGGGCTCCAGGCGTATCTCGCGACGCGATACGGCGCGGCGGTCTCGACTGGCGCGATCGTGATGCACTCGAACAAGGACCTGGGATCGGCGCTGGCGAGCGGCAGCCACCGGTGCGACTCGATGGTCATCGTGCCCTGTTCGATGAAGACGCTCGCCGGCGTGGCGCACGGTTTGTCGCACTCGCTCATCGAGCGCGCCGCAGACGTGATGCTGAAGGAGAAGCGGCGCCTGATCGTCGTGCCGCGCGAGACACCGATGAGCCTGCCCGATCTGCGCAACATGGTGACCTGCGCCGAGGCGGGCGCGATGGTCCTTCCGGCGATGCCGGCGTTCTATCAGAAGCCGCAGACCATCGACGACCTGGCCGCGTTCATCGCCGGCAAGATTCTCAACGCCCTCGGGTTCGAGCAGGACCTGTTCCCGGCCTGGAAGGGCGAGTGACGACCAGCACCTCGAAGGAACCCGCGAAGATCGCGGGCATGTTCGACGCCATCGCGCGTCACTACGACACGTTGAACCGCGTGCTCAGCGCCGGGTTCGACAGGCGATGGCGCGCGCGGACGATCGACGCACTGCGGTTGTCTGGACGCGAACGCATGCTCGACATGTGCACGGGAACGGCCGATCTCGCCATCGCGGCCGTGAACGGCCGCGGCGGCCAGGCGCGCCAGGTCGTGGGCATCGACTTCTCGGCCAACATGCTCGTGCGGGGACTCGCGAAGGTCCGCGCGGCCGGACTCGGTTCCCGGGTGTGTCTGGCGCGTGGCGACGCCACCGCGATGCCGGTGCCCGACGCGTCGTTCGACGTGGCGACGGTTGCCTTCGGTATCCGCAATGTGATCGATCCCGCGCGGGCGTGCCGCGAGTTCCACCGCGTGCTCGTGCCGGGCGGGCGGCTGGCCGTGCTCGAGTTCGGATCCCCGCAGGTGCCCGGACTTCGGGCCGCGTACCTGTGGTACTTCCGTCACGTGCTGCCACGCATCGGCCGGCTGGTGTCCCGTCACGGCGAGGCGTATTCGTATCTGCCCGCGTCGGTCGCCGAGTTCCCGTCCGGCGCCCGCTTCGCGGCCATGCTCACCG
>CAZVHY010000028.1:15465-18917 GCA_964627115.1 uncultured Solibacteraceae bacterium | reverse complement strand
CCGTGGCTGCTGCGGTTCAAGCACCAGGTGGAACGCAACTGGCTCATCCCGCGGATCCCGCTGACGAATCGTGGTGAGGATCGTGTGGTCATTCGCTTCGTCGTGCAGCGGAACGGCTACATCACGGACCTGCAAGTGCTGCAGCCGGCGTCCATCCCCGCGCTGACCACGGCCGCCGTCAATTCGCTGCGGCTGTCGAATCCAACGGCGCCGCTGCCGCCGGAATATCCACGCGATCAGATGGACATCGTTGTCACCTATCACTACAACATGAGGCCGGGCGCGCGACCGTGAATCGTCTCCTCGCCGTCGTCGGTCCGACGGCTTCCGGCAAGAGTGCGCTCGGCGTTGCGCTCGCCACGCGCTTCGATGGGGAAGTGCTGGCGTGTGACTCCACCGCCGTGTACCGCGGCATCGACATCGGCACGGACAAGGTGCCGGTGGCCGAGCAGCGCGGCGTGCCGCACCATCTCGTCGACATGGTCGAGCCGACCGACGTGTACTCGGCCGCGCGTTACGGACACGACGCCGCTGCGGTGGCGCGCGAGGTCGTGGGGCGCGGGCGGCTGCCGATGCTCGTCGGCGGCACGGGGTTCTACTATCGTGCGCTCGTGCGCGGCCTGTTTCCGGGACCGGCACGCGACGTCGCGCTGCGTGCGCGGCTCGATCGCGTGGCCGCGCACAAAGGCCCGGAGTGTCTGCACCGCTGGCTGAGCCGCGTCGATCCGGCGTCGGCTGAACGCATCCAGCCGCGCGACCAGATGCGCCTCGTGCGTGCGCTCGAGGTGTACCTGCTGACACGGACGCCGCTCACCGCGCACTTTGCGGCGACCACGTCGCCGATTGCCGACTTCGACGTGCTGACGATCGGCGTGCGGCTGCCGCGGCCGGCGCTTCTCGAGCGTGTCTCGCGCCGCGTCGATCAGCAGTTCCAATCGGGCGTCGTCGACGAAGTCGAGCGTCTGCTGGCTGCCGGTGTCCCGCCGGCGGCGCACGCGTTCAGCGGGCTCGTGTATCGTCAGGTGATGGAGATGCGCGCGGGCGTGCGCGACCTGCCGGCCACGCGCGATCTGATCATCCGCGAGAACATGCGATACGCACGACGGCAGCTCATGTGGTTCCGTCGCGAAGCCGACGTGCACTGGATCGACCTGCCTGGCGAGACCCAGGAGGCTGCCGACATCGCGTCCGGCATCGTCGAGGCGTGGTTGAGGTCAACGAGTAGAGGCATACCTGCATGAGCACCCGTCCCACACGCGCGATCGTCATCGTCATGGACTCGGTCGGCATTGGGGAACTGCCGGATGCTGCCCGCTACGGAGACGAAGGCAGCGACACGGTGGGGAACATCCACAGCCAGGTGCCACTCCAGGTGCCGATGCTGCGGCAGCTCGGTCTCGCCCGTGTGGCTGCCATCGGCGAGCCGTCGCCTGATCCCATTGGCGCGTTCGGCCGGATGGTGGAACGGTCTCCGGGCAAGGACTCGGTCACCGGGCACTGGGAACTGGCCGGGATCGTGCTCGACCGCGCCTTCCCGACGTTCCCCAACGGATTTCCGCCGCAGCTGATTGCCGCGTTCGAGCGACGGATCGGCCGGTCGGTCATCGGCAACACGGTCGCCTCGGGTACGGCCATCATCGACGCGCTCGGTCCGGAGCACATGCGGACCGGCTCGCCGATCGTCTACACCTCGGCTGACAGCGTGTTCCAGATTGCCGCGCACGAGTCGGTCATCCCGATTGACGAGCAGTACCGGATCTGCCTCGAGGCTGTCGAGCTGACGGTCAAGGCGATCGGGATGGGACGCGTCATCGCGCGGCCGTTCGTCGGCGATCCCGGGCACTTCGAGCGCACGGCCAACCGGCGCGACTTCGCGCTCGAGCCTCGAGGCCGCACGCTGCTCGACGCGCTGAAGACGGCCGGACATCCGGTTGTCGCCATCGGCAAGATCGAGGACTTGTTCGCCACGCGCGGCATCACCCGCGCCGTGCACACGATCTCCGACGATGACGGGATGGATGTGCTCGAGGGCGCGATGGCCGAAGAAGACGCGGGGTTGCTGTTCGTGAACCTCGTGGACTTCGACACGGTGTACGGCCATCGCAACGACGTGGCCGGTTACGCGGCCAATCTCGAGCGCTTCGACCGTCGTCTCTCGGCCGTCGTCGACCTGCTCACGCCCGACGACCTGCTCCTTGTCACGGCCGACCACGGTAACGACCCGACGACGCCCTCGACCGACCACTCACGGGAGCACGTGCCCGTGCTGATTGTGGGCGACGCGGTGCGCTCGGGTGTCGATCTGGGCACGCGGTCCACGTATGCCGATCTGGGGCAGACGCTGGCCGATCTGTTCGGCGTGCCCCCGCTGGCCCACGGCACCAGCTTTCTCGGCGACATCCTGCGATAGACTGGCGCCGCCTTCCGGCCATGCCTACCATCCGACAACAGCTCGAAGCCCTCGAAGATCGCTACCTCGCGCCGCAGGCCGCGCGCAGCGCCGCCAGCCGCGGACGCACGCGCCCCGAGCCCGACGATCCCATCCGTCCCGTGTTCCAGCGCGACCGCGATCGGGTGATTCACTCGAAAGCCTTCCGGCGCCTCAAGCACAAGACGCAGGTGTTCTTCGCGCCCACCGGCGATCACTATCGGACGCGGTTGACCCACACGCTCGAGGTGTCGCAGATCGCGCGGAGCATTGCCAAAGTGTTGCGGCTACACGAGGAACTGACGGAGGCGATTGCGCTCGGTCATGACCTCGGTCATCCGCCGTTCGGCCATGCCGGTGAACGTGTGCTCGATCGGCTGACGGGCGGGTTCAGTCACTACGAGCAGAGCCTGCGCGTGGTCGACGTCATCGAACACGGCGGCCGCGGACTGAACCTGACCTGGGAAGTCCGCGACGGCATTGCGCGGCACTCGAAGGGCAAACACGGCCTGCCGGTGGGCGCACCAGCCGACGCGCGCGCCAGCACCATCGAGGGGCAGATTGCGCGCGTGGCCGACATCATTGCGTACGTCAATCACGACATCGACGATGCCGTCCGCGCGGGCGTGCTCGATGAACGGGCGCTGCCGGCATCGGCCACCGCGCTCCTGGGGCGGACCTCGTCGCAGCGTATCAACACGATGGTGACCGACGTGGTGACCCGCACGCTCGACGGCGGCCTTGCGGAGGTGCGGATGAGCGACGAGGTGCTCGCGGCCACGCTCGAGCTTCGCGGCTTCCTGTTCGGCGCGGTCTACGAAAACCCGCGCGCCACGGCCGAGTTCGAGAAGGCCTCCGGCGTGCTCGGCGGCATCTGGGAGAAGCTCCACCAGCGTCCGGACCCCTGGGTGGACGCCGAGACCATCGAGGCCGACGGGCTCGATGTGGCCGTCAAGGACTTCGTGGCCGGGATGACCGACCGCTACGCCGTGGCCCTGTTTCAGGAGCTGTTCGTGCCCAAGTC
>CAZVHY010000028.1:10327-15365 GCA_964627115.1 uncultured Solibacteraceae bacterium | reverse complement strand
CGGGCCGGTGTGCCATGAGTATGCTCCTCGACCTCAACCGGTTGCGGGGTGGGGGGGGGCGGATCGACCGTCAGGACCCACCCGAGGCATTCGATACGACGGACGAGGACTTCCGGGTCGTCGCGCCGGTCGTGTTCGGGGCCGATGTCCGGAAGGACGACGAGAAAGTCCGCGTCAGCGGGCGGGTGGCGACCGAACTGGAAGTGGCCTGCAGCCGGTGTCTGGAGCCGTTCAGGATTCCGATCGACAGCACCTTCGACCTGCTCTATCTGCCAGCGTCGTCCGAGGCGTCGACCATCAGTGGCGACGACCACCAGCTGGAGGATGAGGACGCCAACGCCTCGTATTACGAGGACGAAACGATTGACCTCGCGCACTTGATGCGCGAGCAGTTCTACCTGACACTGCCGATGAAGCCGCTGTGCCGGCCGGACTGCCAGGGACTGTGCCCGGTGTGTGGCACGAACCGGAACGTCGCACCCTGTTCGTGCGAAGCCGGCTGGGTCGACCCGAGGATGGATGCGCTGCGCCGCCTTCGGGGACCGAGCACCGAAAGCTGACCATCCGCATCATTAGACTTCGGAGGCCGTTGGCCTCCTGACACAGCGAACGAGAGCCATGCCGAATCCGAAACGCCGTCACTCGAAGAGCCGCACGTCCAAGCGCCGCACCCACGACGCCCTCAAGCCGGTGGGCACCAGCGAATGTCCCCAGTGCCACGAGGCCAAGCAGCCGCACGTGGTCTGCCGTAACTGCGGGTACTACCGCGGCCGGCAGGTGCGTCCTGTCCAGGAAGACTGATCGGTCCGGCTCGACCGGATCATGGGCCGGGCCTCGCGTTGGCTGACGAGCGCGTGCTGACCGTTGCGGTGGACGCCATGGGGGGCGATCACGCCCCGGCGGCTGTCATCGACGGCGCCGTGCAGGCCGCCCGTTCCCTGGGCGTGGCCCTGGCGCTCGTCGGCCCGTCCGATCTCCTCCGCGATCAACTCAGCCGCCGCGACACCAGCGGCCTCCGCCTGTCGATCGTCCACGCACCGGACGTCGTGCCGATGGACGAACCGCCGCTGGCGGCGCTCAGGCGCCGGCCCCAGGCGTCGGTACGCGTGGCGGCCGACCTGGTCGCCTCCGGCGATGCCGCGGCGGTCTTCAGCGCCGGGCACTCGGGCGCCACGGTGCTGGCGGCCCACGCAGCCCTCGGGCTGATGCCCGGCGTGCAGCGGCCCGCGCTTGCCGTCACCGTTCCCACACAAACCGGCGCGGCCGTGCTCCTCGATGCCGGGGCCAATGTCGAGTGCCGCGTCGAACACCTCGTCCAGTTCGCCCATCTCGGTGTGGCGTATGCGTCGGTCGCGATGGACCTGGCGACGCCGCGCGTCGGTCTCCTGTCGATTGGCGAGGAAGCCCGCAAGGGCACCGATCTCGTGCGCGAGGCCCACGCACGCCTGCGCGAGCAGCCCCTGCAGTTCATCGGCAACATCGAGGCGCGCGAGTTGTTCACCGGGCGCGCCGATGTCGTCGTGTGTGACGGCTTCACGGGCAACATCGCCCTGAAGGTGGGCGAGGGGCTCGTCGAGTCGCTCGAGGCCATGCTGCGGCAGGAGCTCGACGCGGCCCTCGTGTCGCAGATCGGCGGGCTGCTGATGCGTCGCGCGTTCGCGCGATTCCGGCAGCGGATCGACTACGCGGAGTACGGCGCGGCGCCGCTGCTCGGTGTGCGCGGGCTGGCGCTGGTGGGACACGGCCGATCGTCGTCGCAGGCCGTGGGCAGCGGCATCGCGATGGCCGCGCGGCTGGCCGAATCGCGGATGACCGAGCGGCTCAGAACCGCGCTGGGCGTGGCCGGCTGAGGGCCGCCCGACGGTTGCGTGATCGAGCGGGCTGTGCTGAAGTAGGCAGGCTGAGATGAGCACCTTTGAGGGCCGTGTGGCCCTGATCACCGGAGCGTCCCGGGGAATCGGACGCGCGATTGCCACGCGGTTGGCGTCGGGCGGCGCCACGATCGTGGCCGCGGCACGGGGCGACAACGCCGCCGCCACGGCAGGCGCCATTACCGCGGCGGGTGGTCGTGCCGAGACCGTGAGTCTCGACGTGACGGACGCCGCATCCGTCTCGGCCGTCGTCGCCGGCGTGATCGAGCGGCACGGCCGCATCGACATCCTGGTGAACAACGCCGGCATCACGCGCGATCAGCTCATGCTGCGGATGAAGCGCGACGACTGGGACGCGGTCATCGCCACGAACCTCACGGCCGCGTTCACCACGATCCAGGCCGTGCTCAAGCCGATGGTCAAGCAGCGCAGCGGCCGCATCATCAACATCTCGTCGGTGGTGGGGCAGTCGGGTAACGCCGGCCAGGCCAACTACGCGGCGTCGAAGGCCGGGCTCATCGGCTTCACGAAGTCGCTCGCGCTCGAGGTCGCCTCGCGCAACATCACGGTGAACGCCGTCACGCCGGGATTGATCGACACGGACATGACGCGGGCCATTTCGGCTGGCGCGCACGAGGAATGGACGTCGCGCATTCCGCTGCAGCGGCTCGGCACGCCCGACGATGTGGCCGGTGCGGTCGCGTTCCTCGCGTCCGACGAAGCGTCGTATATTACGGGACACGTACTGGCCGTCAACGGCGGCATGTACATGTGAAGACAGGATCGGTCGCGCGTATCCGCGCGACGGAACGGTGGCGGGAAGGCCCGTCCCTCGAGGAGGACTGAATGGCAGTTGCGGATCAGGTCAAGAAGATCATCGTCGAACAGCTGGGCGTCGATGAAGAAGAAGTGACGCCCGATGCGTCGTTCGTCGACGATCTCGGCGCCGACTCGCTCGACACGGTCGAACTCGTGATGGCGTTCGAGGAGGAGTTCGGGATCGAGATTCCCGACGAGGACGCCGAGAAGATCACCCGCGTGAAGGAAGCCATCGAGTACATCGAGGGCCACGCGAAAAAGAAGTAACGCGGAGGCGACTTGACGAGGCGAGTTGTCGTGACCGGTGTCGGCCTGCTGTCTTCGGTCGGCATCGGCACCGAAGCCACCTGGGAGGCGCTCTGCGCCGGCCGCAGCGGGATCGCACCCATTACCCACTTCGACGCGTCGAAGCACGCCGCGCGTATTGCCGGTGAGGTGAAGGGGTTCGATCCGCTGCAGTTCGTCGAAAAGAAAGACGTCAAGAAGATGGACGTCTTCATCCAGTACGCGATTGCCGCGTCGGACTTCGCCGTGCGCGACGCGCGCCTCGAAATCACCGACGCGAACGCGGACGACGTCGGTGTGTTCATCGCCTCCGGCATCGGCGGGTTCAGGACCATCGAGGACGAGCACACGGCGCTCGTCAACGGTGGCCCGCGGCGCGTGTCGCCGTTCTTCATCCCGGCATCCATCATCAATCTCGCGGCCGGCCAGGTGTCGATCCGGTTCGGGGCGCGTGGCCCGAACCTGGCCACGTGCACGGCCTGCACGGCCTCGGCGCACTCGATCGGCGAAGCGTCCGAAATCATCAAGCGCGGCGACGCCGACGTGATGATTGCCGGGGGCACCGAAGCGGCGATTACGCCGCTCAGCGTCGGTGGGTTCGCCGCGCTGCGCGCGCTGTCGACGCGCAACGACGAACCGGAGCGCGCGAGCCGTCCCTTCGACAAGGACCGCGACGGCTTCGTCATCGGCGAAGGCGCGGGCATGGTCATTCTCGAGGAGCTCGAGGTGGCAAAGCGCCGCGGCGCGAGAATCTACGCCGAGGTCGTCGGCTACGGGCTGTCAGGCGACGCCTATCACCTGACGTCGCAGCCCGAGGACGCCAACGGCGCGATTCGATCGATGCGCATGGCCCTGCGCAAGGCGGGCGTGCGACCCGATCAGATCGACTACATCAACGCCCACGGCACGTCGACGCCCATCAACGATCCCACCGAGACACTCGCGGTGAAGACGACGTTCGGCGACCACGCGTCGAAGCTCGTCATGTCGTCGACCAAGTCGATGACCGGGCACCTGCTCGGCGCGGCCGGCGGCCTCGAGGCCGGCATCACGGCACTGGCCGTCCATCACCAGGTGGCGCCGCCCACGATCAATCTCGAGAACCCGGACCCGGCCTGCGATCTCGACTACGCGCCGAACGTGAAGCGGCCGATGGCGATCGAATACGCCCTGTCGAACTCGTTCGGCTTCGGCGGCACGAACGGCACGCTGCTGCTGAAGCGATACCAGGGGGAGTAGGGAAGCGCCGGAGCGTGGAAGCCTCACAGCCTCCTTCCCGGCTCCTACGCTTCCAGGCTCCCAAGCTTCCATGTCCAGTCTGAGCCGCGGCCGGCGCCTGAAGGCTGCAGCCATCGCGGCTGCCGGCACGCCGCTCATCACTGGTCTCGGTCGCACGTACCGCTGGCACGAGACGGGCACCGAGCATCTCGAGCGCATCAAACAGCAAGGGCGTCAGCCCATCTACGCGCTGTGGCACGGGCGGATCATGCCCGGCATTCCCTACCTGCGCGACCGCGGCATTGTCGTCATCATCAGCGAGAACTTCGACGGCGAGTGGATCGCGAGCATCGTCGAGCGTCTGGGGTTTGCCACGGCACGCGGCTCGTCGTCGCGCGGTGGCGCCAGGGCGCTCGTGCAACTGCGGCGCGACATGCGCGCGGGACGGCCCGTGGCGTTCACCGTCGACGGCCCGCGTGGTCCGCGGGAAGTGGCACAGCCAGGCGCGGTCTGGCTCGCGGGCGCGACCGGCAATCCGATCCTCCCGTTCCATATCGAGTCGTCGTCGTCCTGGACCGCGAAGAGCTGGGACCGGCACCAGATTCCGAAGCCGTTCAGCCACGTCGCCGTGGCCATGGGACCACCGATCGACGTCCCGGCCGGGGCAGATGAGGCCGCGATCGAGACCGGACGCCAGGCGCTCGAGCGTGCCCTGGGCGAGCTCAGGACACAGGCTGCCGCGATGTTGCCGCGGCGCACATAGGCGACATGGTCATGGTTGAGACCGATGCGCGCGACGGCAGGACCGTCGAGACGCCGCGCCTGACGCTGCGGCTGCCACGGGG
>CAZVHY010000028.1:7855-10227 GCA_964627115.1 uncultured Solibacteraceae bacterium | reverse complement strand
CGCGCGACGGCAGGACCGTCGAGACGCCGCGCCTGACGCTGCGGCTGCCACGGGGTGAGGATGCCCGGCCGATCCTGGCGATTCACCAGGATCCGGATGTGGTCCGGCTGCTGAAGGTCCCTGTCGCCCCGGACGACATCGCGATGGCGTGGCGCAATGTAGCGATGATGCGCGGACACTGGGAGTTTCGCGGTTTCGGCCAGTGGGTCGTTGTCGAGAAGGCGACAGGTGAGGTCGTCGGGCGTGTGGGGTTGTATCAACCCGAAGGCTGGCCTGGCATCGAACTCGGCTGGCTCGTCCGTCGCGACCGCTGGGGGCGTGGACTGGCCACGGAGGCCGCGTCCGCGGCCTTGTCGTGGGCGTGGTCGCATGTGGCCACCGACGACATCATCAGCCTGATTCAGCCCGGCAACCAGCCGTCAGTCCGCGTGGCCGAGAAGGTCGGCGAGCGGTATGAGGACACGGTCGAGATCCTGGGGACGACCTACCTGCGGTACGGCATCCGCCGTCCTTGAGAGGCGCGCTCCGCGATGCCGTCGCCCGGACTGCGCGACAACGATGCGGTAGCCGCCGGCCAAAAGCCCAGGGCGTCGTCTGTGCTACCATGTGCTACATGCAGCCTGTGACCTCGGCCCTTCGGTATCCTCCTGCGCACCATGCCGGCGCGGCTGGCGGCGGCGAGTCGTCCAACCGCGTGGGCGTCCGCGAGCTGCGCCAGAACCTGTCGGTGTATCTCGAGCGCGTGAAGCGCGGCGAGTCGCTGTCGGTGACGGAGCGTGGTCAGGTCGTGGCGCTGTTGTCGCCGCTGACGCGCGTGTTGTCGCCGGTCGAGCGGCTCATCGCGGAAGGGCGGGCCACGCCCGCGGGCCGGTCCATCCGCGAACTCCGTCCGCGTCGTCTCGAGGCGCCCGACGCGCGGCCGAGCGAGCAGATCATCGCGGAACTCCGGGACGACCGCCTGTGAAGCGCGCGTATTTCGACGCGTCTGCCATCGCGAAGCTGATCCGCGAGGAGCGCGAGTCGCTGGCGCTGGTCGACTTCCTCGAAGAGCCCATGGAAGCGGTGACGTCGGCGCTGTCCGAGGTCGAGGTGCCGCGCGAACTTCGACCGTATGGCGTGTCGGCCGAGGAGGTGGCCGGCGCGTTGAAGGGCTTCGTGGTCGTGTCGATCAGCCCGGACATTCTTGCGCGTGCCGCGGCGCTCGATCCACCCTCCATGCGTTCGCTCGATGCCCTGCATCTGGCGACGGCCATGGCCGTTGGCACCGACGGTCTGCACGTGGTGACCTACGACGATCGGCTGGCGGCTGCCGCACGCGCGTACGGGCTCGCCGTCGCCCAGCCGGGCAGGATCCAGCCGTGATTCTCTTTACCTCGCCGCGATTCGTCGAACACACGCCGCCTCCGGGACACCCCGAGCGCCCCGAGCGTGCTGGCGTGTTTCAGGCGGTTGCCGACGCGTTCCGCGCAGCGGGCGGGCAGGTGCGCGAACCGCGGCCAGCCACGCGCGAGGAACTCCTGCGCGTGCACACCGCGGCGCTCGTCGACGACGTGGCGGCGCGCGCCGGGCGTGCGTCGATGATTGATGCCGACACGTTCACGAGCCCGGAGTCGTACGAGCTGGCGCTGCTCGCTGCGGGCGCGGCCATCGATGCGGCGGCGCACGCGGCCGCTCACGGCGAGCCTGCGCTCGCGCTCGTCCGGCCGCCGGGCCATCACGCCGAGCCCGATCGCGCCATGGGCTTCTGTCTGTTCAACAACGCGGCCGTGGCCGCGGCGGCGTTGCGCGCATCGGGCGTGGCGCGCGTCGCGATCGTGGACATCGACGTGCATCACGGCAACGGGACGCAGGCCGCGTTCTACGCGGATCCGGCGGTGTTCTACGCGTCGACGCACCAGTTTCCGTACTATCCAGGCACCGGTGCGGCTGGCGAACGCGGCGAAGGCGCGGGGAAGGGCGCGACGCTCAACGTTCCGCTGTCGGCAGGCGATGGCGACGAGGCGTTCGTCGACGCGTACGACCGTGCCGTCGTGCCCGCGCTCGTGCAGTTCGCGCCAGACGCCCTCATCGTGTCGGCCGGCTTCGATGCCCATCGTCTCGATCCGCTCGGCGGTCTGCGTGTCACGACCGGCGGCTTTCGCACCGTCATCGGTCTGCTCGACGACGCGAGCCGGCGGCTCTGCGGCCGTCGCGCCGCGTGGGTGACCGAGGGCGGGTATCACCTCGAGGGGCTCGGCGATTGCCTGGGCGCCGCGGTCGACGTGCTAAGCTAACTTCTTCAGAAGGCGAGGCTTAGCCGCTCCTAAACGCAGCCTTGCCGCCTCGTAGCCTTGCAGCCCTATAGGCCTCATCGTGTCTGACTATCGTCCCCA
>CAZVHY010000028.1:0-7755 GCA_964627115.1 uncultured Solibacteraceae bacterium | reverse complement strand
CCGCCTCGTAGCCTTGCAGCCCTATAGGCCTCATCGTGTCTGACTATCGTCCCCAGGAAATCGAGAAGAAGTGGCAGGAACACTGGCGCGACACACGCGCCTTCGAGGTCGAGGTCGATCCCTCGCGCCCGAAGTTCTACTGCCTCGAGATGTTTGCCTATCCGTCCGGTCATGCCCACGTCGGGCACGTCCGCAACTACATGATTGGCGACATCATGGCGCGGATGAAGCGGATGCGTGGCTTCAACGTGCTGCATCCGTTCGGGTGGGACGCTTTCGGCCTGCCGGCCGAGAACGCGGCGATCAAGAACCGGACGCACCCCGAGACGTGGACGTTCGAGAACATCGCCCACATGAAGGGCCAGTTGCAGCGGCTCGGCATCAGCTACGCGTGGGAGCGCGAGATCGCCACGTGCCAGCCCGAGTACTACCGCTGGAACCAGTGGCTGTTCACGCGGATGTTCGAGAAGGGGCTGGCGTACCGCCGGCGGTCGAACGTCAACTGGTGTGAGAGCTGTCAGACGGTCCTCGCCAACGAGCAGGTGGTCGACGGTGGGTGCTGGCGCTGCGGCACGCTGGTCGTGACGCGCGATCTCGAGCAGTGGTTCCTGCGCATCACGGCCTACGCCGACGAACTGCTCGAGGCGTTGCCGACGCTGACCGACTGGCCCGAGAAGGTCGTGATGATGCAGCGGAACTGGATCGGGCGCTCGGAGGGCGCGCGCGTCCGGTTCCCGATTGCCGAGGGCACGACGGCCACATCCGATGTCATCGAGGTGTTCACGACGCGGATCGACACGATCTACGGCGCCAACTTCGTGCTGCTCGCGCCCGAGCATCCGCTCGTCGAACGGTTCGCGGCCGAGTCGCCCGATCCGGCCGCGTTCCGCGCGAAGGTCACCGCGTTCCGGTCGCTCGATCGCACGGCCCGCTTGACGGGGGAGATCGAGAAGGAAGGATTCGACACGGGACGCCGTGTCATCAACCCGTTCACGCACGCGCCGGTGCCCGTCTGGGTCGCCAACTTCGTGTTGGGCGAGTACGGCACGGGCGCGGTGATGGCCGTGCCTGCGCACGATCAGCGCGACTTCGAGTTCGCGCGCAAATACGATCTGCCCGTCACCGTCGTGATTCAGCCCGACGGCCAGACGCTCGACGGCGACACGCTGACCGAGGCGTTCGTCGACGATGGCGCGCTCGTACACTCGGGATCGTTCACCGGCCTGCGCACCGATGAGGCGCGCCGCCGGATGACGGCCGAAGCGGCCGTGCACGGCATCGGCGAAGGGACCGTGCAGTTCCGCTTGAAGGACTGGGGCGTTTCGCGCCAGCGCTACTGGGGCACGCCCATTCCGATCGTGCAGTGCGAGGCGTGTGGCCTGGTGCCCGTGCCGGACGCGGATCTGCCCGTCCGTCTGCCGACCATCACCGAGTTCACCGGCCGCGGCGATTCGCCGCTCGCGCACGTGCCCGAATTCGTCAACGTCGCGTGTCCGACGTGCGGCCGACCGGCGCGCCGTGAGACGGACACGATGGACACGTTCGTCGACTCGTCCTGGTACTACTACCGGTTCTGCGACCCGACGAACGAGTCGCTCCCGTTCGATCCGAAGACGGTGGCGTACTGGGGGCCGGTCGACTTCTACAGCGGCGGCGTCGAGCACGCGATTCTGCACCTGATCTACTCGCGGTTCTTCAGCCGCGTGTTCAGGGACGTCGGACTCGTGACGATCGACGAGCCGTTCGATCGGCTGCTCACGCAGGGCATGGTGCTGCGCCACGGCGCGGTCATGTCGAAGTCGAAGGGCAACGTCGTCGATCCCGACGACATGATCTCGAAGTACGGCGCCGACGCGCTGCGTCTGTACGTGATGTTCGTGGCGCCGCCCGAGAAGGAAGTCGAGTGGACGGATACGGGGCTCGAGGGCTCGTATCGTTTCCTGGGCCGCGTGTGGCGTCTGGTCGACTACGTCATCCCGGCCATTACGGGCGCGCCCGCGCCGACGGTGGCGACACTCGAGCCCGACGAACGCGGTCTCCGCCGCGCCACGCACAGGACGATCGATCGCGTCACGCGCGACATCGACCCGCGCATGCACCTGAACACGGCCATTTCGGCCGTGATGGAGCTGGTCAACGAGCTGTACGCGTTCTGCGACTGGCGTGGGATCAAGCCGAGTGGGCGCGACGATGCGCCGCCGGCCGCCATCGAGCGGACGGAAACCGCGGCCGTGTTGCGCGAGGCGGTCGAGGCCCTCGTGCTGCTGCTGTCGCCGTTCACGCCGCACTTGTCCGAGGAGCTCTGGTCGCGGCTCGGCCACGCCGAGGGCGTCGCGGCCGCCGGGTGGCCGGTGGCTGACGCGGCCGCTGCGGCCGAAGAGGAAATCGAGATCCCCGTGCAGGTCAACGGCAAGCTGCGCGCTCGGCTCATGCTGCCGGTCGGGACGTCTGACGACGACATGCGCGCCGCCGCGCTGGCGCTGCCCGCCGTGCAGGCGCACCTGGCGGGTGTCGACATCGTCAAGACCGTTGTCGCCAACGGCCGGCTGGTGAACATCGTCGTCAGACCGGCGAAGGGGTAACACATGCGGACGTGGAGCAGGCGCGAGGCACTGTGGCTGGGGGCGGGAATGGTGTCGTCCGGCTGTGGCTACGCGCTTGCCGGACGCGGTAACACGCTGCCGTCGAGCATCGTGTCGATTGGCGTGCCGCCGTTCGTGAACCAGTCGCCGACGCCCGATGTCGATCGCGTGCTGACCGACGCGGTTCGCGCGGAACTGCAGACGAAAGGCCGCTACCGCATTCTGCCGCAGAGCACAGGCGTCGACGGCCTTCTCGTCGGACACGTCCTGAGCGTGACGTTGCAGCCGGCCGCGTTCACGTCACAGAACCAGGTGTCGCGCCAGCTCATCATCACCACGGCGTCGATCGAGTTCACCGAGGTTGCCGCGTCGCGCGTCATCTGGGCGAACCCCTCGTTCCAGGCGCGCGACGAGTTCGACGTCACGACGGGCGAGTCGGCCAACGATCCGACGGCGCTCTTTGCCCAGGACGCGAACGCGCTCGACCGGCTCGCGCGGAGTTTCGCGCGCAGTGTCGTGACGTCCATCTTCGAAGCCTTCTGACGCGTGCCCACGCTCACACTCGACGCGCTGCGCACGCGCCTGGCTGACCGAAAGCCGGGAGCGATACACCTGTTCGTGGGCGACGACGTGAAGTTGATGGCGCGGATGGTCGATGCCGTCGAGGCGGTGATCGACGAAGCGGACCGGCCGTTCGCCGTCGACTTCCTCCATGCGGGCGAGCCGGGCGGCAGTCCCGTCGACATCGCCGCCGCGGCCCGCAACATGCCCATGCTCGGCGACCGGCGCATCGTCATCGTCCGGCGCGCCGAGCGGCTGCTGAAACCGAAACGCGCCGGTAAGGCCGCCGAGGACGAAGACGACGAGCCGGCGGCCGGGGGAGAGGACGACAAGGTCGTCGACGCGTCGCCGCTCGAGGACTATGTGGCCGCGCCGGCGCCGTTTTCGACGCTCGTGTTCGTGGCGCTGGAGATCGATCGGACCCGCCGCCTGACGAAGCGCGTGCTCGAGCACGCGCTCGTCACGCTGTTCGACGGCAACGAACGCGACGACCCCAAAGCCGACTCCCGCACGGCGCTCGCCGGCGTGCTGCGCGGCGCGCTCGCGCGCGAGGGACGGACCATCGACGCGGCCGGCCAGCAACTGCTCCTCAGGCGCGCGGCCGGCGACGTCAACAAGCTGCGCGACGACATCGAGAAGATGGTCCTGTTCGCGGGCGATCGGACGAAGCTCACCGAAGACGACGTGATGGCCGTGTCGGCCGATCACGAGAGCGTGGAAGACGAGTGGGCCGTCACCAACGCGATTGCTGCTGGCGACGCGGCCACGGCACTCATCGAGACGGGACGGCGGTTCGACCGCGGCGACTCGGCGCACGGCCTGGTGGGGCAGCTCCGATGGTGGGTGTCGAACCGGCTGGCCGCGGCTGACGCGAACCGCGTGCGCCCGGCGCTCGAGGCGCTGCTGCGCACCGATCTCGCACTCAAGAGCTCGGGTGGAGACGATCGCGTGCTGGTGGAACGGCTGGTGGTGGAACTGACGGGACGCGCCGTCGGAAATCCTGGCAGAAGGTGGTAGGGCCGACGCACGTTGGCCGGCCCTGACTGACTGGGCGGACGCCGGCGTCCGCCCCCCGCGAGGCGCTTACGCCTGCGCCGTCTTCGCGGCGAGGCGCTTGGCGATGCGCGACTTGTAGCGGCCCGCCGCGTTGTCGTGGATGATGCCCTTGCCCGACATCTTGTCGATGACCGACACCGTCTGGTTGAGCGCCGCCTTGGCGGCCGTCGTGTCGCCGGCGTCGATGGCCGCGCGGATGGTCTTGAGCGCCGTCCGGAGCTTGGAACGCAGCGCGCGGTTGTGCTCGGTGCGCTTGATGGTCTGGCGGTGAGCCTTCACCGCGGATGCATGTCGAGTGGCCACTCTCTAGTCCTCTGTGTTCAGGCGGGGCCTGGCCCGCCGGGAGGGGCCGCAATCCGGCCCAGAAACACGAAAGTATAACACGCCCCGGCGGCGGGCCGCTGGGGGGCGCTTACCAGTCTTCCTTGGCCCGGCGCAGGCGTCGGCGCTCGTCCCGGTCCGGAGACCCCGGGTCGGCCCGGCGTTTGGGGTTCGCCAGCCGGATCAGGTCGAGCATGGCCTGTTCCTCGGGAGAGGGCGGAGGCGTCGTGTCCTCATACAGTTTTCGCGCCTCGGCCTTCGGCAGGTGCTTGTCGGTGACCTCGACGATCACCACGCGCTGCCGGCGTCCGGCCGGCCGGGTGATCTCGATGACGTCGCCCGGCTTGACGTCCCGGTTCTGCCGGGCCGAGTGGCCGTTGATGTCCACCTTGCCGCCCTTGCAGGCACGCTGCGCCTCCGACCGTGTCTTGAACAGGCAGGCGACGTCGAGCCAGATGTCGAGGCGGATGGGCATGGACACGAAGGCTACGAGACTACAAGGCCACGAGGCTGTGGGCTACAAGGCTGCGGGCTGCGCGGCAGCATATCGGCCGACCCCTGTGTCGGCCCGGTTACCCGAGGGCCCTGGTCACCATCTCGCGCGCGGCGGCGAGCAGGTCGTCGATCTTCGAGACGTCGCGTCCGCCGGCTTCGGCGAAATCCGGCCGTCCGCCGCCCTTGCCGCCGACGATGGGCGCCAGGTCCTTGACGAGCTGGCCGGCCTTGATCTGCGACGTGAGATCCTTGCTGACCGACACGAGCAGCTGGACTTTGCCGTCGTTCTCGGCGGCGAGCACGACCACGCCGCGGCCGAGCCGGTCGCGCAGTGAGTCGGACAGGCCGCGAAGTGCGTCCTTGTCGAGCTCCGACACGCGACGCGTCACCAGGCGCGCGTCGCCGACCTGAATCGAGTCGTCGTCCGATCGGCCCGACCCGCCGAGCGCGAGTTTCATCTTGAGCTGCGCGTTCTCGCGCGCGAGCCGCCGGGCCTCCGTCTGGAGCTTCTCGATGGCGGGCACGGCGTCGGCCACCGGCACGCCAAGCGCTGCGCTGGCGTGGTCGATGGCCGCCGACCGCTTCTGCAGGTACGCGACGGCGCCCGCGCCCGTCAGCGCCTCGACGCGGCGGATGCCGGCAGCGACGCCCGCTTCTTCCGTCAGCACGAACGGCCCGATGTCACCAGTGGCGCGGACGTGCGTACCACCGCACAGCTCGGTGCTGTAACCCGCGATCTGGACCACGCGCACCTTCTCGCCGTATTTCTCGCCGAAGAGCGCCATTGCTCCGGCCTTGATGGCTTCGTCCGTGCTCTTCTCGTCGGTGACAACGGACGTGTTGCGGTAGACCTGCTCGTTGACCGCGCGCTCGACCTCGAGGCGATCCTCCGGCGTCATCGGCTGGAAGTGATCGAAGTCGAACCGCAGCCGATCCGGCGCGACGAGCGAGCCCTTCTGGCGCACGTGCGTGCCGAGCCGCGCGCGGAGTGCGGCGTGGAGCAGGTGCGTGGCTGTGTGATTGCGGCGCGTGGCGTCACGCTCGGCCGCGTCAACGGCCGCGTCGACGTGTTGTCCCACGGTCAGCGGCTGCGATGTCGTGATGCGATGAACGCGCGCGCCGGCCGGAACCAGGCGCGACATGCCCGCGACCGTTGCGACAACGTTGCCATCGATCCGGAACGTGCCGACATCCGACACCTGGCCGCCGGACTCGACGTAGAACGGCGTGCGGTCGAGCACCGCATAACCCGAGGCCGAGGCCGGCAGCGATCGCACCAGACGCCGCTCGTCGTCGAAGAGGACGAGAATCTCGGTGGCCAGCACTTCGGTGAACGCGTAGCCGTCGAAGACGTCCGGCAGCGCCTCGATGCGGGCGCGTGTCTCGTCGTCCGGATACTCGAACCCGGCTGCCTTCTTCGTGTCGAACGCACTGCTCGCGCGCGCCCGTTCGCGCTGGGCTTCCATCGCCGTTTCGAACGCGGCGCGATCCACGCTGAGACCGCGCTGGCCCGCGAGATCGTCGGCGAAGTCGTATGGCACGCCGAGCGAGTCGTACAGGCGGAACACTTCGTCGCCCGACAGTGTGGTGCCGCCGCCCGCCAGCGTCTTCTCGATCAGTTCTTCGAGACGCGGGAGGCCGGACGTCAGCACCAGGTCGAAGCGATCTTCCTCGGCGCGCACGGTGCGGGCGATGGCATCGCGACCGCTCACGAGCTCCGGATACGCCTGGCCCATCTCGCGAACGACGACATCGACCAGCGTGTACAGGAATGGTTCGGTGAAGCCGAGCTTCTTGCCGTGCCGCATGGCGCGCCGCATGATCTTGCGCAGCACGTAGCCGCGCCACTCGTTCGACGGCGTCACGCCGTCGGCGATGAGGAACGTCATGGCGCGCAGGTGATCGGCAATCACGCGCATCGACACGTCCGGGTGATCGCCGCCGCCGTGAAAGTGCGTGTACGTCCGGCCGGCCGCCTCGCCAATCGCGTCGAGAATCGGCGTGAAGATGTCCGTGTCGTAGTTCGAGAACTTGTTCTGGAGGACCGACGTCACGCGTTCGAGCCCCATGCCGGTGTCTACCGAAAGGGCGGGCAGCGGCTGGAGCGTGCCGTCCTCGGTCCGGTTGAACTCCATGAACACGTTGTTCCAGATCTCGAAGTAGCGGTCGCAGCTGCACTCGAGCCCGCGGCACACCGGCTGGCTGCACGGCGCGTCCGGGCGGTAGTACATGATCTCGGAGCAGCGCCCGCAGGGGCCGGTGTCGCCCATCTGCCAGAAGTTGTCGGCCGAGCCGAGCTCGGTAATGCGATCGGCCGGCACGAACTGCGTCCAGATCTCGAACGCCTCGTCATCGCGCGGGATGCCGGCCTCGCCCTTGAAGATCGTCGGATACATGCGCGACGGGTCCATGCCCCACACGTCGGTCAACAGCCGCCAGGCGAACGGGATCGCGTCTTTCTTGAAGTAATCGCCGAACGAGAAGTTGCCGAGCATCTCGAAGAACGTGTGGTGCCGGTGCGACGGCCCGACGTTGTCGAGGTCGTTGTGCTTGCCGCTGACGCGCATGACCTTCTGCGACGTGGTGGCGCGCCGGTAGTCGCGCCGCTCCTTGCCGAGAAAGAGATCCTTGAACTGGTTCATGCCGGCGTTGGTGAACAGCAACGTCGGGTCGTCGGCCGGCACGAGCGACGACGAGGCGACGATGCGATGGCCGTGGCTGGCGAAGTAGTCGAGGAAAC
>CAZVHY010000027.1:24243-27277 GCA_964627115.1 uncultured Solibacteraceae bacterium | reverse complement strand
CCACTAATACATTCGTACGATTGCCCGGTTCCCAGGGACCAGCCGATAATGCCACCCTCTAGCGCACCGGAGACTGATGATGCAGGCAACGCACGCGGCGGTGCTGCCCTCGGGGCAGCATGTATCCTGGCTCGAACGGCTCAACACGGACTGGCACGAGTTCGCCCTTCGGACGTACCTGGCCATCGTGCTGGCGCACTGGGCCGAGCACTTCCTGCAGGCCTTCCAGATCTACGCGCTTGGCTGGCCGGTGCCGCAGGCACGCGGCGTGCTGGGCTACTTCTTTCCGTGGGTCATCACGTCCGAGGCGCTGCACTACGGCTACGCCATCGTGATGCTCGTGGGCCTGTTCCTGCTGCGTCCCGGCTTCACGAACCCGCTCGAGCGCCGGTGGTGGACGATTTCGCTGGCCATCCAGTTCTGGCACCACATCGAACACGGGCTGCTGCAGCTCCAGGCCATTCTCGGCACGCCGTTCTTCGATCGCCCGGTGCCCACGAGCATCGCGCAGCTCTGGATTCCGCGCGTCGAGCTGCACCTCTTCTACAACACGATCGTCTTCATCCCGATGGTGATCGCGATGTATTACCACATGTTCCCACCGGCCTCGGCACCGGCGCCTCGCTGCACCTGCGCGTGGCATCCGAAGGAGCGCGCGGCCGAAGCTTGACGCGGCGACGGGTCATCGGCGCCCTGCTGGGCGTCGTGCTCCTGCTGCTGCCCTCTGCCTGCCGTCAGGCTGAGAGCCTCGCCGGCACGCTGCGTGTCGAGTGGACGCTGACGCCGCCCGTCCCGATTGTCGACCAGGCGTCGTCGATCGCCATCGTGATCTACGATGGCGCTGATGTGCCTGCGCTCGATGCCGACCTCGATCTCGAGGCGCACATGACACACCCCGGCATGGCGCCCGCCGTCGTGCCGCTTGCCGCCGCTGGCGAGGGGCGCTATCACGCGAGCATCACGTTCACGATGACTGGCGACTGGGTACTCATGGTGAGGGGCCACCTGCGTGATGGACGCGCCGTGCGGCAGCGCATTGGGGAGCTCATCGTCAGGAGCGCCGGGTAGGCCCGTGGATCTCCTCCGTCTGCCGATGGTCGGCCCCGCACTGCGATGGCGGCACGCGCGGACGTCACTTCAACTCGTCCTGCTCCTCGCGGCCATCGTCGTGGTCGTTCACGGCCTGTTCGGCCCCGACCTCGCGTCCACGAACCTGGCAACGGTCGGCACGTGGGTGCACTATCGCGGCCTGCTCGTGATTGCGCTGCTCGCCGCCGGCAACGTCTTCTGCGCGGGCTGTCCGTTCGTGCGCGTGCGCGACTGGGGACGACGGCTGCACGTGCCGCGGCTTGCATGGCCGGCGCGGCTGCGCGGCAAGTGGATGGGTGTGGCGCTCTTCGTGGCTGTGCTCTTCATGTACGAGTGGTTCGATCTCTGGGCGCTGCCGGCGGTCACCGCGTGGCTCGTGCTCGCGTACTTCGCCGTGGCGCTCGCGATCGACGTCACGTTCCGCGGGGCGTCGTTCTGCCAGCACCTCTGCCCGATCGGACAGTTCAACTTCGTGGCGTCGACCGTGTCGCCGTTCGAGGTGCAGGTGCGCGACAGCAGCACGTGCGACTCGTGTCACACGGCAGACTGCGTGTCGGGACGACGCGCGACACCGGAGTCGCACACCATCGTGCAGCGCGGCTGCGAGCTCGGGCTGTTCCTGCCGGCGAAGGTCGGTAACCTCGACTGCACGTTCTGCCTCGACTGCGTGCAGGCGTGTCCGCACGACAACGTCGCCGTCGCGTCGCGCGTGCCGGCGGCCGAACTCGCCGATGACACGCGCCGTTCGGTCATCGGCCGCCTCATCGACCGCACCGACATCCTGGTGCTCATCGTCGTCTTCGTGTTCGGCGCGCTCGTGAATGCCGGAGCGATGACGGCGCCGGTG
The DNA here is from genome assembly GCA_964627115.1 of uncultured Solibacteraceae bacterium. Lineage (GTDB taxonomy): Bacteria > Acidobacteriota > Vicinamibacteria > Vicinamibacterales > SCN-69-37 > SCN-69-37. Next base: position 25,341 of record CAZVHY010000027.1, on the reverse strand, counting down.
CATGCCTCGCAGAGGTGGGTGTCGGCGGCGATCGGCGAACCGTCCGAGGGCGTCGTGCTCGCGCTGCTGTTCACCTTCGGACTCGTGATGCTGCCAGCGCTGACGATAGGCGCGGCGTCTGTGGCGACGCAACGTTCGTCGCGGAGCGCGTGGTCGCCGATGGCGATCGCCCGCCGTTTCGTACCAGGTCTCGTGCCGCTTGGCACCGGTGTCTGGTTCGCGCACTACAGCTTTCACCTGCTGACCGGACTGCTCGTGATCGTACCTGTCACGCAGAGTGCGGCTGTCGACCTGTTCGGAGCGGCCCTGCTCGGCGAGCCGCTCTGGCGCATGACCGGTCTGCGTTCCGGCGTGGTGTTCCCGCTGCAGTTGGGCGGCGTGCTGCTTGGTGCGCTGGGCTCGGTGGCCGTCACGCTGGCGATCGCACGGCGCGACTTCGATGGACGCTCGTTACACGCCGCGTGGCCGTGGATCGCCATTGTCACGTTGCTGACGGCGGCCGCGTTCTGGATCCTCGGCCAGCCGATGGAGATGCGGGGGACTGGACTGTGACGCGCGAGCATCGGCGCGGGTTCGTCGCTATCGCCGCGATTGCGTTCGCGTGCGCCACGGCGGCGGACGTTCGCGCGCACGACGGTCCGCCGTTCCCGATTGTTTCCAATCAGATCGCCGGACCATACGTCGTCTCGGTCTGGACCGATCCCGACGCGACCGACGACGGATCGGCGGGTGGGCAGTTCTGGGTGATGGTGAAGACGGGCGCCGGGCGCGCCGATGTGCCGGCCGGGACACGCGCGACAGTCGCCATTACGCCGCTCGATCGGGCGGGCGAACCGCGCACGGGGATCACCGAACCGGTGGCGAACGACATCGGCCGGCAGTTCGTCGCGCTCGTGATGGATCACGAAGGCCCGTTCGGCGTGCGTGTCGTCATCGACGGCCCGCTCGGCGACGCGACGGTCGAGTCGGACGTCGACGCGACGTACGACGCACGGCCGCCGCCCGCCATGCTGTTCCTGTATCTCGCGCCGTTCGTGCTCATCGGCGGCCTCTGGCTGCGCGCCATCAGTCGCCGGCGTGGGCGCGCGCGGGGGGCCG
>CAZVHY010000027.1:8464-24143 GCA_964627115.1 uncultured Solibacteraceae bacterium | reverse complement strand
GGCGGCCTCTGGCTGCGCGCCATCAGTCGCCGGCGTGGGCGCGCGCGGGGGGCCGCCCCCGCGGAACGGGTGTAGGGGCGTTCACCGGTCTCCCACCGCCATTGGCCGATGCACGCGTGCGAACCGCACAGGACACGGGCAGACTGTCAACGGTGGGCGCGCACGGGGGCGCGCTCCTACGAGGCACCGTCCTATGTCCGAACCTGTTCAGCGCGTTCACCTCGTCAACGTGGCCACCGGCATCTGCTTCGTCGCCATCGGCGTCCTGCTGCTGATGCAGAGGATGGGCGCCATCGAGATGCGTCAGATCGTCGAGTTGTGGCCGCTCGCGCTCATCGTCGTCGGCTCCGCCGTGGTGTGGGAAGCGATGCGAGGGGGCGACCTGAAAGGATCGGGCGCGTGTGCGGGCTGGCTCTTCTGGGTCGTCGTGTTGGGCCTGGTGTTCAGCCACGCATTCGATCGCCGCGACGCCGCGGCGGCGTCGACCGCACCAGGAACGGTGAACACGTTTGCGCTGATGGGAGGCGGGCGCCCGGTGCACGATGGTCCGTTCTCAGGCGGGTCGGTGACGAATGTGATGGCCGGGACGAGCCTCAACCTCACGCGCGCGATACTGGCGCCGGGGGAGGCGGCGACCGTCGACGTCTTCAACGTACTCGGCGGTACCGAAATCTACGTCCCTGCGGACTGGCAGGTCGAGATCCAGACGACGACGGTGGCCGGCGGCATCAACGACCAGCGTCGTCGCCCGGACCGCACGGCCGACGAGGATGGGAACAGCGGCAGTGAAGGCGACGCCGTTGCCGAGCCGACGCCCCCCGCACCGAGACTGATCCTTCAGGGGGTCGTCCTGCTCGGGGGAGTGACGGTCAAGTAGGCGGCGCGGCTGCGGGCCGCAGGCTGCACGGCGGCCGCGCAGTCCGGATTGGGCCTCGTGCCCGCCCATTGGGCCCTGCAATCCGCAGCCGTGCGGCCGCGCAGCCCGTCATCCCCTCAACCCACACCGATCGAGCAGTTGCTCCACCTCCTCGACTGACGCGTCGAGTTTCGATGCGTTGTCGATGAGGTCGCGTGCGAGGACGGGATACCAGCCGCGGCGCGAATCGTCGTTGAGGCCGGCGGCGTCGAATGGCTCAATCGTACGGCTGATGCGATCGAACAGCTCCGCCCGCGCGCGACCTTCCGGCGCGGTTGCCGCGATGGACGCACAGGCGCGGAGTTCGACGCCAAACGCCGGATGCCGGTGCAGCAGAAACCCCGGCGCCATGTGCGGTCGCCCGAGACGCCGCACGGTTTCGCTGAAACTGGCGGCCGCAAAGTAGAGCAGGCTGAGCCGCGTGAACAGCGGTGGGTCGTGCATGCACGCATAGAGCGCGGCCACGAGTTGCTCGGTGATGTCGAGCTCGTCCTGCGTGTCGCGTTCGTATGCGCGCAGTGCGTCCGCGCGTTCCGGGCCGTCATTCGTCGTCTCGATCACCCGCAGCAGCCGGCCGAGGCCGAGCAGCGTCAGCGGAAACCCGGTCGAGAGCAGGGGATCGATCACGCCGGCGGCCGACGGCAGGAGCGCCCAGCGATCGCCCGTGACCTGTCCGCACCGGTACGCCACGCGCGGCGCGTGGACGAACGGCAGGGTCGGCTGGCGGGTCCTGAATTGATCGCGTACGGAGGGGAGACGAGCGAGCAGCCGCGACCACGCAGCCTCGCGATCGCCGATGCCGATTTCGGCCGCCAGCGCATCGGTCACCGCCGCACCGGCGCTCGTGATGCCGTTGTTGAACCGCAGCATCCAGATCCATCCGCCGGGAAAGACGTGGTGCAGCGCGGCGTCATCGGGTGGATACGGCGGCGTGCCGGACGGCGGGCACACGTGCTCCCACAGGCCGACGCCGGTGAAGTGTGTGTAGAGCCCCTGCGTTGGCGGCAGCCATCGCGGCCTCACGTCGCCCGATCCGAGCATGCGCGTGAGAAAACCGCGCGGGCCGCTGGCGTCGATCACGAACCCGGCCTGCACGACGAGACGTTGACCGTGTCGCGTGCCCTCCAGCGTGAGACGCGCTGGTGATGGCGTGGCGGTCTCGAGCTGCACCTCGTCGAGGTACTCGGCGCCGGCACGCTGCGCCTCTTCGACGAGCATCCGATCGAAGTCCGGACGATACCAGTGCGTGTCGGCAATCCCGTCGTGCGGACTGGCGGCCACCATCAGCTGCCGCGCGTGCGAGTCATCGTCGGTGAACGGCTCGCCGTGGCGATGGAAGACGAACGTGAAGCCACGTTTGAGGCCGGCCGCAATGTCGGGGCGCGCCTGTTGCCACGTGCCCCACTTCGAGAACACGCGGATGTGCGGAAGATCGTAGCGGTCGGCGAACTCCTCGATGAGCAGGTTCGTGAGCGGCGTTGTCGATTCACCGATGGCGAAACGCGGATGGCGGCCGCGTTCGAGCAGCACGACACGCCGGCCGGTCTGTCGCAGCGCGAGGGCGGCAAGTGACCCGCTGAAGCCCGAACCGATGATGGCGACGTCGACGTCGACGCGGATTTCCGGACGAACGGTCATCGTGAGGGCCTTTCGTCGCAGGGCGAACACGTCACGGGAGGGAGCACGCGTTGATCGAGATTCATGGTGTGAAGACGCGCGCGCCGCGCGTCGAGGCAGTCGGGACACGACGCGAAACGTGCGAGGTCCCAGAGATCCACCAGTACGCGCGCGCCTGCGGGTCGAGATCGGTCGAGCGCCAGGGCAAACGATCGTTCGACATCGTCCAGCGTCGGCGACCGGAATTCACCGTCCGCGCGCAGGACGTCCATGGCGCCGTTGCCGTGCCGTGTGGGAATGAGCGAGACAACCGTGGCGCCGGCGCCGAACGCCGTGTCCACGGAGCGCGCGAGCCACGCGTCCTGCGAGCCGGGCGGGACGAACGGTGGCGAGATCAGCAGGAAGACGCGCAGCGCCACGCGCATGGTGGCGAGCGTGTCTGCCGCGCGCGCGAAGTCGGCGAGCGTCATCCGTTTGTGAATGCGATCGAGTGCGACAGGGTGTGCGGTCTCGAGGCCCATCGCGACTTCGAGGCGCGAGGCGCCCGCGGCGTCGCCGATAACGTAGGGGGCGACGCCCGTGTCACCACCACCAACGGAGGGGCCGCCCCCTGTGTCGGCCCTTGACGCGCGGTCGAGCGCATCGATGAAGGTCCGGGTGCGCGGACCAACGAGCGACGGATGCGATTCGACGATGACGCGATCGAAGGCGCGCGTGGCTTCTGCCACGGCCTCGTAGTCGCCCGGCGGGACGGCGAGCGGATCGAAGAAGCTGCCCGCGTTGTAGAGCTTGATGCGCGTGACACCCGGCGTTTTGTCGAGCTCGCGGACGGCGTGCATGGTCTGCGAGGCAATCGCACCGGGCGGCGTCGCGGTATCCGTCGTGTGCTGCCAGAGGTCGCACATCGCGCAACGCCACGGACACTCGCGGCCGGTCAGGAACACCGTCGCCACGCGCGTGACACGGCCCGACTCGACCGGCTCGTCTTCGACGAGGACACCGTGCGCGCGCCATGGATCGTGAACCGGCTTCGGCGGCCGAAGGCTGGTGACGAAGCGATCGCGGGCGCGAGGCCCGTCCGGATACGCCGGCATCGGCACTACGAATACAGGGCGTGGAAGGCGCGGCGATATGTGCGCTCGCCGTCGCCGATGCGCGCGCGCATGGCGTCGGCCGGCATGGCGCCATGCTGGAACCGGCGCTTCGGATACACGGGCATCTCGAATCCGGTGACCGCGCGCACGCCGCGGCTCACGATGTCGCCCTTGAGATCGTACAGGCGCGACACGTCGTAGTCGGTCAGCGCCTTGAACGGAATCCCTTCGGCGACCTCGATGACATCCGGACGCGCGAACGGACTGAACGTGTCGAAGCCGAACCGCCGCGCCGGCGCGTAGGACCGCACGTAGCTGCGGCTCAGGCCGCCGCTGTAGGTCAGCGAGTGCTTGATGCGGCCGACGCCCCACCCCTCGTGATAGAGCATCAGGTTGTTGACCACGCTGCGGATGGTGAGTTCCGGATTTTCCTCGATCGGGTAGTCCTTGAGATTCTCGTCGCCACCGTCGCCATCGATCAGGTAGCGCCACCCGGGATACCGGGCGCGGATGCCCCGACACAACGCGATGCTCATCACCGCACACTCGAGGTCGAGCACCTTGTAGTCCTCGATGGTCTTCAGTGCGTCCTGCGCGTCGAGGTCGCCGGACGATACCGTGATGTCTTCCAGGAAGAGCGAGAGATCGAGCGCCGCGAGAAACGCGCGCGCCTGCTCGACGTCGGGACCGTCGCCCGCGTTCAGCGTGAACGCCTTCAGCCGCGCCGGCGACATGCCGAGTCGCAGCATCGTATGGTAGACGACGAGGAACACGGCGCCGCTGTCGATGCCACCGGAGAATTCGACACCGATTGGCGCGGCCGGCCCGGCCGTGCGATCGATCCATCGCAGCCACTTCTCGACTTCGCGCGCCGTGGCGTCGATGTACCGCCGGCCGATGATGTCGAGGTCGGGCTCGATCGAGTCGGTCGCAGGCGTGAAGAAGCGTGTGTAGACGGGATCTGGATCGGGGCAGCCGACGAGCTGGATCTCGACGACGTAGTGGGCCGGGACCATCCGGGTGTAGCTGGGATGAAACTGGTCGGCGAACCCGTCGCGGTCGAGCGCCGCGTACAGCGTGTCGATCCGATCGGCCACATACAGAGCTGGCCCCTCGTGCCGCTTGGCCAGGAAATACCGCATCGGCCGGTCGAGCGACCGCGCCATGCGCACGGTGATGCCGTCGACCACGACCAGGGCGAACGACCCGTCGATCGCGCGCACGGCGTCCGGTTGTGCCCCGAGCACACGCTGCCGGGCTTCCACTTCGGTCATGTTGTGGAGATGATTGAGGCCCGGGTCGAGCAGATCGACCACCTGGCTGACATACTGGTGCGGCATGGCGGGATTATGGATCGGGGAGGGTGCCACGGTGCGACGGAGCCAGGGGGCGAGGAACCTGAAGCTTGTCGACTTTTGACTCCGACGTTTGGGCGAGGACGGTAGGGTCCCACGAGAACAAAGTTGGCGCGGTTCCGATTCCTTTCACCTCGCACCTTCGCACCCTGGCACCCTGGCACCCTGGCACCTTCTTCCCCGTCCCCGTCCCCGTCCCCGAGGTTTCCGATGAAAATCGAACACGTCGCATTTCAAGTCCCTGATCCCGTCGCGCTGGCGGACTGGTATGTCGAGCATCTCGGCCTGCGCGTCAAGCGCTCGACCGGCGCGCCGGCACATGCGCGGTTTCTGGCCGACGACGGCGACGGCGTGATGATCGAGGTCTACAACAATCCTCGCGTCGCGGTGCCCGACTACCGCACGATCGATCCGCTGATACTGCACCTGGCGTTCCAGACCGATGACGTCGCGGCAACGCGAGAGCGTCTGCTCGCGGCCGGAGCCACGGCCGACGGTGACGTGGTGGTCGCTGACAATGGCGATCATCTCGCCATGCTGCGCGACCCGTGGGGACTGGCTGTTCAACTCGTGCGACGGGCCGACCCGATGATTCCCCGATGACCACGTCGCTGCTCGAACTCGTCCGAGGCTGCACGTTCGACGACTTCCTCTTCACGCCGCAACTCGGGGAGATCCCGAGCCGCGACCCGTCGGTCATCGATCTGACGTCGCCCTTCGCGTCGTCGATCCGCCTGCGCCGGCCCATCGTGTCGGCCAACATGGACACGGTCACGCGCGCGCCCATGGCGATTGTCATGGCGGAGGAAGGGGGCATCGGTGTCATCGATCGCGGCTTTCGTCCCGGCGACGTCGAGCCGCAGGTCGTCGAAGTGGCGGCGGTGAAACGCACGCAGCACGGCATCGTGACCGACCCGCGCAGCATTGTGCCGACAGCCAGCGTCGGCGAGGCCCGGTCGGTGATGCACGCCGGGCGCGTCGGCACGCTGGTCGTGGTCGACGAACACGGCCGGCTGGCGGGACTGCTCACCGAACGCGACGTCCGCTTCGTCGGTGACGATGCGACTGTGCGCGATCGGATGACGCCACGGCAGACGCTCGTCGTCCATACGGGCCGGCTGACGTGGCCGGACGCCGAGCGCCTGATGGTCGACGCGAAGGTGAAGAAGCTGCCGCTCGTCGACGCCGACGATCGCGTGATCGGTCTCGTGACGTCACGCGACCTCGTCAAACATCGCGAGCACCCGTTCGCGACGCGAGACGAGCACGGCCGTCTGCGTGTGGCCGCGGCGATTGGCGCCACCGGCGACTTCCTCGAGCGCGCGGCCGAGCTGCTGCGCGTGGGCGCCGACGCGCTCGTCATCGACATCGCGCACGGCCACTCGCGTGTCATGGAACGTGCCATGGCGGCGGTGCGTGCGCGGTTCGGCGACGTGCCGCTCGTCGCGGGCAACGTGGCCACGGCCGAGGGGGTGACCTTTCTCGTCGAACGCGGCGCCGATGCGGTGAAGGTGGGCATCGGACCCGGTGGCGGGTGCACGACGCGGCTGGCCACGAACTTCGGCGTGCCGCAGGTCGAGGCGCTCGTGCGCTGTCACGTCGCGGCCGGCGACCGCGTGCCGCTCATTGCCGACGGCGGCGTCAAACGGGACGGTGCGCTGGTGCAGGCGCTGCTGTTCGGCGGGTCGACGGTCATGCTCGGCAGCGCGTTTGCCGGCACGCGCGAAACGCCGGGTGAAACCGTGCTGAAGCCGGTTGTCGTTCCCGAGTCGCAGAAGGTCGTGCGCGTGCCGTTCAAGGTCTTCCGCGGCATGGCGTCAGTCGGCGCCGTGCGCGACCGGCTCGATCTCGAGGACGCCGACGCCGAGGAGCTCGACGCGATTGGCGCCGAGGGGCTCGAGGTCAGCGTGCCCGCGCGCGGCTCGGCGCGTACCATCATCCGGAACATGCTGAAGCACGTGTGTTCGGCGATCAGCTACGGCGGCGCCACGTCCCTCGACGGCCTGCGCCAGGCGTTCGCCGCGGACCCGGAACGGTTCCTCACGCGCCTGTCGGCCGCTGCCAGGGCGGAGTCGTTTCACAGATAGGACGCGAAGGAAATAAGATCGTCGGTGCCAGGGTGCGCAGGTGCCAGCGTGCCACGGTGCGGACTGTGAACCCTCGCACCCTGGCACCCTGGCACCCTGGCACTTTCGCACCCTGGCACCATCGCACCCTTGTCGTCCCCAGGCCTTATGTCCATAGACGTTGCTGCTGAAATCGAGATTGCCGCCGACCCCGCCGACATCGCGGCCGTGATGTTCGATCCGGCCCGGGCGCCGGAATGGATGTCGGCCGTGACCGGCGTCGAGATCCTGGACGCTGCGCTCGTCCGGGGGGCGCGCGTGACGCATCGCGGCTCCGTGCTCAGCCGCGAGTTCTCGTGGACGACGGAGGTCGAGACGGTGCACTTCCCGCACGTGCTGAGCCTGCGGATTGCGGACGGCCCCATCGTGGGCGCGACGCGATTCGACATTCAGCGTTCGGGCGGCGGGTCGCGCGTCCGGATCCGCAACGTCGGCGAGCCGGGACAGGCGCTGGCCATGGTGCCGGCCGCCATGATCGCCGGCCCGCTGCGCGCCGTCATGTCGGCCGACCTCGAGCGCCTGAAGGCGATCGTCGAAGGCTGACGTCAGGAACTGGAGGCGACCATGCGATTTCTTGCGCGTCTGCTGCTGAACGGCGTCGCGATCCTGATCGCGGCGTGGCTGGTGCCCGGTGTCGAGGTGAGCGGGACGGGGGCGGCGCTGGCCGCCGGGGCGCTGCTGGGGTTGGTGAACGCCGCGGTGCGGCCGGTGCTCATCATCCTCACGCTGCCGCTGACGCTCGTCACGCTCGGCCTGTTCATCTTCGTGGTGAACGCGATCTGCGTGGGCCTGACCGCGGCCCTGATACCCGGGTTCGCGCTGGCGAGCTACTGGGCCGCGTTCCTGGGCGCGCTCGTCATCAGCGTGGCGAGCTGGATTCTGAATGGGTTGCTGCTGGCGAAGGCGTGAGAACCGGCTACCGTTCCAGCCACATGGCGGCGGCCACGAGCATTGCGGCGGCGGCCATCGAGATGCCGAACGACAAGGCGAGTGTCGTGCTGATGAGGCCGGCCAGTCCGTACCGCTGTGTTTCGATGGTGTCGACCGTGGGGGAGTCGTGATTCGGTGCCATAACGTCCTGACGTCACGAATTGCAGCTTGCGTACCAGTCTCCGCGCGCGCAACCTCGGCGCCGGCATCGTTCCGGATATCGGCATGAACGCGCAAGTGTGTAGTACTCACGCGGTTGCACGGTAAGACACGGCTGTACAATTTCCTCCCCGGATGCGTCTCCTGCTGGCTCAGCTGAACTTCACTGTCGGCGCCTTCGACCAGAACTTCGCGAAGATGGCCGATGCCGTGGCGCACGGCCGCGCGCAGGGGGCAGACCTCGTCGTCTTCTCGGAACTGGCGACGACCGGGTATCCGCCGCGCGACCTGCTGCGTCATGAACGCTTCGTCGACCTGAACCTCGACCTGCTCGAACGGCTCGCCGGCCTGACGACCGACGGACCGGCTGTGCTGGCCGGGTTCGTCGATCGCAACCGCGCCCTGCCGGGTAAGGCCCTGCACAACGCCGTGGCCCTCTGTGCCGGCGGCCGGGTCGTCGAGCGGCGCTACAAGTCGCTCCTGCCCAACTACGACGTGTTCGACGAGGACCGGTACTTCGAGCCGGCACGCAGCGTGGAGCCCATCGTGTTCGGCGACGTCCGGCTCGGCGTCACGATCTGCGAAGACGTCTGGAACGATCCCGACATCTGGCCCGTGCAGCTCTATCGCCAGGATCCGGTCGACGACCTCGCGCGCCAGCAGGTCGATCTGTTCATCAACATTTCCGCGAGTCCGTTCACGCTGCAGAAGTCCGATGTGCGCCGCCGGCTCATCCGGCAGGCTGCGGTGACACACGGGCGTTACTTCGTCTACCTGAACCAGGTCGGCGGCAACGACGAACTGGTGTTCGACGGTCACTCCATCGGCATCTCACCGACGGGCGACGAGGTTGTCCGCGGGCTCGCGTTCGACGAGGACCTGATCCTGTGCGACCTGCCGATCGGCCGTCCGGGGGCGGTCGATGTCGCCGCTCTGCCCGCGCTGGCGACGACGACCGAAGAGGAGGCGTACGGCGCGCTGGTGCTCGGCCTGCGCGACTACGTGCGCAAGTGCGGCTTCACGCGCGCGGTGATTGGCCTGTCTGGCGGGATCGACTCGGCGCTCACGGCGTGCCTGGCCGCCGATGCGCTCGGGGCGGACCACGTCACCGGCGTCGCGATGCCCACACGGTTCTCCTCGCCCGGCAGCGTGGCCGACGCGGAGGCGCTCGCACGCAATCTCGGCATTCGCTACCATCTCGTGCCGATCGACGCGATCTATCAGTCGTACCTCGACGCGGTGACGCCGCTCTTCGAGGGGCGCGCGCCCGACACGGCCGAGGAAAACCTGCAGGCGCGCACGCGCGGCGCGGTGCTGATGGCGCTGTCGAACAAGTTCGGCGCCATCCTGCTGACGACGGGCAACAAGTCCGAACTGGCCGTGGGCTACTGCACGTTGTATGGCGACATGGCGGGCGGACTGGCGGTGATCAGTGACGTGCCGAAGACGCTCGTGTACCAGTTGTCGCACTACGTGAATCGTGATCGCGAGATAATCCCGATCTCGACGATCACGAAACCGCCGAGTGCTGAGCTCCGGCCGGATCAGCGGGATTCGGACAGCCTGCCGCCCTACGAGATCCTCGACCCGATCGTGCAGGCCTACGTCGAAGAACACCTCGACGCCGACGCCATCGTTGCGCGCGGTTTCGAGCGGCAGACGGTGCTCGACGTGCTGCGACTCATCGACAACAGCGAATACAAGCGGCGCCAGGCTGCGCCCGGCCTCAAGATCTCTTCGATCGCGTTTGGTGTCGGCCGGCGCTTTCCGGTGGCCGCCGACTACCGCACACTGCGCGGACGTTGACGGCTGCCAGGCTGTGAACTAGCGGCTGAAGATGCGGTCGAGCGGCAGCGCGAGGCCCGGCATCAGCGGCGATGTCAGCGCGTGGCCATCTTCGCGGCTCAGGTCCTCGGTCATGGCGAGCCGCCCCTTCACGCGGCGATACACACGAATCGAGTCGGACGCCGGATCGACGATCCAGTACTCGCCGACGTCCGAACGGTCGTAGAGCGTCCGCTTGGTGCCCTCGTCACGTCGCCGGGTCGAAGGCGACAACACTTCGACCACGAGGTCCGGCGCGCCGCGCACGACCGACTCGGTCAGAATCTGTTGCCTGGCATCCGAGACGTACAGCAGATCCGGCTGCACGATGTCGTACAGCGTGAACACCACGCCGAGCGGCGCGTGGAGCACTTGACCGCCGCCGTGGTGTTCCAGATGCTGCGACAGCCGGAAGATCAGGTTCCGGACAATCTGCTGATGACGAACGTTCGGGGTGGCGGTCACCAGGTGCACCCCGTCAATCAATTCGTGCCGCTTCCCGTCGTCCGGGAACCGCAGATAGTCCTGATAGGTCAGCCTGCAGACCGCAGGTTCCGTCGTGCGCGCCATGAGCATGTCTCTCCTCCTGCATTGTAGCGTCGTCGCATTGCGAAGGGCGTGCCGGATGTCAAGCGGGCCGACTCGGGAAAATCGCCGTCAGCGCGATCGCGTTTTTCCCGGCGATTTTGACGTCCGCGTGAGGTGTCGACCGGCCCGACGAAGCCGGCGCAGGGCTGATTCGCAGAAACTGCGTACTCTGACGTCAATTGGTGACAGCTATTTTCTGCAATGCGCGGTGTGTCGTCCCGGCGCGTTCTGGTGACGCGTTCCTATCGCGCCTCGATTGTCACCGTCGCGTTGTAGTCCGGCTCGAGTGAGTCGGGATCGCGGAGTGTGCCGGAGAGGAGCGTGTTGCCCTCGGGCCAGTGCACCTCGAGGTTGCCGTCGCGGATGGGACCCGCGCGCAACACCCCGTCGAACGTGCCGAACGCCGATTGCAGTCGCACGCGCGCACCCGACGCCAGGTCGAGCCGCGCGAGATCGCCTTCACTGACGAGGATGTCTTCGCGCGCAAGGCCGTTGAGCGGATCGACATCGCGCTGCACCATCGAGTTGAACTGCTTGCCGCGCCGCGTCGATACGGCGAAGGTGCCGGCAGACCGGTGGCGCGGCCGCAGGGCCACGGGCGCAAAGTGCGCGCGGCCGTCGGGCGTCGCGAACTGCCCGTCGGCGTAGAGCACGCGGCCGCCCCACTGCACCTGGTCGCCCTGCTTCGAGAGCCGTTCGATGCCGGCATAGAGCGGCACGGCCGCGGCAATCTCGCGCCGGATCGCGGCGGCATCGTCGAGGCCGACCTGCGCGGCGCGCTCCGGGACGGTCCGCTGCATCAGCTCACGGAACACCCACCACTCGGGCTTCGCCGATCCGATGCGTCGCCCCGGCACTTCAGGTGAGTAGATCACGCGTCGTTCGGTCGACGTCTCGGTGCCGCCCCCAACCGACTCGTAGCGCGTCGTGGCCGGCAGCAGCAGGACGTCGCCATCGCTGTCGGCGAGCATGGCCGACGACAACATGATGTCCTGGTGCACGCGCAGTCGCGGCCGCGCGAGCGCGCGGCGCGAGAGCGCTTCGTCGCCGAGCGTCTCGAGGAAGTTGCCGCCGACCATCCAGAAGAGGTCGACGTGACCCGCGGCCGAGGCGTCGATCATTTCCGTGGTCGTCCAGCCACGATGCGACGGCATGCCGAAGCCCCACTGCTGTTCCCAGTGCGCCGCCGTGTCGGCCGGCACCGACGGCACACAGCCCATCTCCGCGCCGCCCTGCACACCGGAGTGACCGCGGATCGGCACGAGCCCGCGATTGGGACGTCCCGGAAGGCCACGCGCGATGCCGATGTTCATCAGCGCCTTGACGGTGTCGACGCCGTGCTCGTGCTGCGTCAGGCCCATCGACCAGATGAACACGGCGTTGGGGCGCGCCACGAGCAGCGCCGCAAACGCTTCGATGCGATCGCGCGTCATCCCGCTCTGGGCTTCGATGACGGCCCAGTCGCTGGCTTCCGCATCGGCGCGTACGCGATCGAACCCGCTCGTCCGCTCCCGCACGAACGCCCAGTCGATGCCGTCCGGCAGGGTCAGGAGCGCCTTGAGCGTGCCGACGAGGAACGCGAGGTCGCCGCCCGTGTGGACGTCGAACCAGTCGTCGGCGATGGCCGTGCCGTGCAGAGCGCTGCCGGGGATCGACGGCACCCAGTACCGCTTCAGCCCGGGCTCCCGATACGGATTGACCACGACCACGCGCGCGCCGCGGGCCTTGGCGTAGTGCAGGTACTTCGTGCTGACCGGCTGATTGTTGGCGACGTTCGATCCAAAGAGGACGATGAGGTCGCTGCCGATCCAGTCGGCGTAGCTGCAGGTGGACGCGCCGTGTCCAAGCGTCGCTTTCATCGCCACCGTCGACGCCGCATGACAGAGCCGCGCCGCGTTGTCGACGTGGTTCGTGCCGAGGAACCGCGCGGCCTTCTGCGCGGCGTAGTAGATCTCGTTGGTGATGCCGCGCGACGTGAGGAAGAACGCCATCCGTTCGGGCGCAGTCTCCCGTGCAGCGGCCGCGGCGCGATCGAGCGCTTCGTCCCAGCCGATGACGCGAAAGCCCCGATCGCCTCGCGCACGCAGCATCGGCTCGGGCAGCCGGCCGAGCGCACGCAGGTCTGCCGACGTCCTGCCGGCGAGCATTGAGGCATCCGACAGGATCGCCGGATCGAGCGCCGGCGCCGTGTTCAGCCGCAGCAGCTCGAGACGCACCATGCACAGGTGCGGCCCGGGCAGCGTCCAGTCCTTCAACCCGGCGGTGCCCAGCGCGCAGCCGTCGCAGCAGCCGCGGTTGAGGATGCGCCAGGCGAACGGCAACTGATCGCGGTTCTCCCAGGCGATCTTGAACATCTCGCGGAAGTGCCGGGGTTTCTGCTGATCGAGTCCGAACAGGGCCATGCAGGACGTAGATGTTATCCTGCCGCCGGTGTCGGGCAACGAGTCGGTTCGATCGGTCGAGATGGTGCGTGTCGAGGACGACGTGCGCCGGAACCTTTCGGACAGGGTGGCCGTCGAGCGGGCGCTCGAGGTCCGGATCGACGACGAACCGTTTGCCGTGGTCATGCGCACGCCCGGCGACGATCGTCACCTGGCCGCCGGGTTCCTGTTCACCGAGGGGGTACTGACGTCGCCACGCGACGTGGTTTCCATCGAGAGCCTGGCCGGCGATGTCGTCGAGGTGCGGCTGTCGGCCGAACGTGCGCCGCTCCTGGGCGACCTGCTCGGCACCCGCCGGAACGTGACCATGAACTCGTCCTGCGGGCTCTGCGGCCGCCGGTCGCTCGAGTCGCTCGATGTGCCGACAACCCCGGTGACCGCCAACTGGCGGATACCATCGCGCGTGGTGGCCGGGTTGCCGGACGTGCTGGCGCCGGCGCAACGGGCGTTTACGGAAACCGGCGGACTCCACGCGGCCGGACTCGTCAGGCCCGAAGGTGACCTCGAGTGCAGCGCCGAGGACGTGGGGCGTCACAACGCCATCGACAAACTCATCGGCCGGATGCTGCTGACCGGGCGCCTGCCGCTGTCGGACCGCGCGCTGGTCGTCAGCGGGCGTCTGTCGTTCGAAATCGTGCAGAAGGCCTACCTGGCGGGCATCCCCATGATCGTTGCCGTCTCGGCGCCCTCGTCGCTGGCGATCGAGCTTGCGGCGCAGTGCGGCATGACCCTCGTCGGATTCACCCGCGCGGGGCGGTTCAATGTGTATGCGGGGGAGGAGCGGATAGAAGGCGGCGAGGCGACAGGCGGGGAGAAGGCTGGAAGGCCGGGAGCGCCGCCAGGCGGGGAGTAGCGTAGCGCCCGCCGCTGCGACATGGCTGCCGCCGTGCCGCCTATTCCCGCCCCGCGAGAAACCGATCCACCAGATCCGCCATGGATCGGGCGGTGTCCGGGTCGCCGAGCGCTTCCCAGCCGGTGAAGAACACCTGTTCGCGGTCGCGTCTGGCGTGGCAGTAGGCGGCGCGGGCGCGGACCAGAGCTGGCGGTTCGTCGGGCAGGCTGATCAGGAATTCGTGAATCTCGCCGGGGGCAAAGCGCATGGGCGCTTCGATGCCGAATCCTCCGACGCTGATGTCCCGGACGGGCATCGCGAGATCGAGCACGGTCACTCGCGCTGTTACGTTTCCGCCCACCTCGAACCGGGGCCAGCGGCGACGCAACAGCCCCCTCGAGGACGCGGGAGTAGAGATCCGACCCAGCATCCCGAACAACGCTGCAGTCCAAGGCAATGAACGTACCGCCGACCGGTCGGACTGGTGTGGAACGTCGCGCCCCGCTTCCGGGCGAGGGCCCTGGGGCGCCGTCACGAACTTGTCATGAACTGTACGAAATCCGGGCGTTGGGGTAACATCGATTTTCGCATGTTCTCCGATGTGACCGGTCCCCGTCGGCGGGCGCCAGGCACGGTGCTCGTGGTCGACGACCTCGACGCCAACGTGTCTGCCCTGGCCGCCGTGCTGCGCCTCGAAGGCTACGACGTCCTGACGGCCACCAACGGCCGGATGGCGCTCGATATCGTCCTCAAGGACCGGCCTGACGTCGTCGTGTCCGACGTCCGCATGCCGCTGATGGACGGCTTCGCGCTCTGCCGTGCGCTCAAGGCGGAGCCGGGCACCTGCCTGATCCCGGTCGTGCTCCTGACCGGGGCGACCGAAGCGCAGGATCGGCTGAAGGCCATCGAGGCCGGCGCCAACGACTTCCTCACCAAGCCCATCGATCAGTCCGAACTGAAGGCGCGCGTCCGGTCGCTGATGCAGATCAAGCACATCACCGACGACCTCGACTCGGCCGAGGCGGTGCTGCGCAGCCTGGCGCTGATGATCGAAGTCCGCGACGCCTATACGGAAGGTCACTGTCAGCGCCTGGCGCGTTACGCCACCGAGATGGGCACGCTGCTCGGGCTTCCCGACGAGGACCTGCAGGCGCTGGCGCGCGGCGGCTACTTCCACGACATCGGCAAGATTGCCCTGCCCGACGCCATCCTGCTGAAGCCCGATGCGCTCACCCAGGAGGAGTTCGAGCGGGTGAAGGAGCACCCGGTCGTCGGCGACCGGCTGTGCGGAGATTTGCGCGCGCTCCATCGTGTGCGCAGCATCGTGCGGCACCATCACGAGCGGCTCGATGGCAGCGGATATCCCGATGGTTTGAAGGGCGACGAGATCCCGCTGCTCGCGCAGATCATCGGCATCGTCGACGTGTACGACGCCATGACGACCACGCGACCCTACCGCGAGGCGCGTTCACCCGAGGAAGCGCTGACGGCGCTGGCCGACGAGGTCGACCGCGGCTGGCGCCGTGCCGATCTCGTCCAGGTCTTCACGCAGGCGCGCCGAGCGGCCGCCGCCGTGGCGATCTAGTGCACCGCCGTCGAGATGGCATCAAGCCTCACGGCCGATGCGGGGGCATCCGCGGCGTTGGCGCTCCTCGCAATACTCGCGGTATTCCTCGTCGCGCCGCCTTGCGGCTGCACCCACCTCGACCGCGATCCATTGACGCCATCTCGCCGGCGGTGCACTAGTCGTTGTCCGATCCGCTACGACGGTCCCTTCAGCAACTCCAGCAGCTTGCC
>CAZVHY010000027.1:7016-8364 GCA_964627115.1 uncultured Solibacteraceae bacterium | reverse complement strand
CTAGTCGTTGTCCGATCCGCTACGACGGTCCCTTCAGCAACTCCAGCAGCTTGCCGTGCGTCACGACGGCGGCAGGCAGTTCCTGCAGCGACCGCTGGTATTCACGCCCGAGTGGTGTGTCGGCGGGCGCCTGGATCAGGGCTTTCGTCTCGCGCCGGAACGTGTCGATTTCGGCATCGGTGAGCGGCGCGTCACCCGCGAGCCGTTCGTCGATCTGGACGATCAGGACGATGATCGGCCGCAGCCACTGGAACCAGGGATCGTCACTGAGCAGCTTCAGGGCGTGATGCGGACCGCCCACCGGGCCGTGCGCCGCCGCGTATCGCGCGAGCTCGTGGTCGACGAGCGTCTTGTGTTGCGCGAGCAGCGCCGTGCGCCAGGCGCGCAGGCGCGCCACGGTCAGGGCGTGACCCAGGGTCTCGTTGCGGGACGGTTCACTCACGGCGGTCATCCTCTGGAAACTTCTGGCGTCTGTCTTCGAGCGTCTGGCGTGGAGCCTGCGTTTCTCAGCAGGCTCCTACGGAAGCCATCCACTCTTCACGTGCGCATCGGCCGGCTGGCCGGTGACCTCGATGAGCGCCAGCGGATCGACGCGCGTGCCGGCCAGGCGCACGGTCCAGTGCAGGTGCGCACCGGTCACGCGGCCAGTCGCGCCAGCGCGCCCGAGCACGTCGCCGGGCGATACGAGCTGGCCCGGCTCGGCGTCGATGGCCGACAGGTGCGCGAAGAGCGACACGAGGCCGAGCCCGTGGTCGACGACCACGGTCCCGCCGGTGAAATAGAGATCCTCGGCCAGCACGACGCGCCCGGCGGCCGGCGCGCGGATCGGACGACCTGTGGGACTGAGGAAGTCGGCGCCGCCGTGCGGGCTGCGTGGCTGTCCGTTGAAGACGCTGCGTGAACCGAACGCGCTGTTGGCACGATCGGGAACGGGCGCGACGAAGGTTCCGGTCCAGAGCCGCTCGGGCGTTCGCGACGCCCAGATGGCGTTGAGGCGCTTCGCTTCGCTCGCGATGCGCGCCGTGACGTCGGCCGGCGGCTCGACGTACCGCGGCTCAACGGTCAGGCGCCGCGTCGGGAACGCCTTGTCGGTCACGACGATCGTGCGGGTGGTCGAGTGCGTGCGCGTGCCATCAGCCGCGGTGATCGACGCCGTATGACGTCCCGGCTTGACGTCGAGATCCACGCCGATGAGCGCCTGCCACGTCTGGTCGTCGATGCGGAACGCCGGGAACGTGGTGTCGAACGCCTGGACGACCACACGCGTGGCTGGTGACGCCGTGGCGATCGTCAGCCGGACGACCTCGCCTGGCTGAATCGAGCGCGCCGCCGCCTCGACCGTGAGGGC
>CAZVHY010000027.1:5639-6916 GCA_964627115.1 uncultured Solibacteraceae bacterium | reverse complement strand
GCCGGCCACGGCGCACACGGCCAGCGTGCGCGCGGTGCTCGTGAAGTCGAGCGCCTGCCGCACGGCCACGACAGTGGCCGCAAACATCCAGATCCCCGCCACGACGAACGCCATCGTCGTCACGCGGGGAAACGCGCCGAAGGCCTGGATGAGACCGGGTGAGGCGGCAAAGCCAATCGTGCGCATGAGCTCCGTCTGACTCGTCTTCGTCGCGCGTGTCGCCATGAGGCGCCCGCCGATCTGGAACATCAGCGTGGCCCACGCGATCCAGCTCACGAGTGCCACCGAGGCCACGAGCACGACGTTGGCCAGCGTGGGCCCCTGCCAGCCCGCCGCACCGATGCCGGCCGCGAGACTCGAGAGGAGAACAGTGGCCAGTGCCTGACCCAACGCGTTGCGGTCCGCTTCGATGCCCTCGTAGATCGATCGGTCGAGCAGCGCGGCTCCCATCAGTCGATACAGGTAGAGGCCCATGTCCTGTCCTTTCGACCGCATCTTATGCCAGTGGAGCTGGGAAGCGTGGAAGTCGGGGAGCATGGAAGGTCTCCTTCCCAGCTCCCACGCTTCCACGCTCTTACGCTTCCCAGCTTCCCCGCTCCCCGGCTTCCCGCCTATGATTCCGCCATGCCCCGTCTCGAACGCATTCTGTGTCCTGTCGATCTCTCCGACGCCTCGCGCCGCGCGCTCGACTATGCACTCGCACTCGGGCGACACCACGGCGCCGCGGTGATGGTCGTGCAGGTCGTCGACCTTCGCGGGTGGGCCGGCGCTCAGGTGGAGGGGCTCGACGCGGTCGTGGGCGACACGCAGAGCTCCCTCGAGGAACAGCTGGGCTGGTGGGTCGCCAAGGGGCTGGGCGGTGGCGCGGGTGCGACCACCGAGGTGCGCGAGGGGCCGGTCGTGCCGGGCATCCTGGCCGCCGCCAGCGAGTCGAACGCCGATCTCGTCGTCATGGGCTCGCACGGACGCAGCGGGTTCGAGCGTCTGGCGCTGGGGTCGGTGGCCGAGAAGGTCCTCCGCAAAGCCACGTGTCCCGTGCTCGTCGTCCCGTCGCGCGAAGACGCGGTCGTCCGGGCCGGCGCGTTGACGCGCGTCGTGGTCGCTACGGACTTTTCCGATGGCGCGTCGGGAACGCTGGCCTACGGACGCCTCTTCACGGCCGAGGCACCGCACGCGCTGTCGCTGGTGACGGTGATCGACTGGCCGTTCGGCGAAACACAGGGCAACGATCCCGTGACGCAGCTGCGTCAGAGCCTCGAGCAGGAAGCGACCGATCA
>CAZVHY010000027.1:1805-5539 GCA_964627115.1 uncultured Solibacteraceae bacterium | reverse complement strand
CGCCGCGCGCACCTGAGACCATCCCACGGTGCGCGCCTGGCAGTTCACTGACGACGCGCCGGGATGGCCGCTGCGCCTCGCATCGCTCCCGGATCCGGCGCCGGGGCCCGACGAGGTCGTCGTGGCCGCGCGCGCGGTGGCGTTGAACTACCGCGATCTCGTCGTGGCGCAGGGCGGCTACGGCGGTCGCGTCCCGGCGGGCGCCACACCTTGCTCGGACGCCGCGGGCGACATCGTCGCCGTGGGCAGCCGCGTCAATCACCTGCGCGTGGGCGATCGCGTGACGTCGGTGTTCGCACCGGACTGGGTGTCGGGATCGGTGTCGCGAGCGGCGCTGCGCACGACGCTCGGCGCCGGCCATCTCGGTGTCCTGGCCGAGATCGTTGTCCTGCCGGCGTCGGCCGTGCTGCCCGTTGCCGGCGATCTCTCGTACATCGAGGCCTGCACGCTGCCGTGCGCGGCACTCACGGCCTGGCACGCGCTGTTCGAAACCGGCATGCCGCGCGGGCCCGCCCATGTGCTGACGCTTGGATCGGGCGGCGTGTCGACGTTCGCGACGCAGTTCGCGCGCGCGTCCGGCGCCCACGTGATCGCGACGACGGGAGACGACACGAAACGCGCGCGGCTGACAGGCTTCGGCGCGGTCGACATCATCAACTACCGCGACACGCCCGCGTGGGGCGAGGCCGTGCGTGCGCTGACGCCCGGCAGGGAGGGCGTCGACCTGGTGATCGAGGTCGGTGGCCAGGGCACGCTCGAGCAGTCCATGCGTGCCGTCCGGCCCGGCGGGACGATCGCCCTCATCGGGACACTCGCAGGCCGCGTGCCCGTGGACCTGACGCCGCTGTTCCTGCGCGATATCGCCCTGCAGGGCATCCTGGTTGGATCGCGGGCGATGTTCGACCGGATGAACGAGGCGGTTGCGCGCTGGGGGATCCGTCCGGCCATCGATCGCGTTTTCCCGTTCGACGATGTCCCGGCGGCGTATACGTATCTCGAGAGCGGGACGCACGTCGGGAAGGTGGTTGTCGCGGTAAGCGGCTGACCGGCCCGCGACCGTAAAATAACCGTTCGGGTTTCCTCAAAAGGAGTGGCCGTGAAGAGTAGATTCGGGATACGCCAGGTTGCGCTGGCCGCCGTGTTCGGCCTCGTGGCGTCGTCGGCCGCCGCTCAGACGCCGTCGGTGGCGCCATACGAGCCGAAGGTCGGACAGGCCGGCAAGGACGTCGTCTGGGTGCCGACGCCGCAGTCACTCGTCGAGCGCATGCTCGACATTGCCAAGGTGACGCCGGACGATTACCTCATCGATCTCGGATCGGGTGACGGGCGGACGGTGATTACCGCGGCCAGGCGCGGGCTGCGCGCGCACGGTATCGAGTACAACCCGGACATGGTGAAGCTCGCGCAGGACGAGGCGCGTCGTGCGGGCGTGACCGAACGCGCGACGTTCGAGCAGGCCGACCTGTTCACGCGCATCGAAGAACTGCGCAAGGCCGACGTGATCACGATGTTCCTGCTGTCGTCGATCAACGTGCGGCTGCGGCCCGATCTGCTCGACCTCGAGCCGGGCACGCGCATCGTGTCGAACACGTTCCGGATGTCCGACTGGGAGCCTGACCAGGAAAGCCGGGTGGAGGGCGACTGCGTCAGCTGGTGCGAGGCGCTGCTGTGGATTGTCCCGGCGAAGGTTGATGGCGCGTGGCAGATCGGCAGCGAGACGCTGCAGATCGCGCAGACGTACCAGCGTTTCACCGGCACGCTCGGTGGACGCGCGTTCGAGGGCGGCCGGCTCGACGGCCGGACGATGACGTTCACCGTTGGCGGCACCGCCTACACGGGCACGGTCGACGGCGACACCATCGCCGGCACCATGGCTGCCGGCGGCACGTGGAAGGCGACGAAGCGGTAGGCGACGTAGGGGCCGGCCTCGTGCCGGCCCACCGTGCGCCTCCGCGACAGCGTCTCGGTGGGCCGACACAAGGTCGGCCCCTACGTGGTCAGCGACTACAACGAATATCCCGCTCGATATTCTCTCGTCAGGAAATCGTTGGCCGCCACGTTGTTGGTGACGCGCATGGCCGCGCCGTCGTAGTGCAGCTTGGTGTTGGCGCGCAGTGCGGCGATGCCGAGCAGCATGATTTCCGTCAGGTGCGTGGCATACGAGAACGGGCACGACGCCTCTTCGCGGCCGCGGATCGCATTCACCCAGTTCATCTCGTGCGCCTGGTTCGGAATGCGCGGCGTCTGCTCGCGCGGCGCGCCGTAGCTGTTGTGCTGTTCGACCGGCAGCAGGCGTGGATTGGCGCCGTAGGTGTCCTGCAGCATCTTGCCCTTCGTCCCGATGTAGAGCACACCACCGCCGGGATCGAGCCGGCGTTCGCCCATCTCTTCGGGCCGCGGCGGCAGCAGGCCGCCGTCGTACCAGATCATCTTCAGTGGCGGCATGCCGGGCCGCGCCGCGAACTCGTAGTACGTCGTCGTGGCGCTTGGATACGACGCGCCGTTGAACGGCGTCGCCAGTGTTTCAATGGTCGTCGGCAGGCCGAGCTTCAGGCCCCACACGGGATGATCGACGAGGTGCGCGCCCATGTCGCCGAGCGCGCCCTGGCCCCAGTCGACCCAGCCACGCCAGTTGAACGGGTGATACACCGGGTGGTACTCGACGAACGGCGCCACGCCGAGGAAGAGATCCCACGACAACGTGTCGGGCACCGACGGCGCGCCGGCAGCCATCGCGTTGGCGAGCCGCGCGGTCAGGCCGGGGTTGTTCCAGGCCTGCGGCCCTGCCGCTGACGACGGCCGCGGCACGCCCTGTGGCCAGTACGCGTACGGGCGGTTGGTCCAGACGTGGACTTCGCGGATGTCGCCGAGCACGCCCGAGGCGAGGTAGTCCTGCCCGCGGCGTGCGCCGTCCTGCGAGTGGCCCTGATTGCCCATCTGCGTGACGACCTTCGTGTCGGCCGCCTGCTTCGCCAGGTGCCGCGCTTCGTGCACTGACCAGCACAGCGGCTTCTCGACGTACACGTGCTTGCCGAGCGACATGGCCGCCGACGCGATCACCGCGTGCATGTGGTCCGGCGTCGCAATCATCACCGCGTCGATGTCCTTCTGCTTCTCGAGCATCTCGCGGTAGTCGCGATACCGCGCGATGCGCGGAATCTGATCGGTCACGAAGCGGCGGAGCACCTCGTTCTGCGGCTGCGGCTTCCATCTGGCGTTCGCCGTCTGCTGGAGCTTCGACGCCCCGAAGTTCTGCCAGGTGGGCTGCGGCTGCGCGGCGCCGCCCGCGCCCTGTCCGCCGCCCGTCCCCGGCTGCGCAGGGGGCGTAATCGGAAACGCCTGGTTGCGCCACGTCGAGAGGCGACTGTCGAGCAGGCCGAAATCCACGTCGCAGATGGCCACGATGTTCTGGCTCATCAGGTTCTGCGTGACCTGTCCGCCTCGTCCGCCAATGCCGACGCTGGCGATGTTCACGAGATCACTTGGCGGCGTCATGCCCTGGCCGAGCACGTGGCGCGGCACGATCATCACGGACGCGCCGGTGGCCGCGGCCGTCGCGGCCGTGCGCATGAAACTCCGCCGGGTGACGCCCGGCGTACCGGGTTTTGGAGACGATGAGTGCTCGCTGGACATGTCCGCTCCTCGCGCCGGCGCGCGAATCTGGACGCGCGGCGCTTCAGTTGTGTTGACGTTGCGGCACAACCGTGCCACGGACGGGGGAAGAGATCAAGAGA
>CAZVHY010000027.1:0-1705 GCA_964627115.1 uncultured Solibacteraceae bacterium | reverse complement strand
AGCACCGCGTCCACCTCATCCGGCGATCCGAGGACGACGCTGGTCCGCTGGTGGATGCTGGTGGGCGTCACCTCGAGCAGCCGGCCGCCGGGGTTGCCCGTGGCGCCGACGACGGCCTTGCCGCCGGCCTGTTCGATGATCATCGCCATCGGATTGGCCTCGTACATCAGCCGCAGCTTGCCTTCGGGGTTCTTCTGCGTCGGCGGATAGAGGAACACACCGCCCTTCAGCAGGATGCGATGGACGTCGGACACCATCGAACCGATGTAGCGGCTCGAGTAGTCGCTCGCGTGCGCCCAGTCGAGATAGTGGCTGAAGCCCTCGGGGAACGAGTGACGATACGCTTCGTTGACCGAATAGTGGCGGCCGGCCGCAGGGATGCGCAGCTGGTCGCCCACGCGCACGAACGATCCAATGGCCGGATCGAGCACGAACATGTAGACGCCGTTACCGGTCGTCAGCACGAAGACCGTCGACGAGCCGTACAGGATGTAGCCGGCGGCCACCTGCTTGGTGCCCGGCTGCTGCAGCGTTTCGGCCGCGCCGGGAATGTCCGGGTCGTTGCGCAGGATCGAAAAGATGGTGCCGACGCTCACGCAGACGTCGAGGTTCGACGAGCCGTCGAGCGGGTCGAAGACGACGCAGTACTTACCGCCCTGGTTGCCGGTGCGCAGGATGGTCGGCTCTTCGTCTTCTTCCGAGGCCACGACCGCGACGCTCGGGCGATTGCCGAGGCAGGTCATCAGGATGTCGTTGGCGATGACGTCGAGCTTCTGCTGCGTTTCGCCGTGGACGTTGGCGGCGCCCTGGTCGCCGAGCACATCCTCGATGCGCGCCGTGCGGACCTTGTGCGCAATCGACTTGGCCGCCAGCGAGAGCGCCGACAGAATCCACGTGAAGTCGCCGCCGGCGGTCGGAAAGCGCTCTTCTTCCTTGAGGATGTGCGACTGCAGCGACGTGAGGTTCGTGCGGTGAGACTGACGTGACGGCGAGTTCGACATAATCACTGGAGCGTTCCGGACGCCCGGCCCCCTCGGGCGCCAACCGCCCGACCGGTGAGCATATCATCTCGCCTGTCGCACCTGTCGTCCCGTTGCACCTGAAAAATGATCTCCCAGATATTCTTCGACAACGACGGCGTGCTCGTCGACACCGAACATCTCTACATGGACGCCAGCCGCGCCGTGCTGGCCGATCGCGGCATCGATCTCTCCGAGGCCGACTACGTCGAGCTGTTCATGCGCCAGAACCAGGGACTGCTGCACTTCGCGCGCATCCACGGCTGGTCGACCGAGGATTTACACGAGATGCGGACGCGCCGCAACGACCTGTACGCCGCAAGGCTGGCCCGTGAGCCGCTCGTGCTCGACGACGTCGAGGACACACTGGCCGCGCTGCACGGACGCGTGCGTCTGGCCATCGTGACGAGCTCGCGCCGCGATCACTTCGACATCATCCACAGCCGGACGGGGCTCCTGCGGTTCTTCGACTTCGTGCTGGCCGATGGCGACTATCCGATCTCGAAACCCGATCCCGCACCGTACGTGACCGCGGTCGCGCGTGCCGGCGTCGATCCCGCGTCGTGTCTGGTGGTGGAAGACTCCGAGCGCGGACTTGCTGCCGCGTGCGCGGCTGGTCTGCGCTGTGTCATCGTGCCGAGCCGGCTCACGCGTGGTTCGCGGTTCGAGGGCGCGTGGCGTGTGCT
>CAZVHY010000026.1:16833-27798 GCA_964627115.1 uncultured Solibacteraceae bacterium | reverse complement strand
CGCCCGGCCAGTTCGGCTGGCGGGACCGAAGAGACTGCTGGCCCGGCCGCCGGTGCACTCGGCCCGGCGGGCGGCGGCGTCGCAGCCGCGATCCGCGCACGCGCCGCCAGCGCAGCATCACGCACAGCCGGAGTCGTCGAGCTGGCCAGTTCGTCGATGCGCGACGCGTACATCGTCGAGCCCACGCGGCCAGCGGCCCACGCGAGACTTGCCGCACCAGGACCAGCCCAGCCGGTGTCGATGATCTGACGCGCGTCGGCGCGCGCCGCCTGCACCGCTTCCGGCGACGGTCCACCGCGGCCACCACGCCCGCCACCAGCGCCGCCGCGGCCGCCACGTCCAGGCGCTGGAGGATCGGCCGCCAGCCGGAGCAGTACGGCGTAGCCGAGACGCTGGCGCGAGGCGTCGCCGGATGCCGCGAACTCGCGGAACGCCGCCACATGGGCGGCGTGTGACGCCGCGGAGGTGAACTGCAGCCATGCCGCCTCGAGCGGCGCGTCCAACGTGTCGGCGCCGGCCAGCGAGGCAAACGATTCCATCGCATGCTGGAGCGCATTCGGCCCGGTCGCCGCAGCCAACGTCGTGAGCGCGGACGCGCGGACCTCAGGCGCCAACGTCGTATCAATCGCCGCTGGCTGGAGAATCGTCACCGCGATTGGCGTGGCCGGACCAGCCGCGACGATCATCGGCACCATCGCCGATCGATATCGGGCGCTGGCGCGAGCCACGCGATCGAGCAGTTGTCCGGTCGGCCCGGCGATCTCGATCCGCACGCGGCCCACGAGTGCCTGCACGACCGGGGCGAAATCCGCGTGGCGATCTTCCGCCAACGCGGTGAGCAGGGCCGCACCGCCCGGCGGCAACACGCGATTGCGCTCGAGGTCGGCAATCAGCCGCATCGTGTCCGACGCCGCCATCGCCCCTGACGTGGCCATGCCCTGGAGCAGCTCGCGCGCAAGGACCTCGCGAATCCTGCCACTTTCCTCCCAGGCCACCGGGTCGTAGTACGGCCCGGTGGTGTCGGGCCTCGTGCCCCACCACTCCGCGATCGTGCCTCGCCACACACCCTCACGATTGGCCAGACGCGCGAGCGCGCGCAGGATGCCCGCACGTCGAGCCGGTGCCGGATTGTCGGCGAGCGCGGCAATCAAGCCGCTCACCACGGCGGGCTGGTGCACGAGCTGCAACACGCGCAGTGCGCTGGCGGCAACCGCGTCGGACGATCCCGCCAGCGCCGCGAGCGGCGCGTCAATCGCGCCGAGCGAGGCCATCGCGTTGATCGCGACGTTCGCAATCACGACGTCCTGACTCGCGGTGAGCGGCAGGATGGCAGCGGCCGCGCCGCTCGCGCCCAGACGGCGCAGTCCTGTGATGCCCTCGATCTGCACGCGTGGATCGGAGGACGACAGCGCGTCGACGAACAGCGATGCGGGCACGCCTGCCAACTCGCCACGGCGATCGGCCAGCGCGCGCAGCGCGAAGGCGCGAATCGCAGGGTCAGACGCGAGCTTCACCAGCGCCGGTGTGGCGCCGGCGCCCGCCAACTGCTTCAGCGTGAAGATTGCGGCCACGCGGCCGTGGAGCGGTCCCGCCGCCGCGCGCGTCTCGAGCAGCGCCTGCCGGCCGGCGGAGTGACCGCGGCGCAGCAGCACCGCCTGCGCGTCCCGGCTGTGCACGAGATTCGCCGAGGTGATGAGCTCCACGAGCCGTTCATCGGTCGCCGCCGCCAGGTTGCCTGCCGGCGCCGGCGTCGCCTTCTCGTGCGTGAGCCGCACGAGGTACCCGACGTTCTCGCCGGCGTACCGGAACTGTCCACCGGCCCAGCTCGCGATGTAGAGCCGCGAGCTCCCGTCGATGGCCATGTCGTTCGGCCGCGGAAGCGTGACGAACTCTTCCTGCGCCACATCGAACGTGGCGCCCCTCGGCTTCAGCGGATGCCGGAAGATGGCGTTGCGGCCCCAGTCGACCGAATACAAGGCGTTGCCGAACGGCGCCGGCAGCCCGGCGTCGTGCACGTACAACATGCCCGTACCCGATCCGCTCCCGTAGTCGGCAATCGCGGGCACGACTTCGTCCGAGAAATTGCGGAACAGCGCCGGATACCCGACCGTCATGCCGTTGACGAAGTGATAGAGGCGCGTGTCGAATCCCCCGCCGTCGTTCGTGTTGCCGCGCGCGAAGAGATTCAAGTACGGGTCGATCGCCAGATCGTAGTCGTTGCGCGTGCCGCGCGCGTAGATCTCGAGGTCCGTGCCGTCGGGCCGGACACGCACGTTGCCGCCGCCGCGCAGCTGGATCTCGTGCCCGTCCGCGCCCGTGGCCTTGACGAACCCGTAGTCACCCACGGCGACGTAGAGCCAGCCGTCGATCCCCATCTCGAGCGCATTGGTCGTGTGGTCCGCACCTCTGAAGTCCAGGCCGAACCCGAGCCCACGCACGAGCGTGCGCGACTCGTCGGCCACGCCGTCACCGTCGGTGTCCCGGTGCGCGGTCACGAGCGGCGGATGCGACACGTAGAGCCACTCGCCATCGAACACCGCCCCACGCGGGCTATCCATCGTCGCAAACACCGAGTACTCGTCGGCGCGGCCATCCTGATCCGTGTCGACGAGGCGCAGGACGTAACCCATGTCCGGATCGGCCTGGAGCGAACCGTTCCGGTCCACGCAGACGAAGACCACGTTGTCGTGCGTGGCCGTCACGCACGTCGGGTAATTCACGACGGGCGGGCCGGCGAACGGCGTGAGCGCGAATCCCGCAGGGGCCTCGATGCCCTTCAATATCTCTGCGGCCATGTCGGCGGGCATCGAGAGCGTGCCGCGTGGCTGCGGGAGCGGCGGGTTGGCTGGCGGTGGCTGCTGCGCAGACACGGCCAGACTCACGATCATCACGACACACAGCAGTGCGAACAGCGCTCGGGTCAGACGGCCTGATCTCATGGGTCTTTTCCTGGTCGGAGACGCCACATTCTGCCCTATCGGTGGGCAGATGTCGCCACGGGCCCCGGCATTCGACCGGCGGTGCGAAAAGGCGTGCGAAACCCGGCGGGCTGCCGGGAACGATCAGGACGATGTTGCGGAGGGTAAAACGGCGGGAGCCGGCTCAGTGCCGGTGTGTGTCTGGCGCGTCCTGGTCGTCGGCCTCGGACGCGCGCCGGTACACCCAGAACACGACGCCACCAATCATCGCCAGCGGCAGGCCGGACAAGACCATCGTCATCGCGAAGTACGCCCAGCTGTTGTTCTCGATGCCCGACGTGCCGCACACCGCGCAGGCGAACGCCGCCGCGGGCGCGGCGAGCACGAACAGCGTGGCGATGAGAACGCGTGTGAAGGTCAAAAGTACACCCTCAAGTAAATCACGGGCCAGATGCCGACCACGAAATACCAGAACGTCTGGGCGCCGAGGAAGAACCCGGACGTCAGCGTCCCGCGTCGCAGGCGCCACCAGGCCACGGCCAGCGCCACGATGGCGGCAACGGCGTGCACGGCGTGCGTCCCGACAATGAGATAGAAGAACGCGCCGAGGGTGCTCGAGTGCATGGTGACGCCCTGGCTCAGCAGGCCCCACCACTCGCGTCCCTGCAGCAGCACGAACATCGCCCCGAGCACTGTGGCCACGAGGAGCGAGCGCGCGGCGCGCGACGCGTCACCCGCGCGGTGCTGTCTGTAGGCGATGAACGTCATCACGCCGCTCAGCAGCAGCGCCACGGAGTTGACGGCGGTTTCGGCGGCCGGCAGGACGAGGCCCGAAGGCAGCGACCAGGCCAGCGGCAGCGCCCCGGCGCGCGTGATGGTGAACGCGCTGATGAGGCCGGCAAAGAACATGACCTCGGTGCCCACGAAAATCAGCGTGGCGAGCACGCTGTTGGGCACCACCTGGCGACGGCGCGCTGCGACGATCACGGCCGGCGCGGTCATGGCTCAGTGCGCCGCGGCGCCACCGGCGCCGGCAGCGGGCTCCTCGTAGAGCTTGATCCAGTTGCGCCCGTCGTGTTCGAGCACGTCGGGGGCGACGCCGGCAAACATCAGCAGCATGAACGCCAGCATCGTCAGCAGGAGGTAGACCACCCACTTCTTCTCGATGCCGAGGTGCATGAAGTGCTTGCCGACCATGTAGGCCTTGACGATGGCGATCCCGAACGCCGTGATCAGCGTGACAACGCGGATGCCGAGCTCCGGCCCGATGACACTGACGATCAGCAGCACCAGCAGGATGCCCCAGATCCGGATATAGAAGGCGTCGCCGTGTCCGCCACCGTGCGCGTGTGCGTGTGCGTGTTCAGCCATGGGTCACTTCGCGATGTAGAGCAGCGGGAACAGGAAAATCCAGACGATGTCGACGAAGTGCCAGTAGAGGCCGACGTTCTCGACGCGGTGCAGTTCCTGGTTGCGCGCCGCGGTGCGCGCCACGAAGAGCATGCAGACCATCCCGGCAATGACGTGCAGACCGTGCAGGCCCGCGGCCGTGTAGTAGAACGACCAGAACAGGTTCGACGTCAGCGTGTAGCCGTGCTGGATCTCGTACGTCCACTCGAAGGCCTTGACGATGAGGAAGACGAGCCCGCCGAGACACGTGAAGTAGAGCATCTTCGCCGCGCGCTGGCCGTCGCCGCGCTCGGCTGCCTGGTGCGCGAGCACGGCCGACAGGCTCGACGTCAGCAGTACGAACGTGTTGAACGCGCCGGCGTACGTGTTGGTCACCGCCGCCTGTTCGGCCCACGACTCGTGACTGAGGCGGAACATGACGTAGGCGCCGAGCAGGCCGCCGAAGATGACGATTTCGGACGCGATGACCCACCAGACGGCCAGCCGGCCGGTGGGCACCTCCATCACGCTGCGTGTCGTTGCGATCGGTTTCGTGCTGCTCACGCTCGACTCCTCGGCTCAGTGCTTCGCGACGGCCGGCGCAGGCGCGGCCACGCCATCGGGCGGAACGTGCTGCGGCCAGTAGTCGTCGTCGCGGCCCTCGGCGCTGTATTCGTACGGGCCGCGGTAGACCACGGGCAGCTCCGCGAAATTGCCGTGCGGCGGTGGCGACGGCGCGGCCCACTCGAGCGTGTTGGCCCTCCACGGATTGGCGTCGGCCACCTTGCCCTTGAACATGCTGTAGAAGAAGTTCCAGAGGAAGATCGGCTGGAAGGCAATCAGCACGAGCAGCGCAATGGTTGCCAGTTCGCGCAGCGGCTGCAGGCCCGCCAGTTCCGGGAACGCCGCGTAATCGAAGATGCGGCGGTGATCGCCGGCCGACCCGGTCAGGAACAACGGGATGAAGATGAAGTTGAACGCGATGACCGTGCCCCAGAAGTGGATCTTGCCGAGCGTCTCGTTCATCATCCGCCCGAACATCTTCGGGAACCAGTAGGTCAGGCCCGCGAAGGTCGCGATGAACGCGATCGGGAAGAAGGTGTAGTGGAAGTGCGCGAGCACGAAGTACGTGTCGTGGAAGTACACGTCCGCGCCAGCCGCGCCCAGGAAGATGCCCGTCACGCCGCCGATCAGGAACTCGGCGATGAACGCCAGCGCCCAGAGCATCGGCGTGGTGAACCGGATCGACCCGCCGTACAGCGTCGCGATGTAGACGAACATCATCTCGGCGATGGGCACCGAAATGATGAGCGTGGTGACGGTGAACAGCCCGGCCATGCGCGGATCGATGCCCGCGATGAACTGGTGGTGCGCCCAGACGAAGAAGCTGATGATGCCGGTCGCCACGGCCGTGTAGATGACCGTGCGGTAGGCGAACAGCTTCTTGCGCGCGAACACCGTCATGACGTCGGCCACGATGCCCATGGCCGGCAACAGCACGACGTAGACCTCGGGATGGCCGAAGAACCAGAACAGGTGCTGCCAGAGGATCGGATCGCCGCCGGTGTTCGGGTCGAAGAAGCCGGTGCCCGCGGTCTGATCGAAGAGCAGCATTACGGCGCCGGCAATGAGCGGGCCGACCGAGGCCATGAACAGGATGCTCGCGAGCACGATCATCCAGACGACGATCGGCACGTCGAACATCTTCATGCCGGGCGCGCGCGAGTTCATCGCGGTGGTGACGAAGTTGATACCGCCGAGCAGGAACGCCACGAATTCGAGTGCCACGGCGACCAGCCAGAGCGTCGCCCCCCACGGCGTGGCGTTGTAGGCCGGCGAGGCCGACAGCGGCGGATAGGCCGTCCACGCGCCGCCGAACGCACCGCCCGGCACGAAGAACGAGGCGAGCAGGACGATGACACTCAGCAGGAAGAGCTGGTACGACAGGCGGTTGATCTTCGGGAACACCATGTCGTCGCAGCCGAGCATGAGCGGAATCAGGAAGTTCCCGAAGGCCGCAATCAGCACGGGCATGGCGACCCAGAAGATCATGATGCTGCCGTGCATCGTGATCAGCGAGTTGTAGGCCGTGGCGTTCACATAGCCGTACCCGGGCACCGAGTCACCGGGAAAGGCGAGCTGCATCCGGAACACGTACACGGTGAACCCTCCGATGAGGGCCATGAACATGCCGGTGAACAGGTACTGCATCCCGATCATCTTGTGATCGGTCGACCAGAGGTACTTCTGGAAGAAGCTCTGCTCGTGATGACCGTGGTCGGCGTGCGCCGCGTGCGCGCTCATTCCGTCGCTCCCGTCTGAACCTCGGCGCCAGCCTGCGCGCCCGTCTCATCGGTCGAGGCACTGGCCACGACCGGCGCGCCGGTGCCGGCCGCCTCGGCCATCCATGCCTGATGTGCCTCGGCCGTCCGCACGTGCAGGCGCGCGGGCATCAGCCCGTGGCCGATGCCGCAGATTTCGGCGCACTGAATGTCGAACGTACCGGTCTGCGTGGGCGTGAACCAGCCCTGAATCGCCCGGCCGGGCACCACGTCCTGCTTGAGGCGGAAGACCGGCACCGAGAAGCTGTGCACCACGTCGCGCGAGTGCAGCTCGAAGTGATACGTGCGGCCGACCTGCACGTGCATGTCCTCGACGGTGCGGATGTCGTCGGCCGTGTCGAGCACGTTGTCCGGGCCGGCGTGCTGGAACGTCCAGGCCCACTGCTGCGCGATCACGCGCACGCGCTCCTCACCGGGCGGCGCCGAGATCTTGATGTCGTTCCACACGCGCAGGGCGAAGACGAGGATGATGATGTCGAAGACGAGCACCGCGTAGTGCGGATACGACACCCACTTCTTCTGCGACTTCGTTTCGCCGGCCACGTACTGCGCCTTGACGCCGTCGCGCGCCCGGAACTTCCAGAGCAGCCAGAAGAAAATCAGCTCCGCGGCCACGAACCAGACGCCGACGATGACGGCGATGAGCAGAATCAGGTTGTCGACATCGGCGGCGTATGTCGACGCCTGTGGCATGTACCAGGACGGCATGATGGTGCGCCTCAGGAAACCAGGAGGTACGCCGCGGCCGCGAAGGCCAGCGTCGCGACGAACGTCATGAGAAAGAGGTTCCGGCCGAGTTGTTCCGGATCGGGAGTGCTGTACGCCATGTGAAATCCGTGAGAACCGCGGCTACCGGGGCAGCGCGTGAACGTAGGCCGCCAGGTCGGCGACGGCATCCGGCTGCACGGCCATCGACATCGCCGCCATCGTCGGACCGATCGCGTCACCCGGCACCGCGCCACGGATCCCCGATCGGAACTTGCGGAGCTGGAGCGCGACATACCAGTCGTCGAGTCCGGCCAGCGGCGGCGCGTTGAGCTCCTGATTGCCCTCGCCCTTCATTCCGTGACAGGCAATACACATCACGAAGCTCTGCTCGCCGGCCGCCGCGTCCGCATCCCGGAGCGTTGCCGCGCTGCGCACGGGCGTCAGCCCGGCAATGTAGGCCGCCACGGTCTCGCGCTGTGCCGCTGAGTTGACCTGGAGCGACATCGGCCGCATCTTCAGGCCTTCGATGTCATCGGGATGTTTGCCGCGCAGGCCGGTCTGGAAGCGCTCGAGCTGGCTGGCGACATACCACGCCGGCAGGCCGGCAATGGCGGGGGCCTGCTGCACGATGTCGCCGGCGCCGGCCGGGCCGTGACAGCTCTCGCAGGCCTGGTACAGCTGAGCGCCCGTCGCGGTCTCGCGACCGCTGGCCGTTCCACTGCTGCAGGCTGTCGTGAACATGAGCGCCGTGAGACAGATCGCTGCGGCGCACCAGCGCTGGGAAGCCACTCGCATGAACACCGTTTCCCCGCACCCGTCCGCCGGCCGACACGATGCGGCCGGATCGCTCTGGGGACACGGCAACTCGAGGGCTCGGATTACGACCGTAACACGTGACGGTTCGCGCGGGTGCGCCGGAAGTGTAGCACACGCGTCCGCGCATGTCGTTCGGTGGGTCGGGTCACCTCACGCGGCGCAGCTTCGACACCCGGCCGACCTCCACCCACTCGACGACGAAGATGTTGCCGTCGTGGTCGAAACAGGCACCGTGCGGCTGGATGAACTGGCCGGGAACGAACGCGTCGCGCGACGCCGTCCGCAGCGGATTGGCCCACTTGGGCGCGTTCGAATCGCCGAGGTGGACGAGGACCTCGTTCTGGCGCCCGATCACGGTCACGCGACCGTGCAGATCCGGCACGACGACGAGGCCGTCGCGTTCGTCGAAATGACACGGCAGCCGGAAGCCGCCGACGAAGTCGAGGTGCCGGCCGTCGAGCGTGAATCGCTGGAGCCGGTTGTTGCGGCGATCGGCCACGACGAGCACCGGCCCAGCGCCGCGCGTGTCGACGAACAGACCGTGCGGCTCGGCGAGTTGACCCGCCTCCTGCCCGCGGCCGCCGAACGACCGCAGATATTCGCCGCGGCTGCTGTACTGGTTGATGAAGTACGACCCGTAGCCGTCGCCCACGTACACGTCGCCACCAGGCGCCACGGCGACGTTGGTCGGGTTGTAGGCCGGACGCTGACCGTCGGGCCCCGCCGCATACGCGGCGATATCGGGCGGACCATCGATCGACCACACCACCTCGCCGCCGAGCGTCGTCTTGACGACCGCCGCCTGTCTCGCAGGCGTGGGCGACATGCGGGGATTCGACGCATTGAGTGTCAGGTACAGGAATTCCTCACGCCCCTCGCGCCGCAACTGGAAGCCGTGCGCCACACCGCGGAAATCAGCGCCCCACGATCGGACGAAGCGGCCGTCGGCGTCGAACACGACCACCGAATCGCCACGCTCGCTCGTCGCGTGCACGGTGTGGTGGACGTGGATGAAACCCTGCGCGTCGACGACCACGCCGTGCGTGTTGCCCCAGCGGATCGACGCCGGCAGTGCGCCCCAGTCGTGCGTGACTTCGTAGATGAATGCGCCGTCGCCCATCACGGGCAACCGCGATCCTGCCTTGTCCTGGAGGCCGAGGAGGAGCGGTGACGCGGCCGTGGCCGCAAGGAATTCGCGTCGAGTGGGGTTCGTCATGATCGATATCGCGGGGGCCGCCCCCCGTGTCGGCCCGCCTCAGGCGAACAGGTCATATGCCGGTTTGCCGATGCCGTCTTTCGTGACGTACACCGGCCGCTTCTCGGCCACATAGGCCGTGTCGGGCGCAATGCCCAGCGCGTGATACATCGTCGCGTGCAGATCTTCGACGGGCATCGGATTCTCGATCGTCGTGCAGGGGCGTTCTTCGGCCGTTCGGCCGTAGACGTAACCCCGCTTCACGCCGCCGCCGAACATCAGCACGGATCCCGCGGCCGTGAAGTGCCGGTGCATGCCGTAGTGACGCGGCTCGGTCATGACGTCCGGGATGTCGATCGCCTGGTCGCGCAC
This sequence comes from uncultured Solibacteraceae bacterium, assembly GCA_964627115.1. Lineage (GTDB taxonomy): Bacteria > Acidobacteriota > Vicinamibacteria > Vicinamibacterales > SCN-69-37 > SCN-69-37. The sequence continues at coordinate 18,058 of CAZVHY010000026.1, read as the reverse complement.
TTCCCTGCCGACCTTGCCCTCGGTGACCGCGTCGCGGCCGAACTCGCTGGCGAGGACGACGAGCGTGCGATCCAGCAGCCCGCGTTCCTCGAGATCGCGGATGAGCTGCGCGACCGGTGCGTCGATGAGCGCTTTCATTGCCACGACGCGATCGTGTCCCCCCTCGTGTGTATCCCAGTAGACGAACGGGATGTACTCGGACGTCACCTCGACGTACCGCGCACCGGCTTCCACGAGCCGGCGCGCGAGCAGGCAGCCCTGGCCGAAACGGCCCGTGTTGTAGACGTCGAAGCTCGCCTGCGGCTCGAGCGAGAGATCGAACGCCTTTGCCGAGGGCGACCGCAGCAGCCGATCCGCCGAGTCGAGCGACGCGGCCACGGCCGTGCGCTGGAAGTCGCTGCCGTACTGATACACGGGCTCCTCGGCCAGCAACTGCTCGAACAACTGTCGCCGGCTCGTGAAACGGCGTTGGCCGAGCAGCTCCGGTGGCGTGATGGCCGACGCCGCGTCCTGCGGATCGACGATGAGGAACGGGCCGTGTTCGGTCCCAAGGAAGCCCGCGGTGTGAAACGCCTTGAGCGTGCCGATTTCTCCCGCGCCCTCGATCGTCTGACCGATGGTGATGAACGCGGGCACGTCCGGATGCTTCGGCCCGAGCGTGCGTGAGATGACGGCACCGATGTGCGGCATGGCCATCGGCTGCGGTGGGATGTAGCCGGTGTGCCAGTGATACTGGTGCCGCGAGTGCAGAATGAAGCCGAGGTCGGCGGCGGTGAACGACCGGATCACCGATCCACGATCGATGACGCTCGCGATGCGCTCGAGCCCCTGCGTGAACTTGATGTGATCGACGGCCGTGTCGATCGTCGGAAACGTGCTGAGCACGTCGTTCACGTGCACGCCTGGCGCAAAGGGCGTATAGCGCTTGGGATCGAACGTTTCGGTCTGCGCCATGCCGCCGGCCATCCAGAGCACGATGACCGCGTCGGCCGTCGCGCGCGGCTGGGTGATGGCTCGCGCCAGCACGGGCTCGCGTCCCGTCAGTGCCGCGAGCGTGGCGCCAGCCGTGGCGCCCATGAACCCGCGCCGCGAGAGCTGCGCGTAGACCGCGCGCTCTTCGCGCGTCAGCCGGTTCAGTTCATCCCGACGTGCGAGTTCGAGTTGTGCTCTCTCGTCCATAGCTCGTTTCCCCGTCGTCGTCGCGCCACCTTCGCACCTTCGCACC
>CAZVHY010000026.1:12536-16733 GCA_964627115.1 uncultured Solibacteraceae bacterium | reverse complement strand
CTCGTCCATAGCTCGTTTCCCCGTCGTCGTCGCGCCACCTTCGCACCTTCGCACCTTCGCACCCTGGCACCCTGGCACCCTGGCACCCTGGCACCGACCAGCATCAGTAAATCAACTGAAACTCCGGCTTGACCATCAACACCCACAACAGATCGGCGAGTCCTTCGGCCGACGGACGATTCGATCCGTCGGGAGACGTGAGTGCGGCCGCGGCCGCGCGACGTTCGGCCGCCGACGGGGCACGGCCGAGCGCGTGCATGAAGACGCGATCGACGGTTTCGTCAACAGTCGCGACCGCCGGTGCGGGCGCCATCGGCACGCCGGGAACCGGTGGAATCAGCCGCGCCATGTTCGGCTCGGCCGTGAAGACATAAAACCGCAGCTGCGGATCGAGAGTGGCGCCGATGTCGGCCACGTCGTTCTCGATCCACATCGTGCCGCGCATGCGCGTGAAGCCACGTCCCGCGATGTCGTAGACGAGCGTCGAGGGGTTGCGCACGCGCACGGTCGGCAGCGATTGACCGCCGACCGTGACGGCGGCAGCGGCCGCACGAACACCGGCCGTGTCGAGCGGCGCGAGGGCGCCGAGTGGTGTGGCCGCGCCGGAGGCATCGACGAACTCCGCACCGGCCCACACCGGCAGCACGCGATGCGGCTCGTTCGATCCGGTTTCCTCGACGAGCAGCCACAACCGATCCGCCCCCGTCACGTCGATGTCGAACGACACGGGCCGCGCCGTACGACCGGCCACCGCCCTCGTGTACAACGCCGGCGGTTCCGGCGCCAGCGCCCCCACCATGCGCCGCGCGCCGAACGTCAGCCGGCGCGTCACGATGTCGCCGTTCACCAGTTCCAGCGCCTGCGGCGTGGTCGGCTGCGTTGCGCGTGTCGAGATCACCTGATCGCGAATCGGCCGTCCGAGCGCGCGCGTCAGGTTCGACGACGGCGCGCGCCACTCGCGCACGTAGCTGCCGCGCGTGGTGGGATCGGTGGGCGCAGGGCCGCCGCTGCGACCAGCGGCGCTGCCGGCCGCCGCTGCGCCACCGCCTCGTCCCGAGGGTGCGGCGGGCGCCGGTGGTTCAGGCGCCAGACGCGCAATGGCCAGCGTCGACACGCTCCACTCGCCGGTGATCGCGCCAATCGCGTCGCTCCACTGCTCGGCCGTCATGCGCCGGACTTCCGGCCCCGCAAACACGTAGTCGCGCGCGGGCGGTTCGGCTGTGCGCGCGACCGCCGGCATCTGATAGGCGCGCGACGTGACGATTGTGGTGATGAGGTGCTTGAGATCGTAGCCGTGCGCGACGAAATCACTCGCCAGCCAGTCGAGCAGTTCGGGGCTCCATGGCCGGCCGTCCATCTCGTCGACGATGGGCACGATGCCGTGGCCGACGAGCCGCTGCCACAGACGGTTGGTGACCGTACGCGCGAGCCGTCCGTTGCGCGGATCGGTGAAGATGGCCGCGGCCGTGGCGCGCCGGTCCGCGAGTGACGACGACGCAGGCGTGCGGTTGAGTTCCGGATAGAGGAAGGACGGTCCCGCATACGCGTCCTGCGCGATGTCGCAGCGGAACAACTGGAGCTGGCCCTCCGGCGAGAAGAAACTCGCCAGGCCGTAGGCGTCGGTCAACTTCCACTTGTTCACGAAGCTGTCGTGACACGCGTTGCACTTGAGGTTCACACCGAGGAACACCTGCGCCGTGTTCTGCGACGCCTGCATCCACGGCGTGACGGCCGCGCTCGTTTCACCACGCCAGTTCACACCGATGAGGAACCCTTCCGGGTCGGCCGGCCCCTGCGGATTGAGCAGCTTCGACACGAACTGGTCGTACGGCAGATTCGTGTAGAGCGCCGGCAGGAGCCACGGCGTGATCGTCCGGCGGCCATCCGTCTCGGAGTAGTAGTTGACGCCGTCCTCGTTGCGCAGGAGGTCGTTCCAGAACGAGATCCAGTGCTCGGCGTAACGCGCGTCGTCTGCGAGCAGGCGCGCGACGAGTGCAGACCGCTTGTCGGGCGATCGGTCGTCGAGGAACGCGCGCAGTTCGCCCGGTGTCGGCAGCAGGCCCCAGAGATCGAGATACGCGCGGCGGACGAATCGTTCGTCGGACACGAGCGCCGGCTCGCTGGTGCCCGTGTCTCGCAGGTAGGCCGCCACGAGGCGATCGGCCGGCGTCGTCCAACCGGGCCACACGACGTCGGGGACGGGCGGCGCTTCGAGCGCGAGCGGCGCATCCCACGGCGGCGGCGCGGGCGGAGCGTCCGGAGACAGGCGCGCGCCTTCGTCGATCCAGCGGCGGATGAGCGCAATCTCGTCCGCGGTGAGCGGCGCGGCGTCCTTCGGCATCTGCTCGCCACCGACGCCGTGCAGCCGCTGCACCATCATGCTGTCGGCGCCGCGTCCCGGACGCGCGATCGGACCGTCCTTGCCGCCGTCGAGCACGTCGCCGTAGGTGGCCAGCGACAGGCCGCCCTTGCGCTGATCGGCGCTGTGGCAGTCGAGACAGTTCGCCGCGATGATGGGCGCCACGTCGTTCTCGAAGCTCACGCGCGACGTGGCCGGCGTCTGCGTCGCGCCCGACACCATCACGACCGCCGTACACCACGCCCCGGCCACGCCGGCCAGCAGCATCGATTGCCGCGTCATGCCCGCCTTCCCTGGCCTGGCCGCCTGGCGGCCGGGCCATTCCGGATTGAGTGATCGGGGCGATTGTAGCCCGAGGGGTCAGACGGCCTGCAGGAATTCTGCGGACCAGCGAAGCGCGGACTGATGTGCCGACATTGCGGCGGCCGGCGCCAGGCAGTTGCACTGGACCAGCGCCGTGGAGAGCGGTCCCTCGCCGCGTTCCTGCGCGATGACGCAGTCGAGGATGCGGCGGCCCGAATTGTCCTCGCCAAGCAGCGCGGCGCGCATCTGCGCCGAAAGCGGCAGCTTCTCGACCAGCACCGGCATCGGCTGGTCGAGAATGGCGTCGAGCAGCGAACACATGCCGAGCAGGAAGCCCTCGGCGCCGTCGATGCCGCCCACCTGTGCGGCAAGCAGTTCGCACGACCTGGCCCGAACGGTCGCCATCGTCAGCAGTTCCGGGTGCGCCGCCTCACCAAGCCCGGCCAGCAGCCACAACGACGCCCAGCGCCGCACCGTGCCGACACCCATCAGCACGATGGCCTGCCGGATCGACGTGACCCGCGTGACCTGTCCGAACCCGGCCGAGTTGACCGTCCGCAGCAGCCGATAACACAGCGACGGGTCGTGTTCGATGAGCCGCTCGAGGCGGGGCACGTCGAGGTCGGGATCCTGCAGCGCTTCGATCAGCCGCAGGTTCCCGAGTTGCCGTCCGGCAATCGTCGTCGCACTCTGCGTCGCCGGCCGGCCGAAGAAGAAGCCCTGGAAGTAATCGAAGCCGTGCGCCAGCGCGCTGGTGAATTGTTCGGGCGTCTCGATTTTCTCGGCGAGAAACAGCGGACGACCGTCGGGCCGGAGCGCGCTGATCCGCTCGATGATCCGGGCGTCGGCAGCCTCCGGCTGATCGAGCTTCACGTAGGTCGCCAGCGGTACCAGCCCCGCCGTCCGGTCGTTCAACACGAAATCGTCGAGCGCGAGCGCGTAGCCGGATCGTTTCAACGCGCGGCACGCCGCGACCACGTCATCGTCGGCTTCGATGTCTTCCAGCACCTCGAGTACGACCTTGGACGGCGGAAGAATCTCCTCGAGTCCTGCCAGATCGTCGAGCAGGAGCCGGCGCGTGACGTTGATGAAGGCCAGCTTGCCCAACGTCAGCGTCTCGAGGCCGAAGGTCATGACGGCGTCGGTAATGACCCGCGCCGAGGCCTGTTCCGACGACGTCCCGCTACTGGTGTGCAGGCTCGACGGCCGAAACAGCAGTTCGTAGCCGACAACGCGACGCGCGCGGTCGAGAATCGGCTGCCGCGCGATGAAGACCTGAGCGTCCACCTCGGTGAGATCGGCCGCGCCGGCAGCAACTTGAGGGGCATATACTCGCCTCATGCGACACCAATACGTGGCGATCGCGGGGCTGCTCGTCGCCCTCGCGCTCCCGGCCGCGCCGTCCACGGCAGCGCGCGCGGCCGGCCAGACGGCCGCGACGACGCGCACCGTGTTCGCCACGGCCGTCGACGGCCGGGGGGAACCGGTAACCGGCCTGACCGGCGCGGACTTTTCCGTGAAGGAAGATGGTCGCA
>CAZVHY010000026.1:1632-12436 GCA_964627115.1 uncultured Solibacteraceae bacterium | reverse complement strand
GAACCGGTAACCGGCCTGACCGGCGCGGACTTTTCCGTGAAGGAAGATGGTCGCAACCGGCCGGTGCTCGCGGCCGCCCCCACCGAGGCCCCGCTCGTCGTCGTCCTGATGATCGACGACAGCGGCCTGGGACTGCAGTCAATCCGCGAGGCAGCGGCCGCATTCGTGACCCGGCTGAACGGCATCGCCCAGATCGCCCTGATTACCACCGGCGGCCGCAATGTCGCCGTGATGGACTTCACGGCCAACACCAGCCTGCTGATGTCGGCCATCAACAAGATCTACGCGCGCAACGTGACGCGCGGCGGCGAGACGGGCAGCTTCCTGACCGACGGCATCCTGGAAGCGGCTCGCGTCTTCGGACAGCGCGAAGCCGAACGGCCGGTCATCGTGTCTATTGGCGTGGAAGGTCTGGACTTCAGCGAGGCGCGGCTGAACGACGTGCTCGACGCCCTTCGGCGGACCCGGACCCAGCTCTACATGGTACGCATCGGCACGCCGGTCATCGGCCAGTCGAATCCGGTCAACGCCAACCGGGGCGAGTCGCTGGCCGACGAACAGATCAGATTCAACGCCATCCTCGGCCAGGCGCCGCCGCGCACCGGCGGGCGGATCGAGAACCTGACGTCACACGTCGGCATCCCGGTCCGCGTCGAGGCGATTGCCAACGAACTGGCGTCGCAGTACGAGATCACTTACACGACGGCTGAGCCCGACGGGACGGATCTCCGGCTCGAGGTCTCGACGTCGCGCCGCGGCGTGCGCGTACGCGCGCCGCAGCGCGTGGGGCGATAGAAGAAGGCTGCGAGGCGGCAAGGCGGCAAGGCTACGGACTACCGGCTGCCGGCCACCGACTACCGTAGGCGCCGGTCGGCCCACGACACGACGACGGTCGTGGGCAGGCACGTGGGCCTGCCCCTGCGAATGTCCTCGCCGGCGCCTTCTATCCGTGCAGCTCGCCGCGGCGGCCCTATTGTCCCGGCGGCGCCGGAGCAGCCGACTGGAAGAACTTGTGCTGCGCGTTGCCGCCCGACTGCAGGTACGCCATGAAGTCGCGCAACTCCTCGTCACTGAGCACGTTGATCAGCCCGGGCGGCATGGTCGAGACCGTCGTCCGCTGAATGGACACCACCTGGCTGCGCGGCACCGTCACGGCATCGGCCTGCGGATCGCGCGGGTGCACGGTGACCATGTCGCCGCTCTCGATGGGCAGCCCCATCAGCGTTTGACCGTTGTTGAGCCGCACCTCCGAGGCCAGGTACTGGTCGGCCACGACGAGGTTGGGATCGATGATCTTCTCGAGGATGCGGTTCGCGTTGAATCGTGACGCGACCGTCGTGAGGTCGGGCCCGATGTCGCCGCCGTACTGGTTGAGGCGATGGCACGAGCTGCACCCGATCGAGAAATACAGGCTGCGTCCACGTTCGAAGTTGCGGCCGGTCATCTGCGCGGGCGCCACGACCTTCGTCGCCTCTGCCAGGGCCCACTCGCGACCCGGCCCTGCCGGAGGCCGAATCTCGAAGTCGGGCGTCGCCACGAAGCTGCGGCCGGTGAGATCGGCGACGGCTGCGCGCTCGGCGGCCGTCGCGTTGCGCAGGGCTTCGGCGCGCGTGTCCTCGAGCATCAGGCCGTAGCTCGCGCCACCACGGCGTTCGGCGGCCTCGTTGAGAAACTGGAAGTACTGGCGGCGGAGATCGGTGGTCCAGCCCTCGCGATGCGTGCGGAGCATGAACGCATACTCAATCTCGACGTGCGGCGTCGGATTCTGCACGAGCGCCATCGGCTCGCCCCCGTAGCGTTCGCTGCGCTTCAGACGCGCCGGACTCCACGACGGTGGAGCGGGCGGCTGGCGGTCGCGAATGAGCGCCATCAGCTTGGCGGTGACCTGGTCGTCCTTCAGATAGATCAGGTTGCGGGCGGCCTCGACGTTGATACGGCCGTCGCGCTGCGCGTCGGGCAGCAGCCGATGGAGAACCTGGACGATCTGCGTACGCTCGGCCGGCGTGGGGTCGCCAAGCCGCATGAACACGAGCGCGTACGCGCGCAGCAGGCCGAGCTTCTGGTCCGCGCTGAGCTGCGCCGGGTTCATGTCGAGCAGCGCACGTGTCGCGGCTTCGCGATGCGCTGCCGTCCCGTTGCGCGCGAGCGCCACGAGCGCCGCAATGCGCGCCTGCGGATTCGTCTCGGTATACGCGCGCTGCGCCCACGTCTCGACCGGCTGCCACTCGATGGCGACGCGCGCGGCCCACCGCAGGAACCTGTCCGGGCTCGACAGGTGCGGCCAGGCCGCGGCCACGGCCTTCGCATCCTGCCGGCCGTGAAACGCTTCGAGCTGGTGACGCAGTTCGCGCGCCGTACGCGCCGCGGCCGTATCCGGCGCGGGCGCCGCCGCCGTCGACTCCGCCCCGCGATACACGATGCGATAGAGCTTGGACTCACCGCCACGTCCGCCAACCGCGAAATACAGGTGGCCGTCGTGTCCCACCTCCGCGTCGGTCACGGCCAGCGGCACGCCGGTGACGAATTCCTCGGCCTCGGCCTTGTAGCTCGAGCCCTCGGGCGTGAGGTGAATGGCGAAGATCGTGCCGAACGTCCAGTCGAGCGCGTAGATGGCGTGCTGATACTTCGCCGGGAACTTCGTCCCCTTGCCCGAAACCACGCCTGTCGGCGATCCAGGACCGATGTCGACGATGCCGGGCAGGCTGTCCTCGTAGTACGCAGGCCACTTTCCGGTGCCGCTGCGCCAGCCGTACTCGCTGCCGCTCGTCACGTGCACGATGCGCGTCGGCCGGTACCACGGCGACCCCATGTCATATTCCATGTCGGAGTCGTAGGTGAACAGCTCGTTGTGATCGTTCAACGCAAGGCCGTACTCGTTGCGATACCCCATGCTGATGACGCGGCGATCGGTCGCGTCGGGGCTGAGCCGCAGGATGAACCCGCCCGGCGCCAGGATGCCACGCGCGTGTCCGCGCGCGTCCCACTCGCGCGGCAGCAGCAGATCTTCCTTCCAGTTGGTGGTGGTGCTCGACGTGAACTCGCCGATCGGCGAGTGATTACCCGCGACGAAGTAGATGCCCTTGCCGTCCGCGGTCGTGAGCACATCGTGTACGCCGTGCTCGCCACCGCCGTTCGAGACGCCGAGGAAGTCGGCCGTGTCTGGAACCTGATCGCCGTTCGTGTCACGGATACGGTAGAGCCCGGTGCCGTTGACGTTCGCGTAGAGCGAATCGAAGGCCCACTCGAGCCCGTGCGCGCCGGACACCGCAACTGGCAGGCGGCTCACGTCAGCCGTCGGCTGATCGAGCGTGCCGCCGACGCGGATCCGGTACGTGCCGGTCTTGCCCTGATCGGACGCATAGAGGCTGCCGTCGGGGCCGATACCGAGCGACACCCAGGATCCTTCCGTCTCGAGGGGCACGGTGTAGACGAGCTGCACCTCGAAGCCATTCGCGACGCGCTCGATCTCGGGCAACGTCGCGCGCGCCGCCGGGGCCTGCTCCGCTCCGCGCCCCGCCACGACAGCCCCTGCTACCGCCAGCCCTGCTACGGCCACCACAATCCGTCTCATCGCCTGTCTCCAGCCCCGCCACAGCGCACCGAATCCGGTACGCGCGACAATGCGTTGCCACAATGGGAATGGTCGAACCGTAGCGCAGAACGCGCGTGAAGCCAACAGGAAAGCGGCGCGTTTCCCTGAGCGAAACGTGGAACGCGTCAGCGCGCCGCGCGCGTGCCGGCCCGCTGCGGGGCCGCCCAGTCGCCGTTCTCGCCGAAGTAGATGGCGTCGGTCGCGCGTTCGACGCGAATGGTGGAGGACTCGCCGCGGACGGCCACGACAACGGCCTCACCGACGACGAGCGGCCGCCCGTCGCCGAATCGCGACCGGCGGAACAGCGTCAGGCGCTGGCCCACGCGGACGTCGTGCCGGGCGCCGCGATCGAGAATCATCATCCGGCCCGTCACGCCGAGCGGCTGTCCCACGTCGGCGAACAGCAGCCGCGCCGCGTCCTCGTAGATGGGCGGTGCGGCCGGATCGGGCGTCCGCAACGGCTCCGGCTCGAACGACGCGAGATAGTCGCCGCGCATGATCTCGTCGCAGGCGTAGACGACCACCGCCGTGGCCACGTCGTCCTCGACGGCCACGATCTGCAGCAGGCCCGACGAATGCTCGCCCATGACAACCAGGCTCCGGTTGCGTCCGTACCGCAACGCGGTCGGAAACCGCCGGCGCACGACGAAGTTCTGGCCAACGTCGAGTCCGGTCGCGCGGCCGCCGTCGATCAGCAGCGCATCACCTGTCGCGAACAGCACCTTCGATTCGTCATCGTCGCGCGATCGAACGGTCCCGAACGCCGGCACCGGCGCGTCGGCCTTCGCGGGCCCGCAGACCGACGCCTGATCGTGCTCCGGCAGCGGGACAATCGATGGCTTCGGCGGAGGGGGCGGAGGCGGGGGATCGGCGCGGACCGTGACCCGTTCGGTGAGCGCCAGCAGCTCGAGCTGCTGCACCATCCGCTCACCGGCCGGCCGGCCCGGCCCGTCCGCCTCCACGTGGACGGTCGCACGCGCCGGCGCAAAACCGTCGAGCGAAAAAGACAACACGACGGGCCCTGCCGCGAGACCGCCGAAGACGAACTCGCCGCGCGCGTCGGTCGTGGCCGACGCCAGAGGACGGCCGTCGACCGTTGTCGCGACCACCGAGACGCCGGGAAGCACGCCATCCGACGCATCGGTCGTCGTCCCCCGCACACGTCCGGTGCGCGCGTCGTTCGCCACGTCGACCACTCGCGCCGCCGGCGCGCTCACGTCCACGCGGCGCGGCGCGGCGGCCGGGATCTGGCCGAAGGCCGGCCAGGACGCCGACAGCGCGGCCGAGGCAACAACGAGCAGAACCGTGACGTGTGACGTGCGACGAGGCATGGGACCGAACTCCCCGAAGGGCAATCGGCAGGGGAGGAGGGGACTGTAGGTGCCAGGGTGCGAGGGTGCCAGGGTGCGAGGTGCGAGGGTGCCAAGGTGCCACGGTGCGAGGGTGCCAAGGTGCGAGGGTGCGAGGTGCGAGGTGCGAGGTGCCAAGGGGCGTTGGCGCCTTTACCGTGCGCGCGTGGCACCGTCGCACGGTCTCGCACCTTGGCACCCTCGCACCTCGCACCTTGGCACCCTCGCACCTCGCACCCTCGCACCCTGGCACCTCGCACCGTGGCACCCTCGCACCCTCGCACCTCGCACCGTGGCACCTCGCACCGTGGCACCCTCGCACCTTCGTCCCCCCGATCACGTTCCTGCATCTCGACGACGACAATCGACAGCGTGCCATCGGCGCCAATCCGTGCGGCCGCGGCGCGAAGCGTGGAACATTGCGCCAATCCGGCGGGGCTGGGGCACCGGGGAACCACGGCGTCGTGCTGGTACGTCTCGTGCTGTCCGCTCATCGAGAGCCATGACCGCCGAACTCCCGAACCACGCCGTCGTCCGCAGTTCCCTCGACCACCTGATTGACGTGATGCTGAAGACACGGTCGTCGGTCAGCGACCTCCTCTTCTCGCCGGGCCGCGCGCCTCAGATCGAGAGCAACGGTGAGCTGGTCGAAGTGCGGTACCCGGGGCTCGAACGGCTCTCGGCCGACCACACGCGCGTGCTGGCCACCGTTCTGCTCGCCCAGAGCCCGGTTGCGCGCCAGCAGATCGAGCGGGATGGATCGGCGGACCTGTCGTTCGCATCGGGCGACACGCGGTTCCGCGTGAACGTGTTCCGGCAGCGGAGCGCGCACGCGATCGTCATGCGCGTGATCCCCTCGCGCATCCCGACGTTCGACGACCTCGGCCTGCCTCCGCAGATCGGCGCCATTGCCGGTCTGCGCAACGGCATCGTCCTCGTCACCGGTCCGACCGGATCGGGCAAGTCGTCGACGCTGGCCGCGATCATCGACCGCATGAACGAAACCCGGGCCATCCACATCCTCACCATCGAGGACCCGATCGAGTTCCTGCACACGCACAAGAAGGCCACGATCCATCAGCGCGAGCTGCACAGCGACACACCGACGTTCGGGCTCTCGCTCCGCGCCGCCCTCCGGCAGGCCCCCAAGGTCATCCTCGTCGGCGAGATGCGCGACCGCGAGACGATCGAAACCGCCATCGAAGCGTCGGAAACGGGACACCTCGTGCTGTCGACGCTGCACACCATCGATGCCGCGAAGACCGTCGAACGCATCGTCGGCACCTTCCCGCTCGGCGATCAGCAGACCATCCGTACACGGCTGGCCAAAGCACTCCAGTACATCCTGTCCCAGCGTCTGCTGCCGCGCGCCGACAACACGGGCCGCGTGGCCATCATCGAGATCCTGAAAGCCACGCTGCGTACGCGCGAGTACGTCGAGCACGGTGAAAAGGAAGGCAAGACGCTGCTCGACGCGATGCGCGACGGCGCCGAGGACGGCATGCAGCACTTCGACGGCGAGATCGAACGGCTGATCCGCGCCGGCACGATCGATCTCGACATGGGCATGAGCTACGCGACCAACCCGAACAACCTGCGGCTCTGCATCGCGGACCTCTTCGAAGAACGCCGATCGTCGGTCGGCTTCCAGACGTCGACGCCCGGCCGGCCGGGCACACCGGCCGTCGCGCAGATCGATCCCGCCGACATCCTGCGCTGACGGGCGCCGCGCGTGCCAGCGGCACACCGTCATCGGGAACGTGTATCCTGCACGACCGTGTCGCCGCCCGATCCTGCAGACGTCCTCGTCAGTGTGCGTACCGATCGCGACTTCGAGCTGACGGCCGAACCACAGGCCGCGATCTGGTGTGACCTGCCGCACGTCACCATCGGCCGCACGTTCAACGGCGATTCGCTGCCCGGTGCTCCAACCATCGTCCGTTCCCGATGGACGACACGCGCGCTCTACCTGCGGTACGACTGCCCGTACGACACGCTCACGCTGCGCCCCGACGTCGACGTGACGCGCAAGACACCGCACTTGTGGAACTGGGATGTGGCCGAGGCGTTCATCGGCGCTGAGACCGACCGCATCGGCATCTACAAGGAGTTCCAGGTGTCGCCGCGCGGAGAGTGGGTCGACCTGGCCATCGATCTCGACCACCGGGACATCGACCAGGCCCTCCGCTGGAGCTCGGGCGTCGTCGTCAAGGCGTACATCGACGAGACGACGCGCACGTGGCACGGCGAAATGTGCATCCCGTTCGCCGCCATCGACACGCAGCCGCCGGCGCCGGGGCGCGAACTGCGTCTCGGCCTCTTCCGGCTCTCGGGCCGGGATCGGCGGACGCTGCACCTCTGGCGTCCCACGGGTCAGCCGAACTTCCACGTCCCCGACGCGTTCGGCCGCCTGCGCCTGCAGGCCTGACTCGACGCCACCACACGTCCCTCGCAGGTGACGGGACGCGCCCTCTCTGCAGGGAACGTCTCGTGCATCGGCTCCGCCCACACGCCACGCTGCCGTGCGATCGCCGGCTCCCCTTTCCGTTCGCGCGGCTCGTGCCACCGACGCGGGCGCGGTCCGAACTGCCGATGCCTGCGAGAGAAGGGAGCCAGCCATGGCGAAATGTGATGTGTGCGGCAACGACTACGACAAAACGTTCCGGATTCTCGGCGTCGGCAGGACCGGCACGTTCGACAGCTTCGAGTGTGCGATTCAGGCAATGGCGCCCACGTGCGCGCATTGCCAATGCCGCGTCATCGGCCACGGCATCGAAGCCGACGGCGTCATTTATTGCTGTGCGCACTGCGCGAAGCACAGCGGCGAAGTCGGCGCACGCGACCGGCTGTGAGCAGGTCACTGCCCAAAGTGGAACGCGCGTGGAGGGTACCGTCGCGGCCCGAAATGCGTCCGCGGCGGTTCACTTCTTGCAATTGCACGTCGAGCCTCCCCGCATTGCCCCCAGCCTCATTCATTCGGAGAACGAGATGGCATTCCATCGCAATGTCGGAACGCTCGAACGCACGGCGTCCGTGGCCGCGGGCCTCGCGCTGATCGTATGGGCGGCGCAACGCCGCACGTCACGCTCCGGCCTCGAAAAAACGGCGGCCACACTTGGTGCGAGCCTGCTCGGTCGGGGCCTGACCGGCTATTGTCCGCTCAACGACGCGATGGGGCGCGAGCGGCGGCGTGACGACACGAAACGCGCGCTTGCCGGCAGTCGCGGCGTGAACGTCACCGAGTCGATCACGATCGGGCGGCCCGTCGCTGACGTGTTCCCGTTGTGGCGCGATCCCACCAACGCGCCGCGCTTCATGCGCGACGTCGAACGTGTCGACGTGCTCGACGACCACCGATCGCGCTGGACGGTGCGCGGCCCGGGCGGCGTCCAGCTGACGTTCGAAAGTGAGCTCATCAACGTCATCGACGATGAACTCGTCGCGTGGCGCACGCTGCGTGGCGCCGACGTCGCGTCGGCGGGATCCGTGCGGGTCCGGCCGCGCGGTGATGCGGCGACGGAACTGACCGTCACGCTGCAGTACGACCCGCCGGGCGGCAAGGCGGGCGCCGCCGTGGCCGCACTTCTCGGCCGTTCGCCGGCATCGCGGCTTCGCGAGGATCTCAGACGCCTGAAAGCGCTGCTCGAGACCGGCGAGGTGCCGACCGTCCAACGGCAGGCCACGGGCCGCCGGCGTGCCGTCAATCTCTCGCGGCTGGTGGACGCATGAAAGCGCTCTGCTGGCGCGGCACACACGACGTGCGCGTCGAGTCGGTACCCGACCCGGCGATCCTCAACCCGCGTGACGCGATCGTGCGCGTGACGTCGACCGCCATCTGCGGCTCGGATCTCCATCTCTACAACGGCGTCATTCCTACCCTCGTCGCCGGCGACATTCTCGGTCACGAGTTCATGGGCGAAGTCGTCGAGGTGGGAGCCGATGTCTCGACGCTCGCCGTTGGCGATCGCGTCGTCGTCCCGTTCACCATCGCGTGTGGCGGCTGCGAGCCGTGCCGCCGCACACGCTGGGCGCTCTGCGACAACTCGAACCCGAACGCGTGGATGGCCGAGAAGTTGTACGGATACTCGGGCAGCGGACTGTTCGGGTATTCGCACATCTACGGCGGCTACGCGGGTGGACAAGCCGAGTACGTCCGTGTGCCATACGCGGACGTCGGCCCGATCAAAGTGCCGCCGTCGCTGCCCGACGAACGCGTCCTCTTCCTGTCGGACATCTTCCCCACGGGCTACATGGCCGCGGAAAACGCGGACATCGGTCCCGGTGACGTTGTGGCCGTGTGGGGATGTGGTCCCGTGGGACTGTTGACGATTCAGAGCGCGTACGCACTCGGCGCGGCACGTGTCATCGCGATCGACCGCCTCGAACATCGGCTCGAGATGGCCCGCACGCTCTGCCACGCCGAGACCATCAACTTCGAGCACGACGACGTGCTCGACACGCTGCGAACGAGGACGGGCGGCCGGGGGCCGGACAGTTGCATCGACGCCGTCGGACTCGAAGCGCACGGCAGTGGGTCGATCGGTGCGTACTACGACAAGGCGAAGACGACCATGCGCCTCGCCACCGACCGTCTCGACGTGCTGCGTCAGGCGATTCAGGCGTGCGGCAAGGGCGGCGTCGTGTCCGTTCCCGGCGTATACGGCGGCTATCTCGACAAGGTCCCCATGGGGGCGGCCTTCGCAAAGGGCCTGACGTTCAAGATGGGCCAGACGCACGTGCATCGCTATCTGCCGCGCCTGCTCGACATGATCGAACGTGACGCGATCGACCCATCGTTCGTGATCAGCCACACCGTTGCGCTCGACCAGGCTCCCGCGGCCTATCGCATGTTCCTCGACAAGGCCGACAACTGCACGAAGGTCGTCCTGAAACCTTGATCACCGACCTCGTCGCCTCCGGGGCCTCACGGCGTGGCTGCGTGGCGCAGGCGCGGAGCGTCGCCGAGGTGCTGCGCACGTCGCTGCGCATATGAAGACAAGGAGCACGTCATGTCTCGACACCAACCGAAACCGCCGTTCCCTCCGCAACATCATCCCAAGCCGGGGATCGAATCCGAACTGACGCCGCTGCCGAGGTACGAAGCGCCCGACTATCGTCCAGCCGCAAAACTCCGCAGCAAGGTGGCGCTCATCACCGGCGGCGACTCCGGCATCGGGCGCGCGGTAGCCGTCATGTTCGCGCGCGAGGGCGCGGATGTCGCCATCAGCCATCTGCCCGAAGAAGTCCGTGACGCCGAAGTCACACGTGACGACATAGAACGTGCGGGCCAGGCGGCCCTGCTTCTGCCGGGCAGTCTCGCCGATCCCGGCGTGTGCACGCGCATCGTGGACGACACGATCCGTCACTTCGGACGCCTCGACATCCTCGTCAACAACGCGGCGTATCAGCAGCATCGCGACACACTCGAGGAACTCCCGGACGAGCAGGTGGCGCACACGTTCGCCGTCAACATCCTGGCGATGTACCGCACGACGCGCGCCGCACTGCCGCACCTGCCGAAAGGCGGCGTCATCATCAACACCGGATCGATCACCGGGCTCGAGGGAAGCGCCGCGCTGCTCGACTATTCGGCGACCAAGGGCGCGATTCATGCGTTCACGAAGGCGCTCGCGCAGAATCTCGTGCCGCGTGGCATCCGCGTCAACTGCGTGGCACCCGGGCCCGTCTGGACACCGCTCAACCCGTCCGACAAAGACCCCGAAGACGTGGCGGCGTTCGGCAGCAAGACGCCGATGAAACGTCCGGCGCAGCCCGAGGAAGTGGCGCCCGCGTACGTCTTCTTCGCGTCCAACGCGGATTCGAGCTACATCACCGGCGAGGTGCTCACGCTGCTCGGCGGCGA
>CAZVHY010000026.1:0-1532 GCA_964627115.1 uncultured Solibacteraceae bacterium | reverse complement strand
CGGCTATCGCGGCGTATCGTCGGCCGCGAGATCGCCCAGCGCGTACTGCACGCCGGCCAGCAGGTGCTCGAGGATCGGACGATCGGCATAGATGCGCTCGCTGTGGCCCAGCGAGAGATAGAACACGCGGCCCTGACCGTCGCGGCGGATCCAGCTGATGCCGTGGTCGCGATCGGCCCGCGGATGCTCTTCGAGCGCACGGTCTTCCGGACTCATCCTGTCGTAGTCGATGCTCGTCAGTACGCGTACGTTCCGGCGCGACCACGAATCGGCCGCCATCGTGTAGATCTCGTCGTGAACGTCGAACGCCTGTCCCTTGAACATCGCGGTCAACGGACTCTTCGGATCGTCGATCTTCACCGTGATTTTCTGCGGGTCGAGCCAGTGATACTTGAAGTAGCCGCCAATCATGCGATTGAAGTCGGGCCACGTGCCGATCTGCGTGTCCGGCCCCTGCGGCACGGGCGGCGCCGCCGCGCCCGCCGGCTGCGGAATCATGAGCGCCAGGAACGCCACGTCCGACTGCAGGAGCCGTCCTGCGCCGCTGGCATCGAGCGTCCGGAACCAGCCGTCGACGAGGGCGTCCATCTCCGCGCGATCCAGCCGCTGGTCGCCGTTGCGATCGCCCTGCATCAGCATCACGGGCGCGAGTGTGGCGCCGGCCGAAAATCCGCCCATCAGGCTCGCCACACCGCCACCGGCCGGTGGCGCCTTGTCGACGTGATACGAGTCGGAGGCCGCGTGGATGCCGGCGAGTCCCTTGCCGCCACGCACGAAGTCGAGGAGCGCCTGGCGACGCGCATTGGTCACCGCATCGTTCCCGGGTTCATCGAGAAACGCGCCGGTCGTGCTGGCCAGGAACACCGCGTCGTACTGCTTCAGGTTCTCTGCCGTGATGGCGGCCGCATCGTAGGAAATCGTCGTCGTCCACGCACCGGTCTTCGTGCCGAGCGCTTCGATGGTCTTCGCGGCCAGCGGAATCGACGAGTGCACGAAGCCCGCGGCGCGCGCGAGCACCAGTACGCGGCGCGGACTCGCAGGCCTGGCCGGCGCCGCGTCGGGGAGCGCGGCCATCATGCGCTCCACCGTGGCCGGATGAGCGGTCTCTGGCTGGGGCCCGCCGCCCATGTTGAACACGGCCGCGAGGCCGGAGATGGGCAGCGCCGCATTCACGGCCGACTCGAGCTGCTCGCGCGTCACCGATCCCGCGCCCGTCACATCGGCGGACGCCAACAGTTCGCGCGCGCCGGTCGTCCACTCGTCACGGGTCACCGCGCCGTCGCCGTCCGCGTCAACCGCCAGGAACACGAGCGCGGACACGAGCAGGCCGTTCAGACTGGCGCTCGTGCCAAGGGCCGGCGCGGGCCCCTGCGCGAACACGTTCGGCCGATGGCCACCAATAAGGATCGCGGCGCACACACCGGCGATGACACACGAAACCAGACGGCGCGTACTCATGACGACAACTCCTGACCTGACGAGCGGCAATCGCCGCGGGTGAACGCTCAGTGTACGCCGGCCGGGGCCTGACG
>CAZVHY010000025.1:24692-28572 GCA_964627115.1 uncultured Solibacteraceae bacterium | reverse complement strand
CCGCGTTCGGATGTTGCGACGACCGTCACGGTATCGACCGTGGCGTTCTACGTGGCGTCGCTCCTCTGGCGCATCGGGTGATCACGTGGGCAGCGGCGGCGGCCCCGTCGAGCGGGCCAACCCGCCGTCCCATTACAATGGACCGTTCGCAGACTCATGGCCGGCCTGTGCCGGGGGGACTAGTCACGATGAATCGATTCGTATTCGTTCGTAGGGCCGTGCTGGCGGTGTGCCTGGCGCTGGCAGGAGCAGGCGCGGCAGCCGCGCAGGAGCCGTTCGAGCCCCAGGTGGGGCAGGCCGGCAAGGACGTCGTCTGGGTGCCCACGCCCGACGCGCTCGTGGAGAAGATGCTCGACATGGCGAAGGTCACGCCGAGCGACTTTCTGATGGACCTCGGGTCGGGCGACGGCAAGACGGTCATTGCCGCGGCCAGACGCGGCGTGCGCGCGCAGGGCATCGAGTACAACCCCGACATGGTGGCGCTCTCGCAGCGCCGCGCGCGCGAGGCGGGCGTGACGCAGCTCGCGAGCTTCGAACGCGCCGACCTGTTCGAAACCGATCTGTCGAAGGCCACCGTCATTACGATGTTCCTGCTGCCGGACATCAACCTGAAGCTGCGGCCGACCATCCTCGACCTGCGCCCCGGCACGCGCATCGTCTCGAACTCGTTCACGATGGGCGAGTGGGAAGAGGATCAGTCCGAGCGCGTCACCGAAGGCTGCGCGAGCTGGTGCACGGCGCTGCTCTGGATCGTGCCGGCGAAGGTCGGCGGGACCTGGCAGATCGGCAATGAGACGCTGACGATCGCGCAGACGTTCCAGATGCTGTCGGGCTCGCTCGGCACGACGTCGATCAGCGGCAAGATGAACGGCGAGGAGATCTCCTTCACGGCCGGCAACCGCACGTTCACCGGCCGCGTCAACGGCGGCGCGATCACGGGCACGATCGCCGGCGGCGGCTCGTTCACGGCAACGAGACGGTAGAAGAAGCGTGGGAGCTGGGGAGCGTGGAAGCAGGGGAGGCTCTCACGCTTCCCAACTCCCACGCTTCCACGCTTCCACGCTCCCACGCTCCCCAGCTATCTCTTCATCCCCATCCCCGCCGGTGCGCCGTTGACCTTCACGGCCCCGGCGGGCGTCAGTACCTTCCCGTCAAACCTGAACGCCTGAATCTCGCGCTCCGTCATGCACTGCGCGAGCACCGTCGACGCGCTCGGCCACATGACACCCTGACACCAGTTGCCGATGCGTGCTTCGGTCACCGGCGTCAGCGTTCGATCGCCAATCGCATAGATCCGCAGACGCCCGAAGTCGTGGTAGATCGGCGTGCCGGGGACGGCGTTCGTGCCGTTCATGACCGTCACCGCCACGAATCGCCCGTCAGGTGAGATGCCGAGCGATTCCGGCGTCACGCCGACCGTGACGTAGTCGACCGTGCGCGGCACGTCGAGCGTCAGGTCGATGACCGCGACGGTGTCGACGCTGCCCGTGGCCCCGCTTCCCGTATTGCCGGTGAGCGCCAGCCGTCCGTCCGGCGTGATGTCGATGGCGTACGGCTTCAGGCCCGCCACGATGTTGTGCCCGGTGAGCGAGACGCGCGTGCCGTCGACGGCGAGCACCGACACGAGGTGATCGTTGTTGCGCGTGACGAGCGCCATGCGCCCATCCGGCCTGAACGCCACGTGACTCGGCCCCGACTCGGGCGCGCCGAGATCGACCGTTCCCGCGGGCGTGAGTGTCTGGCCCGCCACCGTGAAGATCGAAATCGTCCCCTCGCCCCGATTCGCCACGAGCAGCAGCCGCCCGTCTGGACTGAACGACGCGCCCGACGCCATGGCGCCAGCCCGCAGCGTCGTCACCACCGTTGCCGGCGTGGCGCGGAGATCGATCACCGTGACGCGGTCGTCGTTCACCGTGCGCGACGCATCGGCTGGATCGACCCTCGTCGACGATGTGATGACGGCGATCGAGCCGTCGGGCGCAATGGCCACGTTCTGCGGCGGACCGATGACCGAGTTCGGCACCGGCAGTTCGCTGACCACGCGCGGCGGACTCACGCTCGCGTCGAGAATGGTGACCGTGTCTGGCGCCGGTGGAGCCGGTACGGTATTGACGCCCTTCACCAGCACGGCCTTGCCGTCGTTGGCGGAGATGACGAGTTGCGCGTCAGCCGGCACGGGCAACACGAGCGCCAGCAGCGCGGCAGCGGAGGCAGCGGGGATCAGGCGTTGAGTCATGAGGTTGGCCAGGATTCTACGCGAAGTTCAATAGGGGGCGAGGGGGCCAAGGGGCGAAGGTGCCAAGGTGCGAGGTGCCACGGTGCCATGGTGCAGATCACGCGCACCTTGGCACTTCGCACCTCGCACCTTCGCACCTCCCCCCGCCTTTCCTGCTATGCTCCCCGACATCTATTCGTCTCGCATACATGGAGGTGAGGCCATGCAGCGCGCCCTGCGTGTTCTGCTCGTTGCCGCCATCGCGGTGTGGTCGATCGGGCCTGCCGCGCGTGCATCGCAGACCATCGTCGTCTCCGGCGGGATAGGCGGTGCACCGCCGCCGCCACAGGCGTCGGGCGACGGCCTCATCACCGGCCGCGTGGTCGACGGCAGCACCGGCCAACCGGTCGCCGGTGCACTCGTCTCCCTCGGTGGTGCGTCACCAACCATGGCGCCGGTCGGAGCCACGGTCATCATGACGAGCCCGGCGGGACAGCCGCTTGCGGCCACCGATAGCGACGGCCGCTTCCTCTTCCGCGATCTCGCAGAGGGCCGCTACAGCCTGTCGGTCCAGGCTGCGGGTTATCTGCGCGGCGCGCACGGCAGCCGCAGCCCGGAAGGCGCGCCGGGCACCATCAGACTTGGCAACGCGGACACGCGAACCGACATCGAGATCCCCGTGTGGAAGGCCGCCGCCGTGTCCGGCATCGTGCGCGACGAGCGTGGCGATCCCGTGGTGGAAGTGGGGGTACGGCTGCTGCGCCGCGCGATGGTGCGCGGGCGTCCCGGCTTCACGATGGCTGGGGCCGTTCAGACCGACGATCGCGGCATGTATCGCTTCGGCACTGTGATGCCCGGCGACTATCTCGTCCTCGTGCCGTCGATGCTCACCACGATGCCGGCCAGTGCGGCCGACAGCTATCTGGCGTCGATCGACGCGGGCAGTCCGGCCAATCGTCCGATGCCCGGTGGCAATGCCGCCGCGGCTGGTGGCCTGACTGTCGGCAACCAGCGTGTGGCGGCCGACTACGGTCGTGCGCTGACGCCGGCGCCGGCTGGCGGTGAACGGTTTGCCGTGTACGCCAGTACGTTCCATCCTGCGGCGCTCGATCCGTCGTCGGCCACCATCGTTACGCTCGGATCGGGTGAAGAACGCGCGGGTGTGGACGTGCACACGACACTCCTGCCGTCGTTCTCGATTGGCGGGCTGATCGTCGGGCCGGCCGGGCCCGTGCCGAACGCGACCGTGCGTCTCGTGCCGGCCTACACGTCGCAACTGGCCGCCGACGGTGGGCTCTTCAGTGTGTCGACGTCCACTGACGGCGCGGGACGGTTCACCATCATCGGCGCGACGGCCGGCGAGTACGTGCTGCGCGTGGCGCAGGACGCGGGGCCGTCGGGCCCAACGGTCGTACGGGCCGGTGATGGCGCGATGATGATGATGGATGGTGGTGGGCCTGCTGCGACCGATCCCACGACGCTCAGCGGAGAACTGCGTCTTGCCGTGAACGACCGCGACATCGAGGGGCTCGTCATGAACGTGATGACCGGCGCCACCGTGTCCGGTCGCATCGAATACGTCGGCCGCACGAAGCCGCCGTTGCCGGCCGATATCGCGCGTTCGCTGGTCGCACTGACGCGCGCCGATGGGCAGTCGCTGGCGGG
>CAZVHY010000025.1:22441-24592 GCA_964627115.1 uncultured Solibacteraceae bacterium | reverse complement strand
GATCACCGCGAGTGGATCGAGACGGGCATGGTGCCGCGGCGCGCACGTCGCGCCGACGTGATGGCCAACGGCACGTTCGAGATCCAGAACCTGGCGCCCGGCGAGTACCTGGCCGCGGCCGTCACCGCCGACTCGTCCGTCGATCTGCAGGATCCTGCCGACATCGACGCGCTGGCGCGCATCGCCACGCCGGTGTCGGTCGGCGACGCGCAGCAGGCGCGTGTGTCGCTCACCATCACCCGTGTGCGTTGAGGCGATTGCCATGCGTATCCAGCCGACGCTTCGTGCTGTTGTCATCGGGTTCACGGCCGTCATGGCCGCCGTTGTCGTGGTCGCTGCGCAGCAGCCGCCGCCGCGCGATCCCGGCATCGTCGGCGCGCGTGCAGGGGCGGAATCGGTTGGCACAGGTGTCATCGCCGGCCGCGTCGTGCACCGCGGCGACGAGAACACGCCGGTGCGGCGCGCGATGGTGGCGCTGGCCTCGGCCAACGTCACGCGCCGCATGGTCGTGACCGACGATCAGGGACGATTCGAGTTCAGCGGACTGCCGGCCGGCCGCTACACGCTGCGTTTCAGCAAGGCGTCGTACGCGGCCACGATGTACGGCGCGGAAACGGTGCGCGCGCAGGGACTGACGATTGCGCTTGCCGACGGTCAGCGGATCACGGACCTGGCCGGCACGATGCTGCGTGGCAGCGTGGTGACGGGCCGCGTCGTCGACGAGGAGGGACGGCCGGTGCCCGCCGCGTCCGTCACGGTGTTCGAGCGCGTGACGATCGGCGGCAAGCTCACGTATCGCCAGAGCACGGCCGGCGCGCGTTCCACCGACGAGCGTGGGGTGTATCGCTTCTATGGGTTCGAGCCGGGCGAGTGGACCGTGGCCGTGCGCGTGTTGTCCGGTCTGGTGGGCGCGACGTTGCGAACGCCAAGTGCCGAAGAGTTGAAGTGGGCGCTCGAACGGCAGACACGGCCAGGTGGCGCCGGCGCGGCGCCGCTGCCTGCACCACCGAAGCCTCGTCCCACGCGTCAGGTCGGCGTCTTCTATCCAGGGGTCACCAATCCGGCCGCGGCCACGTTCATGACCTTCGGCATCGGCGAAGAGAAAACGGGCATTGACATCGTCGTGCCACTCGCCTCGACCTACAGCGTCAGCGGACGTGTGACACGACCCGACGGTCCTCTCGTGGCGGGACAGGTGCTGGCGATTCCGAAGCTGGCGCCGGCCGACAACCCGCTCGGCTTCGGCGTCCGGCCCGTTATGGTGCGCAACGATGGTTCGTTCACCGTCGATGCACTCGAACCGGGCGAATATACGCTGACCGCGAGAGCGGCGAGCGATCCGACGCCCGTTCGGCCTGCGGGTGTGCCCGCGAACCTTCCAGTCCCCGGGGCGCCGGTGACGGATCTGTGGGCGCAGCAGGACGTCTTCGTCGGCAGCGCCGATCAGACCGGCGTGAATCTCACGCTGCAGCCGGCGCTCACGGCCACGGGGCGTGTCGTGTTCGAATCCACAGCCGGAACGCCGCCGCCCGATCCCAGCCGCGTGAACGTCCTCCTGCGGCCACCGCCCGGTGGCCCGCTCACGCT
Source organism: uncultured Solibacteraceae bacterium (assembly GCA_964627115.1). Lineage (GTDB taxonomy): Bacteria > Acidobacteriota > Vicinamibacteria > Vicinamibacterales > SCN-69-37 > SCN-69-37. The sequence continues at coordinate 23,005 of CAZVHY010000025.1, read as the reverse complement.
CTCCTCCGGAAACGCCGCTGGCGCGGCCGACGGCACGTTCACGCTGCCCTCGCTGATGCCGGGACGTTATCAGCTGGCGGTGAACCTGCCCGGCATGTCGCCGGTCAGCCCCGCATGGGTCGTGAAGTCGGCGATGGCTGGCGGCAGAAACATTCTCGACGAGGACATCGAGGTCACGCCCGCCGCGCCCATGCCGCCGATCGAGGTGATCTTCACCGATCGCAAAACCGAGCTGACCGGGACGCTGCTCGATCAGCAGGGCCGTCCGGTACCCGAGTTCTCGGTCATCGCCTTCGGCACCAATCCCGAATACTGGCGCCAGGGATCGCGCTGGCTGCGCGCACCCACGCGTCCGGCCAGCGACGGCCGTTTCACGATCACCGGCCTGCCACCCGGCGACTATTACTTCGCCGCGCTGACGCGCTTCGATCCCCAGGAGTGGTTCACGCCGGAGTTCCTCGAGCAGGTCGTACCCGGCGCCATCAAGGTGACGCTGACCGAAGGACAGACGACGGTGCAGGATGTGAAGCTGCAGTAGGAGAAGGCTGGGAGGCGGGGAGGCTG
>CAZVHY010000025.1:8467-22341 GCA_964627115.1 uncultured Solibacteraceae bacterium | reverse complement strand
TTCTGGCGCAGGTCGGTGGTGTTCGGGATGAGCTGGAACATCAGCACCATCACGATTTTCGATTCGGGATCGACGCGATAGATCGATCCGTACGCGCCGCCCCAGCCGAATGCGCCGACGGGATCGAGTTCGTTGGCGCCGAAGCGATCGGTGGTCTCGAATCCGTAGCCGTAGCCGAGCCCGCCGGTCGGCCGCAGATTGCCGAGCTGGTTGGTGGTCATCAGGCCGACAGCGCGCGCGCTGAGCAGGCGCTGTCCGTTGTGCGTGCCGCCGCGGCGGATCATCTCGAGGAAGCGCGCGTAGTCGTGCGCGGTCGACACGAGACCCGCACCGCCCGAGAAACTCGCACGCGGCCCGTCGACATACGCGCCCTGCCCGCGCGGTCCATCTTCGGCGCGCGTGTAGCGTCCGTCGGCGCCGTTGCCGTACACGACGGCGAGCCTCCCGCGCTGGTCCACCGGCAGGAAGAAGTGCGTGTCGGTCATGCCGAGCGGCGCCGTGAATCGCTCGCGGACGAACGCGTCGAGCGTCATGCCCGAGGCCCGCTCGACGACGCAGCCGAGCACGTCGGTGTTGTAGCCGTAGACGTAGGCCTCGCCGGGGTGCGAGATGAACGGCAGCGTGGCCAGCCGTTCGATCGACGCGCAGATCGGCTCCGACTTGTCGGCGAAATACCAGCCGATGCCGGCCGCCGGTCCGAGCCCTTTCTCTTCGTACAGCTTGGCGATGTGCGGTTCGGTGCCGTACGACATGCCGGACGTGTGCGTCAGCAGGTCGCGGATCTGGATCTGCCGGCGCGCCGGCACGATATCCACGCCGCCATCGGCGCGGCGTTCGGCCACGGTGGTCTTTGCAAAGGCCGGGATGAAGCGGCTCACCGGTTCGGCGAGGCGGACCTGGCCCTCCTCGACGAGCATCATGACGGCCGCGCTCGTGATGGCCTTCGACTGCGAGGCGATACGGAAGATCGAATCGACGCGCATCGGATCGTTCGCCTCGCGATCGCGCCAGCCCAGCGCCTTCTCGTACACCGTCTGTCCGTCCTGGAGCACGACGGCCACCAGGCCCGCGACGCGGTTCTCGTCGACGTAGGACTGGAGGAAGCGGTCGAGCCGCGCCACGCGATCGGACGGCGCGCCCTGCGCCGACAGCGTGGCGTCGCCGAGCGCGATCGGCGCGAAGAGTGACAGCAACAGGACAACAGCAACGGCCGCGGCCAGCGGAGCGCCGGCCAGGCGGAAGGGACGTCGTGACATCGGGATCCTCGTTGGCGGGGATTCTACCTTGGAGGAGGCTGGAAGGCTCTACACTTGCGCGTTATGAGAGCGACGCCGACTCCCTCGTCCCGGCCCCGACAGTTTGCTTCCGACAACTACGCGGGCATCTGTCCAGAAGCGTGGCACGCGCTCGAGGCGGCCAATCGCGATCATTGTCCCGCGTACGGAGACGACGAGTGGACGGCGAGGGCGGCCGATCTCATCCGCGACACCTTCGAGACGCACTGCGAGGTGTTCTTCGTCTTCAACGGCACGGCCGCCAATTCGCTGTCGCTCGCGTCGATGTGCCAGTCGTACCACAGCATCATCTGTCACCAGACCGCGCACGTCGAAACCGACGAGTGCGGCGCGCCCGAGTTCTTCTCGAACGGCACGAAGGTCCTGCTGGCGTCGGGCGCCGAGGGCAAGCTCACGCCGGCGGGCGTCGAGCAGATCGTCACACGACGCGGCGACGTGCACTATCCGAAGCCGCGCGCGGTCAGTCTCACGCAGTCCACCGAGCTTGGCACCGTCTACACGCCGGACGAGATCAAGGCCCTGTGGGCCACGTGCCGCCGGCTCGGCCTGACGATGCACATGGACGGCGCGAGGTTTGCCAACGCCGTGGCGTCGCTCGGCGTGGCGCCGAAGGCGATCACGTGGCAGGCGGGCGTCGACGTGTTGTGCTTCGGCGGCACGAAGAACGGCACGCACGTGGGCGACGCCGTCATCTTCTTCAATCCGGAACTGGCGCGCGAGTTCGACTATCGCTGCAAACAGGCCGGACAGCTGGCCTCGAAGATGCGGTTCCTGTCGGCGCCGTGGGTCGGGATGCTCGACGAAGGCGCGTGGCTGCGTCACGCCGCGCACGCCAACGCCATGGCCGCGCGGCTGCACGACGGGATCGCGGCCATCGGCGGCACGCGCATCCTGTTCCCGCGACAGGCCAACGCGGTGTTCGTCGAACTGCCCACGGCGGCCATCGAGGCGTTGCGCCGTCGCGACTGGCGCTTCTACACGTTCATCGGCGAAGGCGGGTGCCGGCTGATGTGCGCCTGGGACACGCAGCCCGATGACGTCGACGCGTTCGTGCGCGATCTCGGGGACGTGATGCGAGACGCGTAGGGCCGACCCCCCTACGGCGCGGCTGCGGGCGGCGCGGCTGCACGGCGGCGGACGGCGCGGGCGCCCACGCTACAATCGGCGGTCATGCGCCAGTCATCGCTGTTGGGAATCGTGCTGACGGCTGCTCTCGCGGCTGCCGGCGTCGTGTCGTGGGTGTCATGGCCGCAGGCCGCGCAGCCGCAGCTGCAGCGCCCGAACATCCTCTGGATCACGAGCGAGGACAACGGGCCGGAACTTGGTGCGTACGGCGATGCGTACGCCACGACGCCGAATCTCGATCGGCTCGCCGAGCGCGGATTCCGCTATCGCACCGTGTGGTCGAACGGGCCTGTGTGCGGCGCGTCGCGCACCGCGCTGATCCTTGGCGTGTACCCGGAGTCGACCGGCGGCGAGCACATGCGCAGCTACGTGCCGCTGCCCGACGACATCCGCCTGTATCCCGCGCTGCTGCGTGACGCGGGGTACTACACGACGAACAACGCGAAGTCCGACTACAACTACGGCAACACGGGCACGGTCTGGGACGAGCAGTCGAACAAGGCACACTACCGGAACCGGCCGTCCGGCCAGCCGTTCTTCGCGGTCTTCAACAGCACGGTCACGCACGAATCGCAGATCCGCACGCGCCCGCACACGGCGGTGCACGATCCGGCTGGCGTCACGGTGCCGGCGTACATGCCCGACGTACCGGAGGTCCGGCAGGACTGGGCGCAGTACTACGATCGGATCACGGAGATGGACACGTTCGTCGGTCAGAGGCTCGCCGAGCTCGAAGCCGACGGCCTGGCCGCCGACACCATCGTCATGTACTTCGGCGACCACGGCTCCGGCATGCCGCGGTCCAAGCGTTTTCCGTACAACTCCGGCCTGCGCGTGCCGCTCATCGTGTACGTGCCGCCGAAGTATCAGCACCTGATTCCGGCCGAGGCGCGCGTGCCCGGCGCGGACGTCACGCGCCTGGTGTCGTTCGTCGACTTCGCGCCCACACTGCTCAGTCTTGCCGGCGTCGCGCCGCCGGCGTGGATGCAGGGCCGCGCGTTCCTCGGTACGCACACGGCGCCGGCGCCGGGTTTCATCTTCGGCTTCCGCGGGCGCATGGACGAACGGTACGACCTGAGCCGCAGCGTGCGCGACGACCGCTACGTCTACATCCGCAACTACATGCCCCATCGTCCCTGGGGGCAGCATGTCGGCTACATGTTCGAGACGCCGACGACCGCGATCTGGAAACGGATGTACGACGAAGGCCGTCTCAACGCCACGCAGCGCGCGTTCTGGGAGCCGAAGCCGCACGAGGAGCTGTACGACCTCGAGGCCGATCGTTGGGAAGTGGAGAATCTCGCCGAGTCGCTCGAACATGGCGCCGTGCTCGCGCGGCTGCGCGACGCGCTCGACGCCCACCAGCGGCGCACGCGCGACATCGGTCTGCTGCCCGAGTACATGCTGCACGGCGACGCGCGGACGACACCCTACGCGCTGCGGGAGGACGGAGCGCGGTACGACTTCGAACGCGTGCAGACGATGGCGCGGCAGGCGGCCGACGCCCGTGTGCCACTCAGCGACATCAGACCGATGCTGGCCGACATCGATCCGGCCGTCCGCTACTGGGCAGCCACCGGCGTGGTGATTCGCGGCAGGGACGCCGTTGCCGCAGTTCGCGCCGATCTCGTTCGACTGCTCGGCGACAGCGACCCCGGCCCGCGCATTGCCGCGGCCGAGGGATTGGCGAGGTTCGGCGCGTCCGCCGATCGCGACCGCGCGATTGCGCAACTGGTGGCTGACAGCGATCCGGTCCGGCAGGGAGAGTTCGTCGCACTGCTCGCGGCGTACAGCCTGAACCAGGTGGCCGATCTGCCGGCGACCGTGCGGGATGTGATTGACGCCCTGCCGGCGACGCCGGCCGATGCCGGACGCGAGCTCCGGCAGCGGGAGGAGTACCTGCCGCGCCTCAAGGTTGCCATTCGCAACGACGTGCGCTGACAGGCGTTGGCGTTTTGTCTGTCGTAGCCGCGGGGCTTCATGCCCCGCGGATCCGGCGGGCGCGAAGCCCGCTGGCTACGACAGCCGCGAAGCCGTGCCGCCCGCAGCCGTTTACACCTTCGGCACCGCCCGGCGCAGGGCGTCCAGCACCGCGTTGGCGTTGGCAGCAAACAGGGGCCAGGCCGCGCGTGCCTGGCCGATTTGACTGGCCGCGCCCAGTCCCTCGAGCGACTGCGCAAACGCACACAACTCGTCGGCGGCCAGATATGCCGCCGCTCCCTTCAGCGAGTGCGCCGCATCGCGCAACGCCGGCCCGTCGCCGCGTGCGATGGCCCTCTCCATGGCCGTCAACGAGTGCGGCACGTCGTCGATGAACTGCACGAGGATCTCATCGAGTAGAGCCTCGTCGTCGTCGAGTCGTCTGAGGGCCGCGGCCCGGTCGAACTGCCACGGCGTACGCACGTCGTTCATGGACGATACGCGACGCAAGGCCAGTGCCACCGCCGCTGGTTGACGGCTGACGGTCCACCATCTGCAAAACCGAAACGAAGCGGCGCGATCCGGCAACGATTACATCCCCGCTGTGCAGAACAACGCAGTCACGACACGCATGTGTGTGCCTGCAGCGTCAGGATTGTCGTTGGCCATTGCAGATCTGTAAGTGAGACGAGTGAGGCAACGCGAATTCGCCGTGTCGGCACCACGACATGGTCCGTTCTGCGGCCTGTCGATGACACTCATGTCTGGTACGTCGCTTGCCATTTCTGTCAGCCCAACGCCGGACGCGTACCGGCACGGGAGCCCGGTGACTCCGGGCTGCGACAGATTTCGAGCGACATGATCCACGAGCAATCCGCCGGTCATCCGCGTGTGGCACACGCGGCCGAACCGGGACCGTTCAACGCAGACAGCACCCTTGCGTTCATCGATCCGCCGGCGCGGCGGTTGTTGAAGCGCGCCGTGGCCGTGATCGCCCTGACCGGCTACGCCGCGTATCTCGTCTATCGAGCCCTCTACACGCTCAACTTCGACGCACCAACGTTTTCCCTGCTCGTCTACTTCGCGGAACTTCACGGGTTCGTCTCACTCGCCCTTTACTTCCATCAGGTCTGGGGACTCCGGCGTCGCGATGTCGTCGCGGCCGAGCCCGGGCTGACGGTCGACGTGTTCGTCACGACCTACAACGAGGATGTGAGTCTGCTGCGGCAGACGCTGCGCGCGGCCGTTGGCATGCGTTATCCGCACCGGACCTGGGTGCTCGACGACGGGCGCCGGCCCGCGGTACGGCGGCTGGCCGAAGAGCTCGGGTGCCACTACCTGACGCGCGCCGACAACGCGCACGCGAAGGCCGGCAACTGGAACCACGCGTTCGCGCAGACGGATGCGGACTTCATTGCCACCTTCGACGCCGATCACGTGCCGAGGCCCGAGTTCCTCGAGCGCACGCTCGGCTACTTCCGCGATCCGAAGGTCGCGCTCGTGCAGGTGCCGCAGCAGTACCACAACCTCGATTCCGTCCAGCACCGCGTGAGCTGGAAGCAGAAGCGGATGTACGGCGAGCAGGACGCGTTCTTCAACCTGGTGATGCCGGGCAAGGATCATTGGAACGCGGCGTTCTTCTGCGGCACCGGCGCGGTGCTGCGCCGGACGGCGCTCGAGCCGCATGGCGGCATCCTGACGGGGACGGTCACCGAGGATCTGCACACCTCCGTGGTGCTGCACGCCGACGGATGGAAGTCGATCTATCTCAACGAGGTGCTCGTCACGGGCCTGGCGCCGGTCGACCTGAAGTCGTTCGAGACCCAGCGCCTGCGCTGGGCCGAGGGCAACCTCAAAGTCGCGGGGTACATCAACCCGCTGACCGCACCGGGCCTGTCGATCGCGCAGCGCATCTCGTACCTGGCATCGCTCTATCACTGGACGATCGGGATCCCGAAGCTCATCTACTATCTGGCGCCGCCCTGGATCCTCCTGTCGGGCACGTTTCCGATCGTGAACTTCGATCGTACGTTCGTCGCGATCTACCTGACGTTTCTCGTTACGCTCGTCACGTCGTACACCATCGTCAGCCGCGGACGCGGGCGCCTGCTGATGGACGAGCTCTTCAACATGGTGTCGTTCTTCACGCTCGTACGGGCGATGAAACGCGCGGTGTTCGGGCGAGGGAAGCCGGCGAAGTTCGAGGTGACGGCCAAGCGTGGCGACGGCGTGCGGGACGCGCGGCCGATCCTGCCGCACCTGGTGCTGCTGGGCTTCAGCATCATGGCCATCGTGTGGAGTCTGATGGGGATCGGCTTTGGTGTGTCCGACGACCGCTTCGGCGCCGGGATGGCCATCTTCTGGACGATCTACAACATGGCGCTGATGTTCGGCGTGCTGCGCCTCGGCATGCGTCCGCCAGAACAACGCGCCGGCAGCCGCTTCCGCGCGAACTTTGCGGTCGAGCGCCTGCAGACCGACGCCGAAGGCACACTCGGCGTGACCGCCGACATTTCGGATGGTGGATGTTCGCTGCTCTGGCCCGAACCGCTGCCCACCGGCGGGCGGCTGTCGCTTCGGTTCCACTTCGGCGTTCGATCCGTGGACTGGACGTGCGAAGTCACCAGCGACAGTGGCCAGCAGCTGGACCGCTGGTACCGGCACGGCGTCCGGTTCGTGGATCTGAAGCCCGCGGACGTCGACGTGATCAACGATTCGATCTTCAGTCTCGTCATCCCGGATCTCTTCTCGACGCTGACGCAGCCGCCGTGGCTCGCGCGGCAGTGGCGGCGGTTCGTGCTCTGGCGCGAGCGTCGTGCCTGGCACCGCGCGCGGCGGCAGGACGTGCGCGTGCCCGTGCGCGTCGAGACGCCGACCGAGACCTTTGTCACGACCGTGCGGGACCTGAGCGCCACGGGCCTGCGCGTGGTGTCGCCGATTCCGGTCGCCGTCGGCACGCCGCTGCGCGTCGATATGTCTGCGCCCGGGCGCACGTGGCGTGGCGACGTCGTGGCCGCGCGCGTGGAATCGCGACCCTCACGACCGGGGTTCGACACGTGGCTGCTGGGCCTGAGGTTCGAGTGCGAGCAGGTGTCGGAAGACATCGAAGGACTGCGCCGGTGGGACGCGGCATGAGGAGCGTTCGATGATCAGGCGTTTCGTGCTCGTGCTCGGCGTGGCGCTCGTGCTGCAGGGCACGGCGTTCGCGCTCTACTACGACGATCTGCTGTTCCTCCGCCAGCCGCTGTCGCGCATCACGGCCGGTTCGGCCGAGACATTCGTGCGCCACGCGCGCACGTCACTCGATCGCCCGAAACTCACGGTGAAACATCTCGACACGATTGCCGACGCGGCTGCTGCGTTCGACCAGCATGACGTCGAAGTGACGGCACTCGAGCGGCGCCTGACGGTCACACCGGACGACTGGCGCGTGCGCGCGAAACTCGGTGACGCGCTGCGTCGTGCCGGCCGGTTCGCCGAGGCCGAAGCCATCTATCTCGCTCTGCTCTCGTCGTCGGGAATCGACCAGCCATGATCCGTCGTGTCGTTGTCGTTGGCCTGTGCGTTGTCGGCGCGGGTGTCGTCCTGCCGGCCCAGTCGCCGGATCGTTTCGAAGCCCTTGTGGGACTCGCGCGCGTGAAGCGCGACGCGGGTGATGCGGTTGCCGCGCGCGAGTACTTCGAACGCGCCCGGCAGGTTCAGCCATTCGATGGCGCGCTGCGCGCCGAGCTCTTCTGGGTCGTCGCTGATGCTGCGCCCGCTGACGCGGTGCCGATCGCGCGGCAGCTGCTCGCGGAACGTCCGCAGGCCGGCGAGATTCGCGATCGCGCCATTGCGGCGGCTGTGGCGTCCGGCGATGAAGCCGCGGCGCTGGCGTTTGCCGAGGCCGGAGCGGCGACCGAGGCCGATCGTGCGTGGTGGCATCGCCGCGTAGCCGAGAGCCTCGTGCGACAGGGACGCGCGGCCGCGGCCGTCGCGGCGTGGGAGAGGGCAACCACGCGAGCCGGCGCCGAGCCGTCGGATCGCGCGGGGCTCGCGCTGGCGCTGGAGGCGTCAGGGCAATACACGCGCGCGACGGAGGCATGGGCGGCAGTGCCGGCAGCCGAGGTGCAGCGCCACGACGCGTGGCGGGCGAGCCGCATGCGGGCGGTCGTGCACGCCGCGCCGGTGGCGACAGCGGCGGCCGAGGCCGAAGAGTGGCTCCGCGCGCACCCCGACGACGTGACGATGCGGGAGATGCTGGTCGAGTTGTGGCGGCGTGCGGGCCGCATCGACCTCGCACGCACGGCGTTGCAGCCGCTCGTCGAACGCGCGGACGGGCGACGATGGTGGCGGCGCGACGTGGAGCTGGCGCGCGAAGCGGGTGACACGGCAGGCGCCATCGCGCGGCTCGAGCGTCTGATTTCGGCGGGCGCAGGTACACGCGCCGATCGGCGTACGCTGGCCGATGCGCTCATCGATACCAATCGATTCGATCGCGCAGCCATCGTCCTTCGCGAGCTCGCGCAGGCGTCCGACGGTTGTGACGCGACACTGCTGCGCGCGATGGATCGGCTGGACGGTGCGACCGGAACCGTACTGCTCATCGAGACACTGAACACGCCGGCGTGTCGCGACGAAGCGACCTGGATCGAACGTGCGGTGGAGCGAACCACAGCCGAGGGCCGCCACGTCGACGCGCTCGTCTTGATCGAGCGCCTGCCCGCGGCCCGGCGCGCAACGCCCGATCTGCAGCGACTTGGCGGACAGCTTCGCCTGTGGACCGGTGATCTTCGGGGCGCGGCCGCGATGCTCGCGCCTGTCGTCGAGCAGCGAGCCGACGACGCGGCAGCGCGCGAGGCGCTCGTGGACGCGCATCGCGGGCTCGGCGCGTCGTATGAGGCGTGGCGCGTGGCGTTGCCGCTGATGGACGCGGTCACGACGCCGGTCTCGCGTCTGCTGATGCTCGCGGAGCTCGCGCTCGAGGCCGACCAGCCGGCGGCGGTCGATCCGTTGCTGGCGCGTGTGCCAGCGGATGCCGCGTCGCCGCACGTGCGGCGCGCGCTCGAGGGCCGCGCGCTGGCCGCACTCGGCCGTCCAGCCGAAGCCGCCGCGGTGCTCGCATCGATACCCGCGTCCGAGCGTTCGGCCGCGACGACCCTCACGCTCGTCGACAGCGTGTACGCCACACGCGGCACAGCCGCGGCGTTGGACACCGTCGTGGCCTCGGGATTTTATGGGTGGGCGGGCACAGGGGCCCGCCCCGACGAAGCGTCTGTCGATGCGCCCGCGAAGGATCTGCTCGCGCGTGTGGCGATGCTCGAGACGCTGGCCGGTTCACCCTCTGCCGCATCTGCGCGCCGCGACCTGGCGCAGCTCGACGAGACGGCGCCGGTGTTCGTGGATGTGGAGGTCGCGCTTGCCGAGGGGCGATCGCTCGATGCCCTTGCCGCGCTCGCAAACCTGCCCGCAGCAGCCGACGTCCGACGCGCCGCTGATCTGCGCGTGACGGCTCTGGCCGGCAGCGGCAATCTCCGTGCCGCAGCCGACGCGCTGCGCGTGCTGCGCGCCGAGCGACCCGACTTCGTACCGTTCGTCCTGCGTGAAGCCGAGCTCGCATGGCGCCTGTCGCCCGGCGACGACACGCTGGCCGCCGTGCTGGCACTGCCTGCGCGCTTCGCGCGGAACCGTCACGCCGACGTGACCGCCGCCCGCGCGCTGGCCTTCGAAGGCCGCCATGACGACGTGATTGCCGTACTCGGTGGTCCAACCGAGCGCGCGCAATTGACCACCGAAGGGCGCGTGCTGATGGCGCGAAGCCTCTCGACACTCGGTCGCGCCACCGACGCGCTCGCCATGCTGAACGGCCTCGACCTGCGTGGCTCGTCGGCGATCTTCGGCGCGGAGCTGGTGACGGAGGTCGAAGGCCAGGCCGCCGGTGCACGTGCGTTCGCGGCCTTGGCGACGCGCGTCGACGTGTCCGCCGACGTCTATCGCGCGTGGGCGACGACAACGTCGGATCTCAACGCGAGACGCATCGTGCTCGAGAACGGTGTGCGCCGGTTTCCCGATCACGCCGGCATCCTCACGTCGCTGGCGGTTGTCTCATCCGCGCTGGGCGATCGCGCCGCCAGCCGCGAGGTGGCGGCGCGTGCCGTTGAACGCGATCCGCTGTCGGGCGAAGCGTGGTATCTGCTCATCGCAAACACCGCGGCGGATCGGACGCCGCACGAGCTCGACGACGTGCTCGCACGGTTCGCCAGTGCCGCCGCATCGGCGCCGGCGCTGGCCGTGGCTACGGCCGATCGGGTGGCCGCGCTCGTCAGGTCAGCGTCCGATCCTGTGCTCGTGGCCGCGCTGTCGTGGCTGCGCGCACCGATCGATGACGCGGAGCTTCGGCTCTCGCGCGATCTGGCGACGGCGCGGCTGTACGCGGCGGCGGAGCGATGGTTCGAGGCGCTCGCAGCAGCTGACCACGCCGTGGCTGCGCATCCCGAGGCCGTCTCGGCGCTGCGGCTGCGCGCCGACGTCCTCTCGTGGGCAGGCCGCCACGACGAAGGCGTGGCGGCGTACGACGAGTATCTCGCCCTCGTACCCGGCGATGTCGATGCCCGTCGTCAGCAGGCGCGCGTTGCGGGATGGGCGGGGCGGTTCAGGGACGCGGAGCGTCTGTATGCGGCACTGCGCGCCGCGCATCCGGACGATCGCGTCCTCGCGGCAGAGGCCGACGCGAAGCGCGCGTACTTCCGCGGCCGCTGGCGCGAGGCCGTGACGCGGTATCAGCACTGGCTCAGCCTCGATTCGGAGAACAGCGAGGCGCGATTCGAACTGTCGGAAGCCTTGCGCGCGGCGGGTGAGGTCGAACGCGCGGATGCGACGCTTGCCGCGCTGGCGCCGGAGGGTGGACATCGTCTGGCGACGGCCGCGCGCGATCGCGAAAGCTGGCGACGCGAACCGACCGTCACGGCCATCGCGGACGTGCGATCGGCCAAAGGATACGAGGGGCAGCGCCTCGTCGACGTGCGCACCACGGGCGGGCGTGTCACGTCGGTCGTCGGCGAACGCGGGCGCGCGACGTTTGCGGCTGACGCGGCGTCGGTGCAGGTGGGATCGGCTGGTGTGACGCGCCGCGGGTACGAGATCGGCGCGTCGGGTGGCCGGCGGACCGGGCACAGTGCGATTGACGGCCGCGTATCGGTGTGGGACGTCGCTGGGCCAGGATCGGCGGTGGTTCAGGCGTCGGCGGGTGGCGCATGGTCGCCGGCCGATCGCTGGACGCTGCAGATCGGTGGCGACCGCGAACTGCTCACCGAAAACATCGCGACCGTCGATCAGCGCCTCATGGCGACCGGGCCGTTTGCCGCGGCATCGTTCCAGGGCCCGCACGCATCGCTCGAGGTGCGATCGAGCTGGCAGCGTCTGTCGGACGGCAACACGCGGTCGCGCGTCTCGGCGTCGGCGTCCCACGTGCTGAGCGAACGTCTCGACCACGTCCGCGCCATTGTCTGGGCCGATCTCGTCGACTTCGCGCGGCCCGCCGACAGCTACTTTGCCCCCGCTGCCTTCCTGCGCGTCGACGGCGGCCTCGAATACACGCACCGCTTCACACAACCGAGGTTCCGCGGCGATCGCATGGATCAGATCGCGATCGGCTATCTCATCGGCACCGACTCGCGCGGCGCGTGGTATCAGCACCCCTCCGTCCGTCTCGCCTGGGAAATGACGTCATCCGTGGCGCTGAGCGTGCGCGGCGATCTCATCCGCTCGCGCGCCTACAACGAACGCGCGCTGACCGTGTCGCTGCACCTGATCGGCGGCGCGTTCAGCCGGTAGTTGCGGTGCTCCCCGGGTCTGAAGACCCGGGGCTCCATTGTGAGGAGGACGCCGGCACCCTTCAGGTCGATGAAGCCCCGGACCTTCAGGTCCGCGGGACCGTCGTGCGCCTCAGCCGCCGTGCCGCCCGCAGCCGCGCAGCCTCCGTACGTGCAAAGGGCCGGAGTGCACGAGACACTCCGGCCCCTCGGCTGACCGACGCCGGTCATTCGCCGACGGCGGGTTTCATGTGCAGCAGCGTGGCGCCCTGGGAACGCGTGCGACGCGGGCGTCGTGTCGCTGGCGTTGCGAGCCTGGCCATCACCACCTGCCGCTGTTCTTCGACGGCGGCCCGTCGCTTCTTCTCGAGTTGATAGCGGGCCTCGTCGCGCGACGAGTCCCACGTGCGCGTGCCCTGCGGCACGGTTGCGAGCACGGGCTCGCGCCAGCCGCACGACCGGCACACGACGTGCGCGGGCATGTGCGCGGTCTTCGGCGTGGTTTCCGTGTCGCGATGGCTGCACCAGAGCCGCCGGACCGATTGCCAGAGACCGGCGGATGGGTCGGAGAAATCTGCAGTCGAACGTTGATGGGCGTCGGAACCAGTCATATCAATGGACGTCATGGATGCCATTCCTGAAACAAACGAACTGGCCCTCTTACGGGCAACTTCGATACCAGCCGGCGATCCAGCCGTACGTCCCGCAGTCGGCGGCACTCGCCCGCCGGGGCGACTGAAGCAGTCTTCCTGACGGGTGGCTTTCTTCGCCTGAATGGATGGGTACCAGCCTCCATCGGCTCCAGCGGCGACCCCGTACCGGCATCTTCGGCGTCTGGTGCACCGCCGAGGGCATTCGTTGCAGGACGCCGGGACCGCAGGGGCATAGGCCCGCGGCTACGGCAACCAGTCGCCCGTCGCACCTGTCGCACCCGTTGCACCTGAAGATCTCGGCACCCTCTTGCACGATGTGAGCAAGAGCGTGCTTCCCCGGCCCGGGCGCTGGTCCACTGCCGTGCGCGCAGCGTGGCACATGCGTTGCACAAACGGCCGCATCCCTCCCCACAGCTCACAAGGAGAAACGAGATGATGCGCAATGCCTTTCTGCTGTTCGCGGGGTTGACGATGGTTGCGTGCGGCCGCGGCGCCGGCGACGAACTGAATGACCTGAACGACGTCGGTGGCGTGACGCCACAGACACAACCCATGGCCCACGTCGCGCTCGTGCCCACGGCGGGCAACACGGTGGCGGGTTCGCTGATGCTCACCGAGCGAGCCAGCGGGAACGGTGTCGCCATCACGGGCAACATCAGCGGGCTGGCGCCGGACGCGGAGCTGGCGTTTCACGTCCACGAGGTCGGCGATTGCACGGCGCCCGACGCGACGAGCGCCGGCGAACACTTCAATCCCACGGCCCAGCCGCACGGCGAGCCTGACAGCGATCGCAGCCACGTCGGTGATCTGCCGAACATCGAAGCCGACAGTGACGGCATCGCCGAGGTCGACATCACGATCGACGACGTCTCGTTGACGGGACCGAGCGATCGAAGCCTGCTGAATCGAGCGATTGTCGTGCACGCGGCCGCCGACGACTTCGAGACGCAGCCCGCCGGCGACTCGGGCGTACGCATCGCGTGCGGCGTCATCGCGAGCTCGATGCCCTCGGACGCGCCGATGGGCGCCGTCGAGCCCAACCCATACGGGGCATCGCCTGCGCCGGTCGACGAGATGCCGGCTCCCGGCGC
>CAZVHY010000025.1:6061-8367 GCA_964627115.1 uncultured Solibacteraceae bacterium | reverse complement strand
TCCCGTTTGCCGACGCACTGGTACAACATCGTGGCGGATTTGCCCGAACCGCCGCCTCCGGTTCTGCATCCCGGCACGCGTCAACCCATCGGACCGGACGACCTCGCGCCGCTGTTCCCCATGTCGCTCATCCTGCAGGAGGTGTCCACCGAGCGCGAGGTGGAGATCCCGGAGCCGGTTCGCGAGGTGTACCGGCAGTGGCGGCCGAGTCCGTTGTACCGCGCGCGACGGCTCGAGCGCGCGCTGCAGACGCCCGCGCGCATCTACTACAAGTACGAGGGCGTCAGCCCGTCGGGCAGCCACAAGCCGAATACCGCGGTACCGCAGGCGTTCTACAACAAGGAAGCCGGCGTCCGGCGCATCGCGACCGAGACCGGCGCCGGGCAGTGGGGATCGTCACTCGCGTTTGCGGGATCGGTGTTCGGCATCGAGATCCAGGTGTTCATGGTGCGCGTGTCGTACGACCAGAAGCCGTACCGGCGCGCGTTCATGGAAACGTTCGGCGCGCGTTGCGTCGCCAGCCCGTCGATGGAAACGCACTTCGGCCGCCAGGTGCTGGCGGCCACGCCGGCCAGCAATGGCAGCCTCGGTATCGCCATTTCCGAAGCGGTCGAGGTCGCCGCGAGCCACGACGACACGAAGTACGCGCTCGGATCGGTCCTCAATCACGTGCTCCTGCACCAGACGATCACCGGCCGTGAAGCGCTCGCGCAGTTCGAGATGGCCGATGACTATCCTGACATCGTGGTGGGCTGCACGGGCGGCGGCTCGAACTTCGCGGGCATCGCGTTTCCGTTCATCGGCGAGCAGTTGCGTCACGGCCGCCAGGTGCGCGTCGTGGCCGTCGAGCCGGCCGCGTGTCCCAGTCTCACGCGCGGCCGTTACGCGTACGACTTCGGCGACACGGGACACATGACGCCGCTCGTCAAGATGCACACGCTCGGATCGGCGTTCATGCCGCCGGGGTTCCACGCCGGCGGTCTTCGCTATCACGGCATGGCGCCGCTCGTGTCGCACGTGAGGGCGCTCGGGCTCATCGACGCCGTGGCACTGCCGCAGACCGCGTGTTTCGAAGCGGGCGTGTTGTTCGCGCGGCACGAGGGCATCATTCCCGCACCGGAAGCGAATCACGCGGTGAAGGGCGCCATCGACGAGGCCATCCGCTGCCGCGAGGAAGGCGTCTCGCGCGCCATTCTCTTCAACCTGTGTGGGCACGGTCACTTCGACATGCAGGCGTACACGGACTACTTCGCCGGCAAGCTGACAGACCAGACGTACAGCGAGGAAGACCTCGCCATGGCGCTGGCCGGTCTGCCCGGCGCGTAGGGCCGGGAACGAACCGCCGTAGCCGCGGGGCTTGTATGCCCCGCGGTCCCGGCGGATCCGCAGGGCATAGGTCACGCCCACATCAAGCCGGCGGAACAGGGTTCTGCCCAGTTGCGGCTGTGCCCTACCCACCCGCGGCACGTCCGATCCCGCTCTTCGGTATCGATGGACCGGCGTCCCACTGGCGCGGTTCATGCACTGACAGACCACGGAATGCGCGCCGGCTCAGCGGCCGGCGCGACGCGTTCCGGGAGGTTCTGTATGTCACCGAAGACGGTATTTCACGGACTGCTGGCGTGTGGTCTCGCGGCGGCGTTCGTCGCTGCGACGCCCCGCGCGAGCGAGGCACAGGCGCAGACCACACCACGCACGTCGTCGACGCCGGCGGTCGTCGATGCCGACGATGCCATGGAAGATCGCATCTCGTATCGGCTCGAGACCCACGACGTCACGCGCAAATACGACATCGACGTCGACGTGGACGAGGGCGTGGCCACGCTGTCGGGCGAGGTTGCCACGGAACGGCAGAAGACGCAGGCGATCGAACTCGCCAAGGTCGACGGCATCGTACGGATCGAAGAGCGGATCGAAGTCGATCCGTCGGCTGACCAGACGCTGGCCGACCGGACGAAGCGCGGCCTGAACAAGGCCGGGGAAGCCATCACCGACGCGTGGATCACCACGAAGGTGAACTGGTTTTTCATGGGCGAAGACGTGCTCGACGGCAGCGACATCAACGTCGACACCAGCGACAAGGTCGTGACGTTGAAGGGGACCGTGCCGTCAGACGCCGCCCGCGCGCGCGCCAACGCGCTCGCCGAGCAGACCGACGGCGTGAAGTCGGTGCGCGATCAGCTGACGATAGGACGGTAGGAGGGTGCCACGGTGCGAGGTGCGACGGTGCCACGGTGCGAGGTGCGACGGTGCGAGGTGCGAGGGTGCCACGGTGCGAGGTGCGAGGTGCGACGGTGCGACGGTGC
>CAZVHY010000025.1:3952-5961 GCA_964627115.1 uncultured Solibacteraceae bacterium | reverse complement strand
TCGCACCTTGGCACCTCGCACCGTGGCACCGCTACTCCCCACTCCCCGCCATCTGATCGTCTGCGTCGGCGAACAAGACGTTGAAGCTCGTGAGCGAGCCGTAGCAGCCGCTGACGTAGCCCTGCAGTTTCACCTTCACGTCGTTCGGCAGATCCGAGGCGTTGATCTGCTGTTCGAGCGTGCGCAGGCGATTGCGAATCATCACGACCTTGTGAAAGAACGTCTCGATCGGCCAGCTCTTCTCCTGGAGGCTGGTGTTGGCCGGACGAAGGACGAGTGTGCCACCGCGCCATTTTTCCGCGGGAGCAACGGGCGACACGCCGGACTCTTCGCGGATGATGCGCCGAAGCAGCAGTTCGAGATCCTCTGACGTGTCTGGAAGCATGATGGGGGATCCTGCGCGTTCACGCTCGGTCACGATGGGCATGGGCGCCGACGATCGGCGTCCCGCGGAGGTCGGCGCGCCGTCGGGCGGCCCGAGGGCCGCCCCTACGGCACGATTTTCAGCCGAGTCGTAGGGGCGGGGCTTGCCCCGCCCGCTGTGATCGTCTGGGCCCGATGGGTCGATCCGCGGGCCGCCGCGGTAGTTGTGCTCGCTGTCGCAGTACCCGCACGCCACGCGCAGCGGCTGGCCGTCGCCATCGACAACGATGATGGTGTGCATTCGATCGGTGCGGCAGGCGCGGCAGTAGTCTTCAATCGATCCACCGGCCCTGTACGTGCGGACGAAAGTCATCGCCGCACATCCTACCGCGGTTGTCGTCCGGTCTCAGGGGACGTCGTTCCGGTTGCCGGTGCCGTGTCCGCCACCGACCGCAGCGGCGGCGCTTCCGCCCGGAACGGACCGAGATCCGCGGGACGTCCTCCCTGCGGCAGCGAGAGGTAGTACTCCGTCACGGGCCGATCGTCGGCGAGCATCGGGCCGTTGCCCAGGAAGGCCAACGCACGTTCGCGGTCCGTGACGTAGTGGCGAAGGACGTTCGCCGGGGTGTCGAGCCTCACGTCCTCGAGCACCGCGCGCGTGTGCGGGTACGTCATCTTCACCGCGTGCATCGACGGATCGAAGGCGATCGGCTCGTTCGATCCGATGACGATGGCGCCATCCATCCAGAGCGTGACGTGGGGAAACGCCGAGACGAAGCTGCGCAGCATGAGCTTGTAGAGCAGCTCGGTGTCGTTCGGAATCCACTGCACCATGATGCCGCCGGGTGCCAGGGCGCGGCTGGCGAGCGCGAAGTAGTCCGCAGAGTAGAGGCTTGCGGCGCCAGCCAGGTGCGGCAGCATCAGGTCCGCGGTGATCACGTC
Source organism: uncultured Solibacteraceae bacterium (assembly GCA_964627115.1). Lineage (GTDB taxonomy): Bacteria > Acidobacteriota > Vicinamibacteria > Vicinamibacterales > SCN-69-37 > SCN-69-37. The sequence continues at coordinate 4,656 of CAZVHY010000025.1, read as the reverse complement.
GAAGCGATCGCGCGTCGTCTTCAGGAAGTGGCGGCCGTCGGCCACTTTGAAGGTGACGTTCGGATTGTCGAGGATGCCGCGATTGATGTGCGCGAAGAAGCGGCCGGCATCGACGACCGACGGCGAGAGTTCCACGACCGTCGTGTGCGCGTTCGGCAGGATTGACGCACCACCGGCGGTCGTACCCGCGCCCATGCCGACGACGAGGATGCGACGCGGATCCGGGTGCACCACGACTGCCAGGGCGCCGATGCTGCGATGGTAGCCCGTCATGCCGGCACCGTCGCTCGAGTGATGCATGCCATCGATGAGCAGCGACCGTTCCCCGCGTTCGACGACCGACACCGACGCCTGCGCGTCCTCGCGGTGCCAGAGCACCGAGTAGCCTCGGTATCGCTGCGTGATCACGTCGTCGAACACGTCGGGCAGCGACGTCGCGAGGACGACGAAAATCGCCGCGGCGCCGACCGCGATCGACGCCCGTGCGCGGCCGCCCGCCATCCACAGCAGGACGATTCCTGCCGCGAGCGGCAGCGACGTGATCAGGACCAGGCTCGCCTGCGCGCCCATCGCGGGCACGAGCAGGAAGCCCGCGGCCAGCGAACCGACGATGGCGCCCGTGACGTTCAGCGCGTACGCGAGACCCACGCGGCGTCCGGTCGAGTCGGCCCGGGACGCTGCGGGGGCCGACCCCCGTGTCGGCC
>CAZVHY010000025.1:0-3852 GCA_964627115.1 uncultured Solibacteraceae bacterium | reverse complement strand
GCCGCGACGAAGAGCGGCAGTACGAAGTCGTACGGCGCGGGGAGCGTCGTGAGCCGCTCGAGCAGCCACACCATCACCCCGCTGCCACGTACGAGTGCGAACGCCGAGGTGAGCCCCGCGATCCCGATACCAATCTGGAGACCAGCCAGCGCCATCAGCCAGTTGCCGCGGCGTCGCAGCCACGGCGTGACGACGTAGCTGCCGAGGGCCAGGCCGACGAGCACCGCGGCCAGCATGCTCGCGAAGGCATAGGTGGTGGGACGCAGGTAGAAGACCAGCACGCGGAACCACACGATCTCGAGCGCGAGCGACACGGCGCCGGAGAGCGTCATCACCGCGAGTACGGCCAGGCGCGCGCGTGGCGTGAGCGTATGAACCGGCGGAGGCGCGTGCGCGGGCGCGACGGGTGTCGTGTGGTCGAGCGGGGCGAGACTGCGCCCCGCGATCCACGCGGCCAGCGCAATGGTCACGTTCAATGCCGCGCCAATGACGAACGTGCGGTGCAGCCCGAACGCGGGTATCAGCCACAGGCTGGCTGCCACCACGCCGGCGATGGCGCCCGTTGTGTTCACCGCGTACAGGAGGGACGCGTGCCGGCGCACGCCGTCCGACGAACGGCTCACGGCCCTGAGCACGAGCGGATACGTCATGCCCATCAACGCGGCCGGCACGACGAGCACGACGCCCGAGAACGCGATACGCGCGATGGCCAGCAGCGTCGTCGAGTGTTCGATGGCCGGCGAGACGACCACGAACGTCGCGTCCGCCCACCGCAGTGCGACGGGCGTCGCGAGCGCGCTTGCGGCGATCAGCAGTTCAACCAGCGCAAACGCGCGAACCGGCTGCCGCAGTCGATCGGACCAGCGTCCGGCCAGATAGCTGCCGATTGCCAGGCCGCCCATGAAACATGCGAGCACGGTGCTGGCGGCTTGAATCGTGACGCCGAAGACGAGGCCCAGTTGGCGCGTCCAGAGCACCTGATAGACCAGGGCCACGGCGCCCGAGAGCAGGAAGGCGGGGTAGAGCCAAGGCATGGGAGGGTGCCAGGGTTCGAGGGTGCCAGGGTGCCAGGGTGCCAGGGTGCGAGGGTGCCAGGGTGCCAGGGTGCCAGGGTGCGAAGGTGCGACAGGTGCGCGGGCCGTCAAAAGAGACCGTAGGGGCGAGGCTTGCCTCGCCCTGCACGGGTGGTCCTACGCCTCATCCCCTCGCACCCTCGCACCCCGCACCCTGGCACCTGCTCTACGGCAATTCCCTGATCCCGATGTTCCGCCATCGCCAGAACCCGCCGGGCACCCAGCGCGCGGCGCCGTGTACCTGGATGGCGATTGGACCTTCGGTGATGCCGCCGATGGCGCTGTTGGCGGTGTCGGTGAAGTCGGTGAGTTGCACGTCGTTGAACCAGACCGTCACGCGCGGCACTTCGCCGACCATGCGCACGCGCACGGCGTTCCAGTCGTCGCGCTTCCACGCTTTCACCCACGCGGCCGTGGCCTGATTGCCTTCGCCGAATCCCGGCGGTGGGGGAGGCGGACCGGCCGGTGCCCCGCCCTGACGACCGGCGCCGCCCTGTCGTGCCTGACCGCCCTGACGGCCCGCACCTCCAGCACGTGCGGCGAGCTGCATCCCGCCTTCGGCGATGACGTTGCCCATGCTTCCGTTCGGCAGGAAGTCCATCGTTACCTGATACGCCGCGCCCGATTCGGTGCTGCGCAGGAAGATGCCGCTGTCGTTGCCCCAGTCGGGCTTCACTTCCATGTAGAGCTCGAAGTTGCGATAGCTGCGATCGGTCAGCAGGATGCCACCGCCACCGAAGGGCTGCTGCGTCGCGAGGATCATGCCGTGCTGCACGAAGAAGTCGGGCGTGCGGCCGTGGTGATTCGTGCGGCTGATGTGCCAGCCCGAGAGGTTGCGGCCATTGAAGATCGGCGTGAACCCCTCCGGTACGGTGACCGGCGGGGTCGGCAGTTCCCAGCCGATGTAGTTGGGTGGGAAGAACGTGGGCGGCGTGCGCGTCTCGGCCGCAGACTGCGCGCCCTGCGCCGCGGGCGCGGCCGGCGCCTGCTGTCCGATGAGGGACGTCGATGCACCGAGGCCGAACGCTGCCGTCGCCGCAAGAACAATCGTACGTGCGTGCATGGTCATGCTCCTTACTCCGGCGGCCGACGGGCCGACCGTTCTGTTCTATGTGGCGCGCAGTATACGACGAGCAGGCCCGCCCCTACGGCGCCAAGGCTCGTCGCAGGAATTCGAACGCTTCCGGCGTCGACGTGAGCGGCAGCGCGCCGCTGCGTTCGCCGATCTCCATCGTCGTCGGCTGTTCGGTGCTCACCGGCGACCACGTGGCTGGCCATCCGCGGTTCGGATCGCCGCTGGTCGCGAAGTTGACGATGAACGTGGAGAAGAGATCGGCAACGCGATGATCGAGCGCCGTGAACGGACGCGGCGACATCGCGAGCGTGTTCATCAGGTACGGCACCTCGGATGTGTGGAATGCGCCGTACCGATCGACCTCAGGGCCAGGAAGCGGATGTGTCCAGTAGTAGGTGTAGGCCGGCGTCCGCGCGGTCTTTGCGCGTTCGATGGCCCACAGGTACATGTTCACGCGCGCAATGTCGCGCGCGCTCGTGTTGGCCGCCACCTTCGCTTCATCGTCATTCGTGGCTGGATAGAGTTTCAGGAACGCCGCGGCGTCGTTGCCCCAGCGCTGCTTCGCCTGAGCGGTGAACGACTCGAGCGTCGCGGTCGGGCGAGGCGACGCACCGTACTCGTCGGCGTTGGCGCCGGTCAGCGTGACGACGTCGTTCTGTCGTCCTGCGGCGAACGTCTCGCCAACAGAGGACGGCAGCGCGTAGCCGTCGACGACCGGCGACCAGCGGAAGGGCGCCGGCTTGGCACCTGCCGGCGGCGGGGGAACCGCGGCGAAGACCTGTTCGGTGGTCATCGCGCGCAGCGCCGCGAGTGACGACGCGCCCTTGGCCGTGGCGAAGCGGACACCTTCGGCTTCCAGTTCCGCGAGCGGACGGCCGGAACCGAACGTGTTCAGCGACGATCCGCTCTGCATGATGGCTCGGTGGAAGAGGCTCTTCGCGAGCGGCGAGGCCGTCAGGTTGTGCACGGCGGATGCGCCGGCCGACTGGCCGGCGACGGTGATGCGATCCGGATCGCCGCCGAACGCCGCGATGTTCTCCTTCACCCACTTCAAGGCCGCGATCTGATCGAGCAGGCCGTAGTTGCCCGACGCGCGGTGCGGCGATTCCCTCGTCAACTCGGGATGCGCAAAGAACCCGAACACGCCGAGCCGGTAGTTGATGGTCACCACGACGAGCCCGCGAGACGCGAGCCCTTCGCCGTCGTACACCGGCACCGATCCCGATCCTTCCGTGTTGGCGCCGCCGTGGATGTAGACGAACACGGGCCGCCGCTCGATGGTCGTGCGCGCCGGTGTCCAGACGTTCAGGTAGAGGCAGTCCTCGCTCACGGCGCCGTGTGCCATGAACTCGTACGTCCACGGCGGGAGGGTATCGACGATGCGCTGCACACACGACGACGAGAAGTCTGTCGCCGCGCGCACGCCCGGCCACGACGCCGCGGGCTGCGGCTCACGCCAGCGCAGATCGCCCACCGGCGGCGCTGCGAACGGCACGCCCTTGAAGACGGTGATCGCCGGATTGCGTCCCGGCGCGCCCGTGAGTTGACCCTGGGCGACGGTGACGTCGCCGGTGAGTGCCACGGCTACCGGCACCGGCGCCTGCGCGCGCAGGGCAAACGGCGCCGCCAGCGCCAGGCCGGCAAGGGCAAGGATGGGTTGTCGCATGCGGGGATGATAGATCAGGTGCCACGGTGCCACGGTGC
>CAZVHY010000024.1:14578-29087 GCA_964627115.1 uncultured Solibacteraceae bacterium | reverse complement strand
CGCCGCTCAGTTCTCGATCAGAATCGCGTCGTCGAGCCCGGCCGGCACGCTGAGGCCGGTCAGGTCGGGGTCGCGGTCGACGTCCATGCTGCCTGGCGGGCGCCGGTACGCGATCGTCGCGTGGTGCTTCTCCTGAACGGATATCTCAGCGGGACGACAGCCGCCAGGGTTGATGGGATACATCACGTTCTGCCGGTCGCTGACGTGCCAGAAACCAAGCGCGTGACCGACTTCGTGCACGACGGTGCTCGGCGGCACCTTGAGACTGCCGCAATCGCAGACATCCAGCGAGTAGGTAATCAGTCCGGGGTTTCGGCCAACGAATGCCCTGCCGCAGAACAGCTCGTCGGTACGCACGAAGATGATGTGAATCCACCCGGGCTGGTCCGGACGCCGCTCGGGACCGCTCTCGAATACGGGCGTCGACCACCCGGTCCACATGTCCACGGCTCGAATCGACCACTCGCGCACGAGCGCCAGCACCTCCGGCTCGACCGCGCGTCCCGAATCCTCCTCGACCGTCCGCATGTAGAACCGGGGAGGCTCGCGCCATCGCCTCAGCGATAGCAGCGTCTCAGGCGTATCCATGGCGCTCCGCACGAGCTGCCGATAGAAGTCGAGGGAAAACGGCGGCGCGTCCCTGATCAGACCGATGTCGACGCCGGTGCGCTCCCCGCGCTGCCACATGACCTGCGCCTCACGCGTGATGAAACCCGCGGCGTTGACGGTCACGAGAAACGGCGTGTACTCCGGCAGCCTGTCAGCCTGGAAGACGAACGCACCTGTGGCATCGGCCGCGATCGGCTCGAATCCGGCGGGCTGGAGCACGGCACCCGGAACAGGCGCGCCGTTGACCGTGTCGACGACGCGGCCGCTGAACGACCAGCGATCGGGTGGTGGCGGTGACGGTGGCGGCGGTGGGACCGTCGGGATGGGCGTCGGCGCCTGGGGCGCAGGTCGCCCATCGCCGCCACACGTGGCGGACCACAGAAGCAGGATCACGAGCGGGAGGGCGCGTGTGCGGGCCATCGTTGGGGAGACCGTCCGATTCTACGACACGCCTCACGTCATCGTTTTCGAACATACTCGGTCGTCATGTCCCTTCCCACCGCCATCCACGTGGCCCTCCCGCCGTGGCTGCCAGCGGCCGTCGATCTGTCGCGCACGTTCGTCAGCGATGAGGACAAGATGCGTCTGGCGATCGCCCTGTCGAGGCAGAACATCGAAGCGCGCACGGGCGGACCGTTCGGAGCTGCGATCTTTGGTCCCGGCCATCGTCTCGTGGCCGTGGGCGTGAACGCCGTCGTCACGCAGACGACGTCGATTGCCCACGCCGAGACGGTGGCGCTGACGCTGGCGCAGCAGATCGAGCGGCGTCCACGTCTCAATCGCAGCGATGACGGCCGGCCGCTCGGGCCCTACACGCTGGTCGCCTCGTCGCAACCCTGCTGCCAGTGTTATGGCGCGACCGTGTGGGCCGGCATCGATCGCCTGCTCATTGGCGCCCGTACCGAGGACGTGACATCGCTGACCGAGTTCGACGAAGGTCCGCTGCCCGCCGACTGGATTGGCGAGCTCGAGCGTCGCGGCATCAGCGTCGTCCGCGACGTCTGCCGTGAAGAAGCGCGGGAAGTCCTGCGCGAGTATACGGCGGGCGGCGGCGCGAGGTACTGAGGGCAGTACCTCACGTACCCGACGCACCCCACGTACCCCACGTACCTGACGTACCCTGTTAGCATCTCCCTTCATTGATGATGCGCCTGGCCGTCATCCTTCCCGTCGTGGCACTCGTGTGTCTGGCGCAGCCGTCAGTCGGCGCGCGCCAGGACGAGGTGCGCTCCGATCGCAACGCCAGCTACACGATCTCGGCGCGGCTCGATCCGGCGTCGCACGCGATCGCCGGCGTCGGCCGCCTCCACTGGCGCAATCGCACAACGACGCCGGTGTCCGCACTTCGTCTTCATCTCTACTGGAATGCGTGGCGCAACAACGACTCGACGTGGATGCGCGAGATCGCGCTCGCGGGAGATACGGCCCTGACGCTGCGGCCGGACGAGGATCGCGGTGCCATCGATCTGACGGCCCTCCGCATTGCCGATAGCGGCACTGACCTGCTGCAGCGCCTGACGTTCATCGCGCCTGACGATGGCAACACGCGCGACCGGACGCTGGCGGAAGTGGCGCTCGATGCGCCAATCGCGCCCGGCGAATCGGTGGCCATCGACGTTGCCTGGACCTCGCGTGTACCGCGCACGTTCGCCCGCACAGGTGTCGTCGGCAACGACTACGTCATCGCGCACTGGTTCCCGAAGATCGGCGTCTTCGAAGACGACGGCTGGCATGCGTCGCAGTTTCACGCGTCGACGGAGTTCTTCGCCGACTTCGGCGTGTACGACGTCAGCCTGACGGTGCCGTCCGGCTGGACGGTGGGCGCCACCGGCGTCGAGGCCTCGCGCGAGGAGCACGACAACGGCACCACCACGCACCGTTACCAGGCCGAAGACGTCCACGACTTTGCGTGGGTGACGAGTCCCGATTTCATCGAGCATCGCACGCGCGTCGAATTCGAAGAGGAGGGCCTGCAGCCGATCGATGTGCGTCTCCTGCTTCGCCCCGAACACGCGGCGCAAGCCGACCGGCACCTCGGCGCCGCACGCAACGTGCTGGAGCAGCTCGGTCGCCGCCTGGGTCCGCTTCCCTGGCCGAACCTGACGATTGTCGATCCGGTGACGCTCGTCAATCCGCGCGCGCAGGGCGAAACGACGAGCGGCATGGAGTACCCGACGCTCGTCATGGCCGGCACGCACTGGTCGAATCGCTGGGCCGACTTCTCGCTCGAAGACGTCGTCGCGCACGAGATCGCGCACCAGTACTTCCAGTCGGCCGTGGCCAACGACGAAGTCCGTCACGCGTGGCTCGACGAGGGCCTCACGACATGGGTGGGTGACGAGTTGCTCGCGACGATCTGGCCGAACAGGTTCGTCGCCATCGAGCGCTGGTTCGGCGGCATCGTGACGTGGCGTCACACCGACATCCGCTGGTCGCGCCCCCACCTCGGTTTCTTCCTCGACGCCTACCGCGACGAACCGGGGTGGGATGCGCCGACGACGCCGACGTGGCGACAGTCGCCGCGGAGCTGGGCGCACACCAACTACCTGCGTGCGCCGCTGGCGCTCGAGACGCTGCGCCGCGTCATCGGTGACGAGCAGATGACGACCGTGCTCTCGACGTTCGCCGCGCGCGGGCGGTTCCGGCATCCCGCGCCAGCCGAGTTCACGGCTGTCGTGAACGAGGTCACCGGTCGCGACATGACGTGGCTCCTCGACGCAACGCTCGGTCGCAACGACACGTTCGACTACGCGGTCGAAGACGTCATCCATCGCGACGTCGCCGGCGACAGAGTGGAGAGCACGGTGCTGGTGCGTCGACGTGCCCCGGGTGTCTTTCCCGTCGACATCCACGTCACGTTCGATGATGGCCGCGAGCTCGTCGAACGCTGGGACGATGGCCTGGCGTGGCGGGAGCTGACGTACGACGACACGGAGCGTGTGGTACGTGTCGAGATCGACCGCGAGCGCGTGCTGGCGCTCGATGTCCATCGCGCCAACAACTCGTGGACCGCGGCACCGCGCGCGGAGGCAGCAGCCGACCGCTGGACGCGCCGGTGGGTCGCCTGGATGCAGCATGTACTGCTGACGTATGCATTTTTCATCTGAGCCTCGCCCGCGCGCGACCGTGCTTGGCGCATTCATCGAAGGCTGGCGGCGCACGCTGCGCGCGCCGGGCGTCACCGCGGCCGTCTGGATCGTCACGACGCTCGCCACGCTGCCGCTGGCCACCACGCTGCACGACGACATCGTCACGCACCTCGGTTCGAGCACGATGGCCGAGCGCGCGCTCACGGGCTGGGACCTCGACTGGACCGGCGAGTTCTCGAGCCAGGCGCAGGGCGTCAGCGCGACGTTCACCCGCGAGATCCTGGGCGCTGCGGGACTGGTCGCCACACTCAGCCGCATCTTCGATGGTGAACCGCCGGCACCGGCCCTCGTCGGCGCGATCGCGATCTACCTGGGCGCGTGGATCGTCCTGAGCGGCGGCGTCATCGATCGCCTGGCGCGCGCGCGCCCGATCGGCGGGGCCATGTTCGTCGCGCTCTCGGCGCGCTACTTTCCGCGGCTGCTGCGGCTGGCCGTGCTCGCCGGCGTCGTCTACTGGCTGCTGTTCCAGGCCATTCATCCGCTGCTGTTCGGCCCGCTGTTCGACCGTCTCACGCGCGACGTCGCGCGCGAGTCGTACGCGCTCGGCATCCTCGCCGCGCTCTACGCCGCCTTCGCGCTCTGCCTCGGGCTCGTGAGCCTCGTCGTCGACTTCACCCGTGTGCGACTCGTTGTCGAAGATCGACGCAGCGTCCTCGCCGCAGTCGCGGCCGCTCTCCGGTTCATCCGCCGCCGGTTCAGGCGCGTGGCCGGCCTCTACGCGCTCAACGTCCTCGCGCTCGTCATTGCCGCGCGGCTCTGGATTCAGCTTGCCGGCGGCGCAGGCACTCCGGACTGGCTCACCCTGCTCGGCGCGCAGATCTACCTGATCGTGCGCATCTGGGGACGCATGGCGTTCCTCGGATCGGAAGCCGTGTTCTATCAAGGCGAACTGGCTCACGCCGACTACACGGCCGCACCCCTGCCCCGCTGGCCCGATTCGGCGTCGGTGGAAGCCGTGCGGAATCTGCGGAACGGGTGACACGGCCCGGTTGATCGCGTTCCGACACGCTCGTCGGTTCCGACGCCCGCCTGCGACGCATTTGTCCGGCAGCGGTGCGTGCGCGCGACGTTCCCCCACCAAGAGCGCACGCCACGGCGTCCGCACGGCTCCGTTCTGCGCACCTCGATGCCGTCAAAGTCTGCATCGTTGAAGCATCTGCTCGAGTTCCACACAAAAACGTCGACCGGCACGCCTCCAACCAGCAACACCTCGACTCCGCATTTCGCGCGATTTTGCTGACGAATACGCGCGAGTTGCGGGTTCACGCGAACGGCGAACGGCTGGCATACGCCTTGCCGATGTCATCGCGTCCGCGCAGACGCGCGGTCCGTCGGCAGTTCCCGGAGGTGTCAATGAGCGTGACTGAAGCAGTGAGGATGGGCGCTGTCCCACTGACTCGCAGGAGTTTTCTCGAACGGTGCAGCTTCACGGGCGGATCCGCGCTCGTCATGAGCGCGATGCGGTCGTGGGATCTGATGGCGGAACAGGCCGGCCCGCGGCCGGTGCTGTCCGGACGGGCAAACGGCACGCGCGTCGTCGTTCTCGGCGCCGGCGTTTCAGGGCTGACCGCCGGATACGAGCTGAGCAAGCTGGGCTACACGGTCAACGTTCTCGAGGCGCGCGACCGCGTTGGTGGCGTGAACTGGACCGTGCGGCGCGGTGCGACCCATACCGAGACTGGGCCGAACGGAGAAACCCAGGTCTGCAACTTCGACGAAGGACAGTACGTCAACGGCGGGCCATGGCGCATTCCGCACTGGCACACCGGCGTCCTGGACTACTGCAGGGAACTGGGCGTGCCGCTCGAGATCTTCGTCAACGAAGCCGAGGCGTCGTACTTCTACTTCGAGGGCGAGAACATCGGGCCGCTGGCCGGCACGCGCGTCCGCCTGCGTGAGATCAAGGCCGACATGCTCGGTTACACCTGCGAGCTGATGGCGAAAGCCGTCGATCAGTCGGCACTCGACATGCCGCTCACGGCCGACGACAAGGAGCGTTTCGTCACGTTCCTCGTCACCGCGGGATATCTGGATTCGGCCGACCACGTGTACAAGCGCCACGACGCGCGCGGTCCCGGCGATCCCCACAACTTCCATGCGCTGCTCGAGTCGGGCTTCGGCAACCGGATCCGGTCGGTCATCGCCGGCACCGGGCAGGCGCCGATGTTCCAGCCGATCGGCGGCATGGATCAGTTCCCGATGGGCTTCCAGCGGAAGCTGGGAGACAAAATCACGCTTGGCGCGGAAATCGTGTCGATCCGGCAGACGGACACGGACGTCCGGGTCGGATACCGGAACGTCAAGACCGGAGAGACGCGCGAGATCGTCGCCGACTACTGCATCTCGTGCCTGCCGCTGACGGTGCTCAGCACGCTCGACGTCAACCTCTCACCGGAGACGATGGCGGCCGCGAAGGCCACGCCCTACAGCCCGAGCGCGAAGATGGGACTTCAGATGAAACGCCGGTTCTGGGAGGAGGATGACCGTATCTTCGGCGGCCACCTCTATTCGAACCTGCCCTTCGGCAACTTCGCCTATCCGTCGAACGGCTACTTCGGCGACAAGGGCGTGCTGCTCGGTTTCTATGGCAACGGCCAGATGGCCGGCGTCATCAACATGCCGATCCGCGACCGTATCGAGCACGTGCTCACGCACGCCAGCAAAGTGCATCCGCAGATTCGCGCGGAGTACGACGCGGGCTACTGCGTGTTCTGGGAGCGCATTCCGTACAGCATGGGTGCGTTTTCAGGTGGCGGTGGAGGCGCCGCCAGCGAGCGGCTCGCGGCACTCGGGCGGCCCGACAACCGGATTCTCCTCGGCTGTGCGGCCGTCAGCGGCAACGGCAGCTGGATGGAAGGCGCCGTCGCGGCTGGGTGGAAACAGGTGCGAGCGCTGCACGAACGGGTGATGGCCGGCGCGGCCGCCTGACAAGGACGGTTTCATCGTGTTCAGCAAGTTGTGTATTGCAGGCGCCGCCACGGCATCAGCCGTGGTGGCCAGCCTCACCATCGTCGCCGGGCAGCAGGCGTCGGTATCCACGCCCGCGTTCACCGCCGAGCAGGCCGCTGCCGGCCGCGTCGCTTACGCCCGGAACTGCGCGGGCTGCCACATGCCCGACCTGAGCGGCAACGGGGACATCCCGCAGTTGTCGGGAGATCTCTTCCTGAGTACGTGGGGCGCGCGCAGTACGAAGGATCTGTTCGACTACCTGTCTGCCACGATGCCCCCCGAAGGGCCGCGCCAGGGGCCCGAGACGTATCTGGCGATCAGTGCCTACGTCCTCCAGTCCAACGGTGCGGACACGGGCGCACAGGCGCTCAGCGATTCGACCGCGGTCCCCATCGGATCGCTGGTGGCGACACGGTCGAGCCGGTAACGACTGCACGGCTGCGGACGGCGCGGCTGCGCGGAAGGCGTGAGCCTCCCTTCATGGCGTGGGGGGCATCCCCTCGCCTCCGCTGAACTGAAGCTGCGCCCGCCGCCGGGCCACGGCCCGCGCAGCCGTGCCGCCGCCCCCTCGTTTCCACGGAATCCCCTCGGAATTGGTAACATCATGGGTCGGGCCGCGGGCCCGGAGACTTCCCGAGGACGCGACGTTCGTGACGACCATCAACGAGATCCCTGACACCGCCCGTCGTGCGAACGCCGGGGCGGACGGCAGCGATCTGGATCTGCGTGCCCTGGTGACCGTATCGCGCGACCACGCGAACGACTCCCAACAGCGGCAGGTACTGGTGCGTCTCGACGACGGGGCGTCGTCGACGCTGCTGTACGGCGACCGGATCACCGTGGAGGTTCCGCCGGGACGTCACCTGCTGCGCGCCAACAACACGCTCTTCTGGAAGCGCGTGCCGTTCACGATCGAGGCCGGTGAGCACCTCGAGTTCGTGCTCATCAACCGGGCCGGCCGGCTGACGCTGGGCTTTCTGGCGCTCATCGGCGCGGCCCCGCTCTTTCTCGACATCGAACGCCGCAACGTTCGGTGACGCACACACGAACACAGAACCGATCATGATTTCAGTGCAGGGTGTTTCGATGCGGTACGGCGGCAAGGTGCTGTTCGAGGACGTGACCACCACGTTCTCGTCGGGCCGCCGCTACGGTTTGACCGGGCCCAACGGCGCCGGCAAGTCCACGTTCATGAAAATCCTGACCGGCGAGCTGCCCCCGCAGAAGGGCACCGTGAGCCGGCCGCAGAAGATGGGCGTGCTGCGCCAGGACCAGTTCGCGTTCGACGAGTATCGCGTCATCGACACGGTCATCATGGGCAACACGCGGCTCTGGAAGGCGCTCCAGGATCGCGAGGCGCTGTACGAGAAGGCCGACCTCACCGATGAGGACGGGATGCGCCTCGGGGAACTCGAGGGCATCGTCGGCGAGGAAGATGGCTACTCGGCCGAGAGTGACGCGGCGATTCTGCTGCAGGGGCTCGACATCGCCGACGAGCTGCACGAACGGAAGATGTCCGAGATCCAGGGCGGCCAGAAGGTGCGCGTGCTGCTCGCCCAGGCGCTCTTCGGCCACCCGCAGGCGCTGCTGCTCGACGAGCCGACGAACCACCTCGACCTCGACTCGATCCACTGGCTGCGCGAGTTCCTCGTCCACTACGACGGCACGCTCATCGTCATCTCGCACGACCGGCACTTCCTGAACTCGGTGTGCACGCACACGGCCGACATCGACTACCAGACGATCATCACCTACACCGGCGGGTACGACGAGATGGTCGTCGCCAAGACGCAGATTCGATCGACGATCGAGGCCCAGAACCAGCAGCGCGAGAAGAAGATCGAACAGCTGCAGGACTTCATCCGGCGCTTCTCGGCCGGCACGCGATCGAGCCAGGTGCAGTCGCGCCGCAAGGAGGTGGAACGTCTGCAGACCAACGACCTCGCACGGTCGAACATCCAGCGGCCGTACATCCGCTTCCAGATGAACCGGCCGTCGGGGAAGGTGGTCATCGAATTCAAGGACGTCGCGAAGGCGTACGACGGCACGCCCGTCATCGACGGCTTCAGCGGCGTCATCAACCGGGGCGAGAAGATCGTGCTCGTCGGACGCAACGGCGTCGGCAAGACGACGCTGCTGAAGGCGCTGCTGGCCGACGCGCCGGGGTTGCCGTCATCGCCCGACGACCTCGACGCCGGCACGATCCGATGGGGCCACGAGGTCTCGATCGGGTATCTCGCGCAGGATCACACCGGTGCGATCGAAAAGGGCATGACCGCGGCCGACTGGCTGCACCAGTTCGATCCGGACGCCTCGCGGCAGGACATCCACGGCCTGCTCGGTCAGATGCTGTTCCAGGGCGAAGAAGGACACAAGCCGACGGCCGCACTGTCGGGTGGCGAGACCGCGCGACTGCTCTTCTGCCGCATCATGCTGCAGAAGCCGAACGTGCTGATTCTCGACGAGCCGACGAACCACCTCGATCTCGAATCGATCAACGCGCTGAACATCGCGCTGCAGAAGTACGAGGGCACCATCCTGCTCGTCACGCACGACCAGGACCTGATCGAGGAAGTCGGCACGCGCATCTGGCACTTCAGTCCGTCGGGCATCGAGGACTTCAAGGGCCCGTACGAAGAGCTCGTGGCCACGGGACGCACGCAGGCGTAGGGATCGCCACATGACGCTCCTGCGCTACGCGGCGTTTCTCGGGCTGGCCATCTGGGTCGGCGGACTGGCGGTCCTCGCCGGCCTCGGCGCGCCGGCGATCTTCGACGTGTTGACGACGCGCGATCCGGCGGGCGGGCGCGAACTGGCCGGCCTGCTCTTCGGGACGATGCTCGAGCGGTTCCAGTACGTCGCGTGGGGCGCCGGCGCGGTGCTGTTGCTGTCGCTCGGCCTGCGCGCGGCACTCGGCCCGCGGCCACGCCGCACCGCCATCCGGATCTGGACGGTGGTGGCGATGGTGGCCATCAGCCTGTTCACGATGTTCGTCATCATCCCGGAGATCGACGCCATCCGTTCGGCGGTCGGCGGCGCGATCGCGGCGCTGCCCGACGCCGACCCGCGCCGCGTCGAATTCGGTCGCTGGCACGGCCTGTCGAGCGGCCTGATGCTCGTGACCCTCGCGTTCGGCCTCGGCCTGGCCTGGGCGGAGGTCAGAGATCAGACGTAGCCGGCGTGCTGTATGCCCGCCGGGCCTCCGCGGGGCGTAAAGCCCCGCGGCTACGACCGTCACGACAGCGGACACATCTTCGTCGAAGCCGGACGACGGGAATCGACATTCCTGTCGCCCGCGTTTGACACACTCCGAGCGCGTGTTTTCTACTCACGCATGGTCCCGCCGTTGTCGGGCAGCGGTCCCGCTTCGCTCTCCCCGTTTTTCTCGCGCTACGAACTCGGCGTCTTCTACGACGAGATGTTCGACGCGGGCGGCCAGGCACGGCCGCCCTACCGCCACCTGCTCACGCGGCTGCTGGAGCTGCCCGCCGACGATCTCCGTCGACGCCAGCGCGAAGCCGATACGGCGTTCCTCCAGCAGGGCATCACGTTCACGGTCTACGGCGATCAGGGCGGTACCGAACGCGTGTTTCCGTTCGACCTGCTGCCCCGCATCCTGACGGCCGCCGAGTGGGACCGCATCAGCCGCGGCCTGTCGCAACGCCTCCTGGCGCTGAACCTCTTCCTGCGCGACATCTACGGCGAGCGGCGCATCTTCGCGGCCGGCATCGTACCGCGCGAGCTCGTGGAGGGCGCCCAGCACTACCGCCGCGAAATGCGGGGCCTCTATCAGCGTCCCGACGTGCGGATCTCGGTGGCCGGCACGGATCTCGTGCGGCTGCCCGACGGATCGTTTGCGGTGCTCGAGGACAACCTGCGCGTGCCAAGCGGCGTGTCCTACATGCTGACGAACCGCCAGGTGACCAAGCGTGTCTTCCCGCAGCTGTTCACCGACTACGACATTCAGCCGATCGATCACTACGCGCGGGCCCTGCTGACCACCCTGCGCTCGATCGCACCGCCAGGCCTCGCCGATCCGGCCATCGTCGTGCTGACACCCGGCGTCTTCAACTCCGCGTACTTCGAACACGCGTTTCTCGCCCGGCAGATGGGCGTGGAGCTGGTCGAGGGCCGCGACCTGCTCGTGCACGACAACGTCGTCTACATGCGGACGACGGGCGGATTGCGGCGCGTCGACGTGATCTACCGGCGCGTCGATGACGACTTCGTGGATCCCCTGGCGTTCCGGCGCGACTCGGCGCTCGGCGTGGCCGGCCTGTTCAATGCGTATCGCGCGGGCAACGTGGCCCTTGCCAACGCGATCGGCACCGGCGTCGCCGACGACAAGGCCGTCTACGCCTACGTGCCCGCCATCATCCGGTTCTATCTGGCCGAAGAACCGATCCTGCCGAACGTCGAGACATACCTTCTGTCGAACGAGGCCGATCGCACATACGTGCTCGAACGGCTCGATCAGCTCGTCGTGAAGGCCGTGGGCGAGTCCGGCGGCTACGGCATGCTCATCGGGCCGCACAGCACGGCCAGCGAACGCGAAGAGTTCCGTCGGCGCATCATCGCCAACCCGCGCAACTACATCGCGCAGCCGACGCTCGCGCTGTCGACGGCGCCGAGTTTCGTGGACGGCGGCGTCGAGCCGCGCCACGTCGACCTGCGGCCGTACGTGTTGTGCACGGGCGATGCCTGCACGGTCGTGCCCGGCGGCCTGACGCGCGTGGCGCTCCGTCGCGGATCGCTCGTCGTCAACTCGTCGCAGGGCGGCGGCAGCAAGGACACCTGGATCCTGGCGGAGTAACCTCGCATGCTGTCACGTGTTGCCGACGGGTTCTACTGGATGAGCCGCTACCTGGAGCGCGCCGAGCACCAGGCGCGCGTCATCGACGTCTACATCCGCCTGACGCTCGACGATCCCACCGACTCGGTCGGGCGAACGCTGTTGACGTCGATTGGTGCGTCGACGGCGTCCGGTGACGACGAGGAGGCACCGGAGACCGAGCCGTCGCCGGGCTCCGTCGGCCCGGAGTACCTGGCCGCGGTGACGACGAGCATCGTGCGCGCGCGCGAGAACGCGCGCCAGATCCGCGAACAGATCAGCTTCGCGATGTGGGAACAGCTCAACTCGCTCTATCTCACGGTCGGCACGACGGGCATTGGCGACAGCCACGACCAGGGGGCCTTCATGCGGTCGACGGTCGATCGCTCGCACCTGTTCCACGGCGTGACCGAGGCCACGCTCAGCCACGGCGAAGGCTGGCATTACATGGAGCTCGGGCGATACCTCGAGCGGGCGATGATCACGGCGTCGATGCTGCAGCGGTACTTCGAGGACCGCGAGGCACGGGGCGCTCGCGAGGTGTCCGGCGCGCCGGTGGATGACGGCACCGGAGCCGGCGTCGGCCTGTTGCGGGCGTGCGCGGCGCTCGAAGCGTACGTGCGCCACTACACGGCCGACATCCGGCCCGAACGTCTCGCGGAATTCCTGCTCCTGAACGCCGAGTTCCCGCGGTCCACGCGATTCGCCGCCGACCGCATCGAGGAATCGCTGCGCGCGATCGCCCGCGGCCTCGGGCGACAGGCCACGGGCCGGCCGGAACGGTTCGCGGGCCGGCTCAGGGCCGCGCTCAATTACGGCACGGTGGACGAAATCCTGGAAGACAGCGTGGTGCGATATCTCGAACAACTGCGCAAGCAGTGTGCGCAGATCCACGGCGCGCTGTACCAGACGTACATCACCTATCCCATCGAGACCGCCATTCCCCGCTGACCGACCCGGACGCCACCATGCAGTACGTCGTCAGACACCTCACCCGCTTCGTCTATACGTCGCCCGTCAGCGAGAGCGTGATGGAACTGCGGATGCAGCCGCTCGACCGCGAGGGGCAGCGGTGCCTGCGCTTCGACGTCACGACGTCGCAGCGGGCGAAGATCTTCGCGTATCGCGATCACTACGGCAACGCCGTGCACTACTTCGACGTGCCGGCGCACCATGGCAAGCTGGACATCTCCGTCAGCTCGATGATCGACGTCGATCCCATTCCGGAACTGCCGAAACGGCTCGATGCCGACAGCTGGCAGGCCATCGACGACCTGGGCGAGAGTGGCGCGTTCCTCGACTGGCTGCTGCCCGGCGGGTTCACCGTGCCCACCGAGGCGCTCGGGCACTTCGCCCGCGCCATCGGCTTCGGCCGGCGCGACGATCCGCTCACGACGCTCAGGCGGCTCAACACCACCATCTACCAGCAGTTCGCCTACGAACCCCGCACCACGCACGTCGACTCGGTCATCGACGAGGCGCTGCGTGCACGCGCAGGCGTCTGTCAGGACTTCTCGCACATCATGGCCACACTCACACGAGGGATCGGCATTCCGTGCCGGTACGTCAGCGGCTACATCGCCCCGCGTGAGTCGAAGCAGGACCGTGCCGGCGACAACGCCACGCACGCTTGGATCGAGGCCTGGCTGCCGTCGCTCGGCTGGGTGGGCTTCGATCCCACGAACAACACCGTGGCCGATGCGCGACACATCGCCGTGGCTGTGGGTCGCGACTACCACGAGGTCCCGCCGACGCGTGGCGTCTACAAGGGCGGCGCCGGCAGCGAGTTGAGCGTGGCCGTGTCGGTCGCCCCGCACATGGCGGCCGTCCCGCCGCGCGAACTGTCGCCTGCCGTGAGCTGGATCTCGCCGCCTCATCCCGTGCCAGTGACCGACGACGAGAACGTGATGCTGCAGCAACAGCAGTAGTAGGAAGGGTGCCAGGGTGCCAGGGTGCGGCGTGCGACGTGCGGCGCGCGGCGTGCGATGGTGCGCCGGTGAGTCTGTCTGGAGCGGATACACTGGTCGCGCGGCATCGACCGCGGTGGAGCGTTCATGACACATGAGATCACGCTGATTCCGGGTGACGGCATCGGCCCTGAAGTCACCCGCGCCGTGGTGCGCATTCTCGACGCCTCGGGCGTCTCGATCGCATGGGATCGGCACGACGCCGGCGCCATCGCGGTCGACAAGACCGGCAAGACGCTGCCCGATGCGCTCCTCGACTCGATCCGCGCACGGAAGGTCGCGCTCAAGGGACCGGTGACGACGCCCATCGGCAAGGGCTTCACGAGCGTGAACGTCGGCCTGCGCAAGGCGCTCGAGCTGTTCGCGAACCTTCGTCCGATCGTGAACCTGCCCGGTGTGCCAAGCCGGTTCCAGAACGTGAACCTCATCATCGTCCGCGAGAACACCGAAGACCTCTACTCGGGCCTCGAGCATGTCGTCGTTCCCGGTGTGGTCGAAAGCCTGAAGATCATCACGGCCGATGCGTCGAAACGCATTGCCAGGTTCGCGTTCGAGTACGCGCGGAAGTACGGCCGCACGCGCGTTACCGCCATCCACAAGGCGAACATCATGAAGCTCGGCGACGGGCTGTTTCTCGACTCGGTTCGAGCCGTCGCGGCCGCATACCCGGACATCCAGTCCGACGATCGCATCATCGACGCGGTGTGCATGCACCTGGTCATGAAACCCGAACAGTTCGACGTGCTGGTGCTCCCGAACCTCTACGGTGACATCGTCTCGGACCTCTGCGCGGGGTTGGTTGGTGGGCTCGGCGTGGTGCCGGGCGCCAATATCGGTGCGGATACGGCGGTGTTCGAAGCGGTGCACGGCACCGCGCCGGACATCGCCGGCAAGGACGTCGCGAACCCCACGGCGTTGCTGATGTCGGCACTCCTCATGCTCGACCACATCGGGGAATCGGACGCGGCCAGCCGCATCAGGACGGCCCTTCACGCGGTCCTCGA
>CAZVHY010000024.1:3827-14478 GCA_964627115.1 uncultured Solibacteraceae bacterium | reverse complement strand
TCGGGGAATCGGACGCGGCCAGCCGCATCAGGACGGCCCTTCACGCGGTCCTCGAGGAAGGATCGACCGTCACGCGCGACCTTGGCGGCACGGCGTCCACCACGGCGTTCGCGGAGGCGATCGTGCGAAGGCTCGGGAAGTAATCAGGGGCAACGGGCGCGACGGGGACAACGGGGACGACGGGCGACAGGAACCTGACACGCTCGCCGAGGCTGAAGCCTCGGGGCTCCGACGACAACGTTGATGCGTTCGCACGTTCCTCTCGCCTGTCGCACCCGTCGTCCCTGTCGCACCTGAGACTTGTTATAGTTCCCAATCTGTGAGGCCCGACGACATCACCCAGGCCGTCATGGCCCGCGATGAAGTCGCGCGGTATCTCGGCGACGCGGCGGGAACGGCCGACGCCGATGCGCGGCATCGTCTCGAGACCTATCTCGACGAGCTGCGCACGACACAGCGCTACCGGTTCTACCGGGCGCTGCAGCATCCGCTCTATCCGATCCTGCGAAAGGTCGAGCGCATCGCCGAAGGACTCGACCACGTGCACGCCGCCATCCGCAGCGGCCGCGTGGTCTACGTCTCCAATCACAAGAGCCACCTCGACTATCTCGTGGAGCCGCTCGTCCTCGACGACCACGGCGTCCGCCCGCCGCTGACCGCGGCCGGCATCAACCTGTTCGGCGGCCCGCTGGGCCTGCTGCACCGGCACGTCACGGGTGCGGTCCCGATCCGGCGCAACAGCAAGGACCCGCTGTATCTCGTCACGTTGCGCGCGTACATGGCAGAGCTGCTCAAGCGGCGAGACCTGCTCTACTACGCCGAGGGCGGACGCAGCTACACGGGCGAGCTGAAGTCGCCGAAGACCGGCCTGCTCCAGGCGGCGCTCCTGGCCGATCGCCAGGAGCTGTCGGTCGTGCCGATGGCGGTGGCCTACGACCTCGTGCTCGAAGACCGCATGCTGCCGCGCGCGGCGCTGAAGAAGCGCAAACGGCCCTTCGCGCAGGAAGTCGCTGAAATGGTGCGGCACGCCGTCGGCTATCGCAGCCGCGCGTTCGTCACTTTTGGCGAGCCGATCGCACTCGCCGGCTACGATCCCGAGTCGCGGCGCGACCTCGTCACCCTCGCGCACCGCATCCAGCAGGCCATCGGCCTGCTGCACAAAGTGCTGCCCACCGCGCTCGTGGCCGCGGTCGGCCGGCCGCGGATGCCCGTGGCCGAACTGCGCGATCGCCTCGACGCCGTCCTGGTGACGCTCTCGGCGCAGGGCGCCAACCTCGCGGTGCGCACCGGCGCCGAGGCCGCCGAACAGGGACTCGATCTGCTCGCCTCACGCGGCGTCATCGTCGTGGACAACGATCGACTGCGCGTGCGCGATCGGTTCGTGATGCGCTACTACGGACGCGCCCTCGATCATCTGCTGCAGCCGCGGAAGGCCGCACACTGATGCTGTCGGTGCTGACGCGCGTCACGTTCTCGATGCTGGCCGGCAGCGTACTGCTGAAGAAGGCCGCATCGCGCGCCGGCATGCGTAGCCGCCGAAGCCCCGCGCGGCGTTTCGTCGCAGGCGAGTCGAGCGACGATGCCATCGATGTGGCGAAGGCGCTCGAAGGACGAGGGCTGACCGTCACGCTCGATCTGCTGGGCGAGAAAGTGACGTCGGCCACCGCGGCCCTCGATGCCGCCAAGGCGTACGTCGCGCTCGTCGGCGAGGCGACAGCGGCCGGCATCAGCCGCGGGATTTCCGTCAAGCTCACGCAAATCGGCCTCGACATCGATCGGGCCACGGCCATCGACAACCTCCGGCGGATCGTCGACGCCGGGGTCGAGCCGGGATTCTTCGTGCGCGTCGACATGGAAGGTTCCACGTACACCGCAGATACCATCGCGGCCGTGGAGACGCTCTGGAGTATCGGCTACCGCAATGTCGGCGTGGCCATTCAGTCGGCACTGCGCCGATCGACAGACGACGTGACGCGCCTGAACGAACTGGGCGTGAGCGTGCGCCTGGTCAAGGGTGCGTATCGCGAGCCGCGAAGCGCCGCGTTCGTGCACAAGGAGGAGGTGGACGCCTCGTTCCGGCAGCTCACGGAACGACTGCTCACCATGGGCAGTTCGCCGGCCATCGCCACGCACGATCCGGCGCTCATCGAGTACGCCCGCCGCGTGGCTGCCGAGCATGGCATCCCGCCCGATCGCTTCGAGTTCGAATTCCTCTACGGCATCCGACGCGACCTGCAGCTCTCGCTGGTGCGCGAGGGCTATCGCGTACGCGTCTACGTCCCGTACGGACGCGAGTGGTTTCCCTACTTCATGCGACGGCTCGGCGAGCGACCCGCCAACGTCTGGTTCGTCGTGAAGAACCTGTTCGCGGAACGGGACGACGCCTGAGATGGGGGTCGACGCCAGGGTCGTCGCGATCACGGGTGCGTCGTCAGGCATCGGCCTGGCGTTGGCGCGCCTGCTCGTGGCGCGTGGCGCACGCGTCGCGGCGTTCGCTCGGCGCGCCGATCGGCTCGACGCGCTGGCGCGCGAAGCCGCCACCATGTCCGGCACACTGCTCCCCGTGTCCGGCGACGTGACGAATGAAACCGACGTGCAGACGCTCGTCGATCGCACGGTTGCGACATTCGGCCGGCTCGACGTGATGGTCTGCAACGCGGGCATCGGGTATCACGGCCGGCTCGACGACACGCCGCCGGACATCGTGCGGCGGCTGATCGACGTCAACGTCCACGGCACCATTCACGCCGCTCGATCGGCGCTCGCGGTGATGCGCCGTCAGGACGCCGGTCACATCATTGCCGTGTCGTCGATCGTTGCGCGCCGCGGTATTGCCGGCTCCAGCGTCTACTCGGCTTCAAAGGCCGCGCAACTGGCGTTCATCGAAGCACTGCGTGCCGAGTTCCTCGGCACGAACCTGCGTGCATCCGTGGTGTTCCCGGTATCGACGACCACCGAATTCCACGCGGCCATCACGCGCGACTACGGCCAGACGGTGAAGGGCTACGGCCCGAAACAGTCGGCTGAGTCGGTGGCCGAGGCCATTGCCGCCTGCATCGAACGTCCGCGGGCCGAGGTGTATCCGTACCGCTGGGCCAAGCTGTTGTCGGTGGTCAGCGCGATCGCTCCTGCACAGGCCGACCGCCTGGTCCGCCGTTTCCGTCGCTCGGCGACTCCGGGATCGCATGCCGTCCCTCCTGCCTGACGTCGTCACCCAGCTCGCCACCGCGGTGAAAGCCGCTGGCGGACGTGCGGTGATTGTCGGCGGGTGGGTGCGCGACGACCTGCTCGGCAGACCGTGCAAGGACTTCGACATCGAAGTGTTCGGCGTCGATGCCGACCGTCTCCGTCACATCGTCGAGACGTTCGGGCGCGTCGATGCCGTGGGCGAGAGTTTCACGGTCTACAAGGTGGCCGGGCTCGATGTCTCGCTGCCACGACGTGAGTCGAAGACCGGCCGCGGGCACCGGGGCTTCACGGTCGAGGGCGACCCCGATCTCTCGTTCGCGGACGCGGCACGCCGGCGCGACTTCACCATCAACGCGATGGCGCGCGATCCGCTGACCGGCGAGCTCATCGACCCGTTTCACGGCGAATCCGATCTGCGCGACGGAATCCTGCGCATGGTCGACGCGCGGACATTCGGTGAGGACAGCCTGCGCGTGCTGCGCGGCGTGCAGTTCGCCGCACGGTTCGATCTGACGATCGATTCGGCGACGGCCGATCTCTGCCGCACCATCGCGCTCGACGATCTGCCATCCGAGCGCATCTGGGGGGAAGTAGAGAAGCTGCTGCTCCTCGCGGCCCGGCCATCGATCGGCCTGCGTCTCGCCTGGGATCTGGGTGTCGTACACGCGCTGCTACCGGAGCTCGTGCCGCTGGCCACGTGTGCGCAGGAGCCCGAGTGGCACCCGGAAGGCGACGTGTGGACGCACACGCTCATGGTGGTCGACGAGGCGCGGCAGCGCATTGGCGATCTGGATCGCGGCCCGGCTGTGGCGGTGATGCTGGCGGCGCTCTGCCATGACATCGCCAAGCCCGAGACCACGATTGTTGCCGACGGGCGCATCCGATCCCCCGGGCACGAAGAAGCCGGCGTGATGCCGACGACGCGCGTGCTCGATCGACTGAACGTGCACACGCTCGACGGGTTCGACGTGCGGCGCGCGGTGCTCGGGCTCGTGGCGCAGCATCTGAAACCGAGCGCGTTCCACAAGGCACCGAAA
The DNA here is from genome assembly GCA_964627115.1 of uncultured Solibacteraceae bacterium. Classification (GTDB taxonomy): domain Bacteria; phylum Acidobacteriota; class Vicinamibacteria; order Vicinamibacterales; family SCN-69-37; genus SCN-69-37. The sequence continues at coordinate 10,252 of CAZVHY010000024.1, read as the reverse complement.
CCCGTGAGCGACGGTGCGTTCCGCCGTCTCGCGCAGAAAGTCGATCTCGAGCTGCTCGCGCGGCTGTCAGACGCCGACTGTCACGGACGCGGGGGGGCGTTCGACTGCTCGGCGACCGGCTGGTTCCTCGAACGCGCGCGTGCGCTTGGCGTGCAGCACGAAGCGCCGGCGCCACTCGTGCTGGGACGCCATCTCATGGCCCTCGGCGTGGCACCGGGCCCGGCAATGGGGACGATGCTGAAGGCGCTCTACGAACGTCAACTCGACGGAGAGATCAGCAGCGTCGAGGAAGGCGTCGACGCCGCGCGCGTGCTCGTCGCCGGGCCAGGCGCGCAATAACGACTACGGATCGACGCCGAAGGCCCAGAACTCCGATCCCACTCCCGAACCGCCAGTGACCGGCAGGATCGTGAACGCGTACTCACCGGCACCGAGTGCCGCTTTCGTCTCGAGCCTGAATGCGCGGTCGTCGATGCGAGCGACGTTCACATCGACCTTGTTCCTGGGACTCGTACCGCCAACCCGGCCCAGGTCGGCAATGCGCTCGGTGCTCTCCTCCGCAACGGCAAGGCGCACGAGGGCAATGTCGTTCGGACGCCTGACCTGCAGCGGCATGTCGCCACCTTGCATCATGGCGAACGCCGTCGGGGTCCCGGCGGAGATGGGCGGATTGAGCTGCAGGTGGAACGTCGTCTTGCCCGGCGGCAAACGCGCCTCCGCGCGCGCCCCGAACAGCCGGGCCTCGGCAGACGGCCGCGTGAAGCCCATCGTGATCATGCTCGTGCCCATGCCCTTCATGGCCACGTCGACCACCTGCGGCACCAATCGCGTCAGCGACGCGTCGGCCTGCACGACGTACAGTCCGGGATCTCGCGCAGGCGCCTCCTGCTGACGCGCGACGGCCATCGCGCCCAGCACGGCCACAGTCACCAGGAAACAGGCAGGACGTCGAAGCACTGGTTACCTCCGCGCTCGGTAGGCCGACTTATTGGTCGCCGTCCTTGTCCTTGTTCATCTGTTTGATCATGTAGTAGGTCATCGCGAGCCCGGCGACCATGCTGACGAGGCCGATGACCATGCCGGCTCCCCCGCCGCCCTGCCGTCTGACCGCAGCGGTGCGCGTCGCGCTCGGCGCGCCGGTCGCGTCGGGTCGCGGCGAAGCGACGACGGGTGTCTCGAGCGTCGCGACCGCATGGCGCACGGCCACGCGGAAGTCGATAACCGGCGTGGCTGGCACGGACGCGGGAACCGCCGCCGGCACGGCTTCACGTTCGGCTGCCCATGCGCCCGCAGGCACGAGGTTCACTGCCAGACACACCACGAGCACACACACCAGACTTCGCCTGACGTTCATACGCAGCCTCCGGGTTCGGGCGCCTGCTGGCTGCCCGGCACGTCTTGAATACGCACGAGGCGGATGAAACGGAAGAACCGGCGCGACACACCAGAGGACGAGAAGGGATGTTTGACGACAGCCCCGGAAACGGCTAGAAACTCAGGTCGGGATCCTTCCGGACGTCGCGAGCTCGAGCGCCGGACACCATGGACGAATTCGACGAACTCTATCGTGCGCACCTGCGATCGGTTTTCCGATTCGCCCTCCGTTCGGTGGGCAATCGGGCGCTCGCGGAGGACCTGACCGCCGAGGCGTTCCTCGAGCTCTACCGTCATCGCGACCGCGTCGACGCAGGCCGGTTGCCGGCCTGGCTGCTGACGGTCGTACGCAATCGCGCACGCGACCACTGGCGCCGCCAGCAGGTCGAAGTGCGGCACGCGCAGCTCGCCGCCGGTGGTACGGAATCGGCCGCGCCGTCGTCCGAACTCGAAAGCTGGCTGCTCGACAGTTCCGATCTCAAAGACGTGCATCGTCTGTGCCTCAGCCTCCGGTATGTGGAAGGCATGACGCGCGCGGAAATCGCGCAGGCCACTGGGCTCAGCGAAAACCAGGTCAAGGGCTATCTCCAGTACGCGCTGACGCTCGTGCGCAAGACGTACGGCGTGACGCGAGGCAGGACGGCGTGATGCGGCCAGCCGATTTCGACGATCGCGACGAGTCGCTGCCCGAAGAGCTCGAGGCGCAACTCGATCGCTTCGTCGCACGCCATCGTGCCGATCCCGTCTCGGCGGTATTGCGGGCCGCCAACGACGACCTGCTGCCGCCTCAGGTCCAGACGCCGGTGGCCGCGGGCATCAGCGCCAGTCCATGGCAGCAGGCGGTCGTGCGCGGCGCAGCCGACGCCAGCGAGGACGCGACGATCGAGCCGGACGAGGCCGATCGGCTGCTCGCGCGCATTCACCGCGACGCAGCGGCGCACGATGTGGCGAGGCGCCTGGCGTCGCGCCGGCGCATGGTCATGGGCGTCGCGGGCCTTGCCGCAGCGGCGGTGTTCTTCGTGACGACAGTCGCCGTGCGCCGCGCCATGTGGCCCGTTCTGCCCGTCGAGCCATCGACGGTCGAGACTGTCCAGACCGCGCCGCCGACGTACCGGATTCCGCTCGAGCCGGCCCCCGTCAAACTGACGGCGCGTGCGCTCGTGCTCCGCAACGACGCCCAACAGCTGCCGTTCGTCGACGATGCCTCGCCGGCATTCGACGCCTATCGCGACAACAACTACGGCACCGCGGCTGAGGAGTTCGAGCGCCTCGCCGCCCGCTATCCGTCGTCGGTCGAAGTCCCCTTCTATCTCGGCGTGAGCCGGTTGATGGCGGGTGACGTCGCAGGCGCCGCGACGGCACTGCGGCAGGCGCGCGCGATCGGCGATGTCACGTTCACGGACGACGTCGCGTGGTATCTCGCCATCGCCAACGAACGCACGGGAGATGCCGGCGCCGCACGTACCGCGCTGTCGATCCTGTGCCAGGGCACGTCCCCATGGGCCGCGCGCGCGTGTGCAACCGCCGCCGCGTTCCCGGAGCCGTAATCATGCCGACGCCAGCGCGACTCCGATGGACTCTGGTTTCGGCGTTCGTGGTCCTGGCCAGCGCGTGGAGCGCGCACGCACCCCGCGCTGCGCAGCAGCCGCCCGCCAATGAGTTCGAGGTCGTGGCGGCCGCAGCGTGGCGCGCGTTCTCGAACCGTGACTTCGACGCCGCCGCCATCGAGTACCAGCGATTGCTCGATCTCGGCCGTCAGGCTCGCAACGAGCTCTGGGAAGGCCGCGGATGGCTCGGCCTTGGATCGATCGCGGCCGATCGTCTTCAGTACGGCGACGCCCGCGAAACGTTGCGGCGCGCGCGGAACCTGCTGGAATCCGCGGGAACGCCGGCCGATATCGGCCGCCTGTACGTCACGCTGGGTATCGTCGAGGGCGCAAGTGGGACGAGAGCCGATGCGCGCGTCCATTTCGCCCGGGCCGTCGCCGCGTTCGACGAGGCCGGCGATGCGCGGGGCAGCGTGCACGCGCGCTACCAGGATCTTCGCGCGACCGACAACAGCCCTGACAACGATGAGCCGCTGTCGGTGCTTGCCGCTGACGCTCGCGCGCTCGGCAATCGCTCGATCGAGAGCGCCGTCCTTCATCTCCTGGGCGACCGGCTCTTCAACCGCGGCCACTTCGATCGCGCGATCGTGGCGCTCGATGCGGCGGCAGCGGCGCTCGCCGGCGACGTCGATCCGATTCGTCTCGGCACGATCTACAACAGCCTCGGGCGTCTCTATCGCGCGCACGGGCAGCTCGAGAGCGCGCTCGAGTACCAGCGTGCGGCACTCGCGGTTCACGAGAAGCAGAACTCCGCGTACGCACACATCCAGAGCCTCAATGCCGTCGCGGCCACCTATCACATGCTCGGCGACCTTGTTCGCGCCAGGGACTATTACGAGCAGGCGCTGGACCGGGCGGCCCTGGGCGCCACGCCGTCGATTCTCGCGTTCCTGCGCGCGAGTTATGGCGACCTGCTGGTATCGTCCGGCGACGTCGCACGCGGCCGGGCGCTGCTGGCGCAATCCGTCGGCGAAGCCGCGCCGGCATATCGAACGATGCGCCGCATGCAGCTGGCGCGTGCCGATCTGCTGCTCGGCCGTCTCGATCGTGCTGCCGACGAAATCGAAACGGCGATATCGCACTGCGCCGAGACCACGCACGTCGATTGTGCGCGCGCCCGGCTCCAGCGGGCGACCATCGCACTGGCGCGCGGCGATGAAGCGGCGGCACTCGACGATCACCAGGCCGTGCTTCGCACGATCGAAGAGCAGCACGCGTCGCTCGTCCCTGCAGATTTCCTGAAGCAGGGCTTCGCCGGGTTGTGGACGCCCGTCTATTCGCTGGCCGTCCGTCTTCAACTGCGCCAGGGACGCATCGCCGACGCCCTCGAGACGGCAGAACTCGGCCGGTCTCGCGCGCTGCTCGACCTGCTGGCCTCGCGCGAACCACGCACGCGTGATGATGTCGATCGGTCCGTTCCGGTGGCCTGGAGCGTGTCGACCGCGATGCGGCGAAGTGATGCGGTGGCGCGTCCCGCGCGCCTCGCGGACCTGACGGCTGCTGCTGCGCGGCTCCGGTCCACGCTCGTCGTCTACTGGGTGGGCGACGGCGAGATCTACGCGTGGACGGTCGCGCCTGACGGTGCCATTCACAACGCGGTGACGCCGTTGTCGGACGCGAAACTTCTGGCGATGACACGCGCGGTCGTCCCGTTCCAGCCGGCCGGCGGCGATTCGATGCCGACGTTCGTCACGCGCGGCGCGCAGACCGTTCCGATCGTCGTCGCGCCGCAGCCGGCCTGGCGCGAGTTGTACGACGTGCTGATCCAGCCGATCGTGCAGCATCTGCCGTCCGCGCCCGGTGCGCGCATCACAATCGTGCCGCACGGACCGCTGACCGGGGTGCCCTTCGCCGCCCTGCGCGATCGGCGGGGTCGTTATCTCGTGGAGCGCTACGCCGTGCACGCAACGCCGGCAGGTGCACTGTTCGATCGACTGGCTGCCGATACCCGTGTTCGCCCGGGTATGGGGTCGGCGCTGCTCGTGGCGAATCCGTCGGCGCTTCCGCTCGTGAGCGGTGAAGCGCCGCTGGCGCCGCTACCAGGCGCCGATGATGAGGTGCGGGCGATCGCGACGTTGTGGCCGCGCGATCGCGTCACGGTGCTGTCAGGCGCGAACGCGACCGAGTCGCGCGTGCTGGCGGACACGACGCGCCACTCGGTGATCCATCTGGCCACGCATGCCGTCGTACGCGACGCCAATCCCGCGGAGTCATTCCTGGCGCTCGGTCGCGGTGTCGACGACAGCGCGACGGGCGAACTCACGCCCGACAAGATCTATGGCCTGTCGCTCAACGCGGACCTGGTCGTGCTGAGCGCGTGTCGATCGGGCGGCGGACCGCCGACCGGCGACGGCATCGCGGCGCTTGCGCGTGCGTTCATTTCAGCCGGCACACCGTCGCTCATCGCAAGTGTGTGGGACGTGGCCGATGCACCGACGACGCGACTGCTGCCGGCGTTCTATCGCGCCTGGCTTGGCGGCGCAGACAAGGCGTCCGCGTTGCGCACGGCGCAGCTGCGCCTGATCGCCGATCTGCGCGCCGGCCGCGTCACGGTTCCGACGCGCATCGGCAACATCGTCCTACCCGAGGATCCGGCGTTCTGGGCAGGCTTCATCCTCATCGGCGAAGCCGACTGACGCCGCGCCAGCGTGCGCGTCTGCATGGCGCCCGCCGGGCACGGTCCTTGCTCCCTGGCGGCGCTACAATGAGCCTCGTGCCAGGGACCGACCGTCCGTCACCGCCGCCCCCGGGCGTGAAGCTCACCTACGACGACTTCCTGCTGTTTCCCGACGACGGGTTGCGGCACGAGTTGATCGACGGGGAGCACTATGTGACGCCTTCGCCCAACATTCGACATCAGCGGATTTCCGGGAATCTCTACAGCGCCATCCGGGCGTACCTGCGCGAGCACCCTATCGGCGAGATCTTCTATGCGCCGCTCGATGTCGTGCTGTCGAACTTCGACGTCGTCGAGCCGGATTTGCTCTACGTCTCGCAGGAACGGTCTCACGACGTCCTCACGCCCATGCACGTGCGCGGCGTGCCGAATTTCGTCGTCGAGATCGGGTCGAAGAGCACGAGCAGGCGCGACGAGACCATCAAGCGGCAACTCTACGAACGATCCGGTGTGGACGACTACTGGACCGTAGATCCCGCCACCGATACCGTCCGGATCTACCGGCACACGAGCGACAGGTTCGCGCCGGCCATCGAGTTGCGGCGGGACGCGGGACACGCGCTCACGACGCCACTCCTGCCCGGCTTCGCGATCGAGCTGACGGACGTCTTTCCAGCCTGACAGGCCTGCCTCTGTCAACCACCCCGCTGGGTAGCCTCGTACACATCACGCTGGAATAGCGGGTAGCGCGTGCCCGCGCCGTCGTCTCAGTGGCCGGCCGCGATTTTCTCGACGGCTTCTGTCAGCTGCTTGAATGCCGGGCCGCG
>CAZVHY010000024.1:0-3727 GCA_964627115.1 uncultured Solibacteraceae bacterium | reverse complement strand
GGCCGGCCGCGATTTTCTCGACGGCTTCTGTCAGCTGCTTGAATGCCGGGCCGCGTGGCGGGATCTTCTTGATCTTGCCGCCGACAATGACGAATCCACCGGCCCCCTGGGCCACGCCGGCCGACACGAACGTTGCGACGATCTGTACGGGCTTCATGCTCTTCGCCATCACGCACTCCTCGTGTTGCGCCCGGCCGCGGCGTGCGGCCGGCGCTTCACCAGCTAGTGGCACGAGCGCCTGGAGCGTATCGCTCTACTCTCGAAGCGATCGTGCGGGATCGGCGCGCAGCAGGCGCCGGACGGGAAGGTAGCTGGCGCCCGTGGCCACGGCGACGAGCAGCACCGCGGCCGCGACGAAGCTGACAGCGTCGGTCGGCTCGACACCAAACAGCAGCGTTTGCACCAGACGTCCAAGGCCCAATGCGCCCAACGTGCCAATCGCCAGGCCGACGCCGATCGGTCCGGCAGCCTTCCCCAGAAACGCGCGCACGATGTCCGCGCTCGTCGCACCGAGTGCGATGCGGATACCCACGTCACGCGCTCGTGTGGCCATGTCGAACGCAAACACGCCGAAGATGCCGACGGCCGACAGCGCCAACGCGACCGTCGCGAACGCGCCGACGAGCACGGCACTGAACCTGGACGAGCGCGTGGAGCCCGCCACGACGTCCTCGAGCATTCGGATGTTGGCCGTGCTCAGGTCCGGACTGACGCGACGAAGCTCGCGGCGAATGACTGGCACGATCCGATCGGCAGGAAGGGACGTCCTGACGAGTAACGTCATCACGAAGCCGGGATCCTCGAGATACGGCACATACACCTCGACCGGTGGTGCGCCCGTCAACGTGTCGGATCGAACGTCACGCACGATGCCGACGACCTCGCGACCGCCGATTCCCCGGGCGTCGAACTGCGTGGAGATCGCCTGACCCACGGCATTTCCAGACGGCCAGAATGCGCGGGCCGCCGCTTCGTTGACGATGACGACGCCGGGGCGCGGCACCACCGAACGCGGATCCGGCATCGCCGACAGCCTGGCAAGGTCGCTGATGTCGTCGTCGGTGAAGTCCCTGCCCTGCAGGAGCGTCATGCCCATCGTGCGGAAGTAGCCGGGACTGACGCGGTGATAGAGCGCCTGGCGCGACCGCGGATCGTCCGGCAACGAAATATCCGCCGTGAGCAGATTTCCGTCGAGCGGCAGGTCACTCGTCGTCGCCGCCGCCTGAACCCCGGGGATCGCCCGCACGCGGTGCATCGCCGTGGTAGCGTCCGACGCAAGGCGCTGCCAGCGGTCGGGCGCGAGCGACCGGTAGATCGGCACGCGCGTTTCGATGCTCACGACGTGTTGCGGGTCGAATCCGAGATCGACGGACGTCATGCGCGTGAGCGTGCGCGAGAAGAGCATCGCGCCCACGAGCAGCACCAGGCAGGCGGCCAGCTCGGCCGTCACGATCACCCGCTGCACGCGAATCTCGGCGCTCGCACGCGTCGTCCGTCCGCCGTCGGAGCGGAGGTCGCGTTGGGGATCGGCGCGCGACAGTCGGATCGCGGGCATGACGCCCGCGACGACGGCCGCGAACACTGTCGCTGTCGCGGCATACGCGAGCGCAGTCGCGTTCAGACCCGCGTCGCCAAGGCGAGGCACATGCGACCCGGCCAGATGCGCCATCAGGGGCAGCAATCCCGCTGCGACGGCCCAGCCGGCCGCACCGCCCGCAGCCGCCAGCACCGTCGTTTCCGCGAGCAGCAGGCGCACGACACGCGATCGACTGGCGCCGAGCGCGACACGAACCGCCAGCTCGCCACGCCGTGCCATGCCGCGCGTGAGCAACAGGTTCGCGACGTTGGCGCAGCCGACGAGCACCACGAACGCCACGGCCACAGACAGCGTCGTCAACGCCACGCGATGATCGCCAACGATGGACTCGTGAAGCGAGGCAACCGCGACGGTCCACTCCCCGTTCGTGTCGGGATGTTCACTCGCGAGCGCCGATGCGATCGCCTTCAGATCCCTCTCCGCGGAATCGACGCTCTGCCCGGCAGCGAGCCGGCCGATGACATCGCTCTCCCGCCAGTCGCGTCGCCCGCCGGCGGGCGCCGCGGTCGGCGTCCAGAAGTCGGTGCCTGCCGGGAAGACGAAGGCCGGAGGCATCACGCCCACGACCACACCGACGTCAGCGCCTTCGATTCGAATTCTCTGTCCGACGGCGTCCGGACGGCCGTCGAAGACGCGCTGCCACAACTCGTGACTGAGGACGACCTCCGTGTCCTCGAGCGGCCCACGCCGTTCAGGCACGTCGCCGAACACGCGTCCCACGCCCGGGCGTACGCCGAGCAATACGAACAGGTTCGGCGTGACAACAGACTGCCTGGCCTGCAGCGATTCCTCGCCGACGCCGATCACGGTCGGATCGCCAGGCACACTGAACAGCGCGAGGTCGTCGAAGGCGCGCGACCGCGTCCGCCAGTCGTTGAAGGCGGCAACCGATACCGGCGACCGCATATTGCCTTCTACCGGATTGGACTCCCAGATGCGCACGAGCCGATCAGGTGCGTCGTACGGCAGCGGACGCAACAGGACCGCGTCGACGATGCTGAAGATGGCGGTGCTGGCGCCGATGCCAAGCGCGAGCGTGACGATGACGGTGGCCGCCAACACCGGCTGCGATCGCAGCATCCGGAATCCGCCGCGCGCATCCTGCCGGAGACTCTCGAGCGCCGGCGCGATCCATACCTGACGCGCATCCTCCCTGGCGAGGGTCACATTTCCCAGCGCACGCCGGCTCGCGGCCGCCGCATCGCCGGGCGCGACACCCTCGCGCTCGAGCGTCTCCTGCCGCAACGAGCGATGTGTCTCCATCTCCTCGCGGAGGTCGGCGTCGTGGCGGGAGCAGCGCAGGAGATACAGCAGGCGGCGGACACGTGTGGCTATTCCCATCATTGATTGATGGGAATATACGCACGCGTCGGCCCTGCGTCAATTCCGGATCGCGGCTTCAGGCCGGGCAACCACCCGTCACGCCGGACGAATACGTGCGACGACGATCTCCCGCCGGGGACGATCGATGCCGTAGAGCAGCGTCGGATCGTCCGGATCGAGTGCGATGCCCTGTCCGTGCATCGGCATGGGGACGATCTCGTCGAGCACGAGCGTCGAGCCGCCGGCCGGAAACGTGAAGACGTAGACCTCCGCGTTATCGTGTCCCGTGCAGTACAACCGGCCATCGGGCGCGAACACGCCACCGGACATCGAGTAGTTGCCGAGTTTCTCCACGACGTCCGCCGGGTAGACCCAGGCCTGGCGCCTGCGCCACTCGGCGTCGAAGGAGACGACCGTCGTCCAGCGCGGATCGCGCGTCGGTTCGTCCGCGCTGCCGCGATAGTGCGCGAACGTCACGTAGCGGAGTCCGTCGCGCAGATCCACCCACGTTGCGGAGCCTTCATAGATACCGAAGCTGTACGTGGATGTGTGTTCGAGCGACGCGGCATCCCACGTCTCGATCGAGCTCGTCATCGGCACGCCTGGATAGTTCGAGTGCGCGCTCCACAACACGCCGTCGTGAATGACGCCGCTGTCGAGATGGATGAGCGGCTTGCCCCGCTCGCACTGCCAGCCCCCGACGCGTTGCCCCGTCTGTTTGTCGTACTTGCCGATGGCGTGATTGTCGATCGCGTACAGATGCGTGCGATCCGCGGCCACGGCCTGATTGGCCTCGCGGGCCGGGAA
>CAZVHY010000023.1:27784-29172 GCA_964627115.1 uncultured Solibacteraceae bacterium | reverse complement strand
TCTATCAGCTCGTCGTGGAGGGTTCCGAGATCGCCGCTGCCGAGCGGCCGCAGCGGCTGCGCGTGCGGGTCGACGCGCGCGGCTCGACGGTGAGGGCGAGGACGTTGGTGAGGGGGAGATAGGGGGAAGGCTGGGAGCCTGGGAGCAGGGAAGGAGGCTGGGAGGCGGCAGGCGGGAAGAAGGCCGGGAGGCGGGAAGGCCCGGCCTCGACACCGACACGTAGGGGCGGCCCTTGGGCCGCCCGGGCCGGGCAAGCCCGGCCCCTACGAGCCCCGGGGCGATCGCGTCGCGACCCGTGCGCACACGGGCACGAGCAGCATCAGCACCGCCAGCATCGCGAACGCGCTTGGCAGCGTGAACGCCTGCGCAACAAAGCCCATCACCGCGGGGCCGGCGAGGATTCCCGCGTAGCCGATGGCGGTCATGGCCGCGATGGCGAGGCCCGTGGGCATCGATGTCTGACGCCCGGCCTGCGTGAACAGCACGGGCACGATGTTCGATGCGCCGAAGCCGACGAGCAGGAATCCGACGAGCGCGACGGCCGGCGTTGAGGTCAGGACGATGGCGGCGAGGCCGCCGGCGGTGAGCAGCCCGCCGAGCACGAGGATCTGTTCGCGGCCCACGCGCGCGACCACGCGATCGCCGGTGAGCCGTCCCACGGTCATCGCCACCGAGAAGACCGCATACGCGACGCCACCGTGCGCCGCCGGGACGCCGAGCGACGTCGTCATCAGCAGCGCGCTCCAGTCGAGCACCGCGCCCTCGACGAGGAACGCGACGAACGCGAGCACGCCGAGCAACAACACGAGGCCGCGCGGTCGTACCAGGAACGGCGCGCTCTCGCCCACGTGCGTTTGCAGATACCGTGGCGCGGCGACGACCAGCGACGCGGCCACGATCACGACGCCAGCCGTTGCGGCAGCCCCGAGTGATACGCCCGCGGCGAGCAGCGCCGCAATGCCACCGGCGCCGACCACGCCGCCAACGCTGAACAGGCCGTGGAACCCCGACATGAGCGGCGCGCGCGAGCCGCGCTCGACCTCCACGGCGTGCACGTTCATCGCCACGTCCATCGCACCGAGCGAGCCGCCGAACAGCACGAGTGACGCGGCCACGAGGGGGAGCGTGGCGCCCAGGGCGAGACCAGGCAGCGCGATGGCGTAGCCGACGCCGCCCGCGAGAATCACGGCGCGACTGCCGAATCGCCCGACCAGACCGCCGGCCGCCGGCATCACGAGCACCGACCCGGCGCCGAGACAGAGCAGCAACATGCCGAGCATCCCGTCGTCGATGCCGAGACGCGTCTTGGCGTACGGCACGAGCGGCGCCCAACACGCGGCGCCCACACCGGCAGCGAAGAAGGAGAGGCGCGTCGCGAGGCGCGTGGC
>CAZVHY010000023.1:24606-27684 GCA_964627115.1 uncultured Solibacteraceae bacterium | reverse complement strand
TCCGCGAAGTGACACGCGGACCAGTGTCCGGGCGCCACTTCGCGCAGCGGCGGATCGTCGGTGCGGCAGATGGCCTGTGCCATGTAGCAGCGCGGATGGAAGCGGCAGCCGGCCGGCGGATTCGACGGGCTCGGGACGTCGCCGCCGAGCACGATGCGTGAGCGCCGCCGATCGGGATCGGGCACCGGCACGGCCGAGAGCAGCGCGACGCTGTACGGGTGCATGGGCGATCGATAGAGGGCACGGCTCGGCGCGAGCTCCACGATGCGTCCGAGGTACATCACGGCCACGCGGTCGCTGATGTGCTCGACCACCGACAGATCGTGCGCCACGAAGATGTAGGTGAGCGCGAGTTGTCGCTGCAGGTCGCGCAGCAGGTTGACGATCTGCGCCTGGATCGACACGTCGAGTGCCGAGACCGGTTCGTCGGCCACGATGAGACGCGGCGACACGGCGAGTGCGCGGGCCACGCCAATGCGCTGGCGCTGGCCTCCCGAGAACTCGTGGGGATAGCGCGCCGCGTGTGTCGACGACAGCCCGACGAGCGTCAGCAGTTCAGCCACGCGCTCACGTGCCGCGGGACCTTTGGCCAGCCCGTGCGTGGTGAGCGCCTCGGTCAATGCCGCGCCCACGGTCATGCGCGGGTTCAGGCTCGAGTAGGGATCCTGGAAGACGATCTGCATCTTCCGCCGCAGCGCGCGCAGTTCGCGCCGCGGCAGGCCCACGAGCTCCTGTCCCTCGAACCTCACGCTGCCCGATGTTGGTTTGATCAGCTGCAGAATGCTGCGTCCCGTTGTCGTCTTGCCGCAGCCGCTCTCGCCGACCAGGCCGAGCACTTCGCCCGCGCGCACGGTGAACGACACACCATCGACCGCCTTCACGTACCCGGTCACACGCGAGAACAGCCCCTTGCGGATGGGGAACCACGTGCGGAGGTCCGTGACCTCGAGCAACGTCTCCGGCTCGCCGGCCGTGGTCGATGCCGTCGCGTGATCCGTCATCACATCGTCTCCGGCGTAGGGGCCGACTTCGTGTCGGCCCATGCCTCAGGGCGGCCACGGGGGGCTGCCCCCACAACGGGCGCCGGATCGAGCGTGCCCGCCGCAATTTCCTCGGCGCGCACGCAGCGCGCGAGGCGGCCAGCCTCGATCTCGCGAAGCGCCGGCATGTCCAGGCATCGCGACGCGTCCATCACCGGACAGCGCGGGTGGAACCGGCAGCCGTCGGGGAACCGCGCGGGATTCGGCACGTTGCCGGGAATCACGCGCAACCGGTCGAGCTCTTCGCCGAGTTTCGGCAGCGACGCCTGGAGCCCGGCGGCATACGGGTGGAACGGCCGCTTGAATGCCGACCGCACGTCGCAGTACTCGACGACCTGCCCGGCGTACATCACCGCCACACGATCCGCGGTTTCAGCCACGACACCGAGATCGTGGGTGATGAGGATGACCGCCATGCCGAGCTCGGCCTGAAGCCGCTTGAGCAGCTCGAGAATCTGCGCCTGGATCGTCACGTCGAGCGCGGTCGTCGGCTCGTCGGCGATGAGTACCGATGGCCGGCACGCGAGCGCCATGGCAATCATCACGCGCTGGCGCATGCCGCCCGACAGTTGATGCGGATACTCGTCGACGCGCTGCGCGGCCGACGGGATACCGACCAGCTCGAGCATCTCGATGGCGCGTCGGCGCGCCGCGCGCCGGTCCACACGCTCGTGCAGCACCACGGCTTCGATGATCTGCTCGCCGCAGGTGAACACCGGGTTCAGCGACGTCATCGGCTCCTGGAAGATCATCGAGATTTCGGCACCGCGGATCCGGCGCATCTCGGCGTCGGAGAGCGTGAGCAGGTCGCGCCCCTTGAAGAGGATCCGTCCCCCCTCGATGCGGCCCGGTGGCTGCGGAATCAGACGAAGGATGGACAGGGCTGTGACGCTCTTGCCGCTGCCCGATTCGCCGACGACCGCCAGCGTTTCGCCCGCGTTCACCTCGTACGACACACCATCGACCGCACGCACCACGGCATCGTCGGTGTGGAAGTACGTCCGGAGATTCTCGAGGCGCAGGAGGGGATCGCTCACGATTTGCCTCCACTCACGCGGCGCGGATCGAGCGCGTCGCGCAGGCCGTCGCCGAGGAAGTTGAACGCCATGACGGTGAGGAAGATCGCGAGGCCCGGCACGTACAACAACCACGGAAACGATGTGAGCGCGCGGACGCTGCGTGCCTGGTTCAGCATGTTGCCCCACGACGCAGACGGCTCCTGCACGCCAACACCCAGAAACGAGAGCACGACCTCGCCGAGGATGTAGCCGGGCACCGATACCGTGGCGGCCACGATCACGAACGACCAGGTGTTGGGCAGGATGTGCCGCAGGATGATGCGGAAGCGCCCGACGCCAAGCGCTTCGGCCGCGGTCACGAACTCGTTTTTGCGGATCGACAGCACGAGGCCGCGGATGACGCGTGCGAGGCTGGCCCAGCCGATGAACGCGAGGATGGCCACGATGCCGAGGTAGACGTACTGGCTGGGCAGCTCGATGGGGAAGACGGCGCGGAGCGCGATGATCAGGTAGAGCGACGGAATGCTGAGCAGCAGTTCCGAGAACCGCATGATGACCGTGTCGACCCAGCCGCCGAAGTACCCGGCCACGCCGCCGAGCACGAGGCCGATCGCAAACGACACGGCAATGCCGACCAGACCGACCGTCAGCGAAATCTGTGCGCCGAAGAGCAGGCGCGAGAATTGATCGCGCCCGAACGAGTCGGTGCCGAGCAGGTAGATGTGGCCCGGAGCGTCGACGCCGAACAGGTGGCGGTTCGTCGGGATGAGGCCGAACAGGTGATACGGCGTGCCCTCGACGAAGAAGCGGATCGGCTGGGCCGAGCCCGGAACTTCGTCGTACCGGAACGCGCGCGGATCGGCCAGCTCGGTCTGGCGCACCATCGGGATCAGCCGGAACCGGCCGTCATCGCCGGTCCAGTGCAGCGACTGCGGCGGATGGTAGTAGCGATCGCGGTCCATCGCTTCCTGCGAGTACGGCGCCACGAACGGCGCGAGCGCTGCCAGGCCGTAGAACAG
>CAZVHY010000023.1:12139-24506 GCA_964627115.1 uncultured Solibacteraceae bacterium | reverse complement strand
CTGATCCTCGGATCGGCGATGGCGAGCAGGATGTCGGCGATGAGGTTGCCGAGAATCAGGACGCCCGAGGCCATGAGCACGGAGCCCATGACGAGGTACTGGTCCTGCGTGAGGATGGCGTCGAGCGTGAGGCGGCCGAGGCCGGGCCACGAGAAGATGATTTCGGCGATGAACGAGCCGGAGACCAGGGCGCCCAGCGTGTAGCCGAAGAGCGTGATCATCGGGTTCAGCGCGTTGCGCAGCGCGTGCTTGAACACGACCACGCGCTCGTCGAGCCCCTTCGCGCGCGCGGTCGTCACGTAGTCGAGCCGCAGGACGTCGAGCAGGTTGCCGCGCATCTGGCGCATGCGGCCGGCCAGCGGCACGAGGCCGACGACGAGCGCGGGCAGGAAGAGGTGCCAGCCGAGATCGAGCGTTTTGCCGACGAACGACAGCTCTTCGTAGTCGATCGACCGCATGCCACCCACGGGAAACCAGCCGGTGCGCGCGGCCAGCATGAGCAGCAGCAGGCCCGAGAGAATCTCCGGAATCGACAGCCAGATGAACGAGACGAGCGACAGCGTGCGATCCACCCAGGTGTGCTGCCTGGCGGCGGCGAGCACGCCGAGCGGAATGGCGAGCAGCCAGGTGACGAGCGCGGCGGCCACGGCCAGGATCAGCGTGTTGCCGAGTCCCTCCGCAATGACGGTGAACACCGGCTGGTGGCGCGAGAACGACTGGCCGAAGTCGAAGTTGAAGACGACGTTGCGCAGGTAGATGCCGTACTGCACGTACCACGGCTGATCGAGCCCGAAGCGCTGGCGCATCGCGTCGATGGTCTCCTGCGAGATGGCGGGGTTGTCCGCCATCTGGTTCAGGAAGTCACCGGGCGCGAGCTGGAGCAGCAGGAACGTGAGCGCCGAGATCCCCAGCAGCAGCGGAAGCGTCTGGAGAAGCCGCCTGAGGATGTAGATCCACATGCCGTGACGGACGAACGGGGCCGATCAGTTCTGTCCGGCGCGCGACTTCAGGTACACGCGGTCGATGTTCCACAGCAGGCGGTGCGGGATGACCGACGGATGCAGGTTGCCGAAACGATTCGAGAGCGGCAGCTTCGCCACCTGCGTGGGCAGCCAGATGATCCACGCCTGATCGTTGATGATGTTCTCGACGTCGCGCCACGCCTGCTGCCGCTGGGGCAGATCGGGCGTGCCGATGATCACGTCCATCAGACGATCGATGCGCGCTTCCTCGGGCGTTTCGGGCTTCGGCTGCTGCGGGTTCCAGTAGTGCGTGCGGCCGCTCGAGCGCCACACGTTCTGACCCATGCCGGGGTCGGGCGGTACGCCGGTCTGCAGGCCGAGCAGGGCAACTTCGTACTGGTAGTCGTCGCGAAGATTGGTGATGAGCGTGTTGAAGTCGACGGGTGTCAGCACGACGCGGATGCCGACCTTGGCCAGGTCGTCGCGGATGAAGTTGGCCATGCCCACGCGCAGCCGATTGTCGCTGTTGGTCTTGAGCGTGAAGCTGACGGTGGTGCCCGAGCGGTCTTCCAGGAAGCCGTCGCCGTTGCGATCCGTCCATCCGAGGCCTGCCAGCAGGCGCCGCGCCTCGTCGGGGTTGTAGTCGTATTTCGTGACGTCCGGGTTGTACCACTGCGTGCTGGCCTCGGTCTGCTGCGACCAGTTCTTTACGGCATCGCCGAAGAAGATGCTGCGGACGATGGCGTCGCGATCGATGGCCATCGACACGGCCCGGCGGAAGTCCCGGTTGTTGAAGACGGCGTATTTGGCCGCGCCCACGTGCGGCTCGCCGACGCGTTTGCCCGGTGACGCGGTCCGGACCTTGCCGAGGTTGAACCAGAAGAAGTTCGTGCTCAACTCCGGGCCGATGTCGTGCAGCGTGAAGTTGCCGCGTTCGGCGTTGTCTTCGTACCAGTTGTAATTCTCGGGCTTCGGCCGCTCGATGCCATCGACGTTGCCGGCCGCGAACTGCAGGTGCATGGCGTCCAGATCGGGCACCACGACGTAGACGATCTCATCGAGGTACGGCAGACGCTGCTGCTTCGCGTCGACACCGAACCAGTAGGGGTTGCGGCCGAGGACCACCCGCTCGTTGGCCGTGTACGAGAGGAGCCGGAACGGCCCGCTGGTGACGATTTGATCGGGCGGTGTGGCGACGCCGTACGCGGCCGCGAAATCACCCGCTTTGTAGGCCGCCTCGAGGATGTGCTTCGGCATGACGTAGACCGAGCCGGCCAGAGACTCGACCATGGCGTTGGGCTCGGGCGTCTTGATGACAATGGTGTAGTCGTCCGGAGCGGTGACTTCCCATCGACGGCCATTCATGATCAAGAGGTCCTGAACGGATGGGTGCAGGACCTCGTCGTACGCGAGCTCGAAGCTGAAGAGCACGTCGGCGGCGGTAATCGGCTGGCCATCCGAAAAGCGGGCTCCCCGACGCAGGTTGAACGTCCACGTCAGCTTGTCGTCGGCCACGCTCCACGTCTTGGCGATCATGGGCACGGCCTGCTGGGTGGCGTTGTCGAATTCGGTCAGCGCCACGAACATCCGCTGCGTGATGTCGTTCGTCGACGTCTCGTTGGACATCATCATGTTGAACGTGCGTGGGCCGCTGCTCGCCGGAATCACGAATCGCCCTCCGTACGCGCCGATCTCCGGGGCGTTGATGACGAGGGGGTCTTCGGGGAGCGGGTGGGGATCTTCGTAGGGAGCGGAGGAGCCGGAGCGGCCGGAGCCGCACGCGGCGGCGATGGGAATCAGCAGCGCCAGCGCAAGCGTGCGCATCGAGAAACCAGCAATACGGGCTGTCATCGTGCCTCCGTCCGTTCGTTCGAACCCAGGGCAAGTATACGGGAGGCTGGGAGGGGGAAGAAGGCGGGGAGGCGGCAGGCGGGAAGGAGGCGGGAAGGCTGGGAGGCCTCCGGCAATTCCAAATGGAGCCCTGGGTCTTCAGACCCAGGGAACATGCGACGCGTCGCGCGGCGTCATGACACTCGTGTGACGACCGTCGCGTTCACGACAGCCAGCAGCGCGACGCACGCCGTGTCCGAGCGCAACGTGCGCGGGCCGAGCGAGAACGGTTGGAAGCCGCGCGAGGCGAGCAGGCGGCGTTCGAAGTCGTTCCAGCCGCCTTCGGGGCCAGCGGCCAGCAGGATGCGCTCGTCCGGATCGGTGCCGCGCGATACCGGCGGCGTCGCCGGGCCGGGATCGGCGACAAGGCGCGTGGTCTGCGGACACAACCGATCGAGATCGTCTTCGACGAGCACGCGAAATTGTCGATGCACGGTGACGAGCGGCACGCGCGTGTCGCGTGCCTGCTGAAGGCCTTCGACGAGCAGCGGCCGATACGTGGATTCGTCGAGCACGTGCGTGTCGAAGTAGTGGCGCTCGACGCGTGCGGCGTTCGTCAGGATGATGCGTCCCACGCCAAGCGCGGCCAATTGCGCCCAGAGCCGCTGCAGCACTTTCGGACGCGGCAGCGCGAGCAGCAGATCGACCGGCGGCACGGGCGGTGGCGCGCTGTCGAAGGCACACGCCAGGCGCACGTGGCCATCGTCAATCGACACCACCGTGCCCGTGCCCATGGGACCGTCGATCAGGCCGACACGCAACGCGCGTCCAGGTTCGGCGCCGAGCACCTGCTGCACATGACGCGCGCGAACGCCCGCAACGGTGGCGACGTTCGCGGCGTCCAGTTCCGCTGGATCGATCAGCAGGAGGTTCATCGGGGATGAGTGGGCGGGCGCTCCGAACTTCGACGTTCGAAGTTCCACCTTCTGGCTTGATTTTTATGGTGCCGGAGGTCGGAATCGAACCGACACTAGGGGTAAACCTAACGAGATTTTGAGTCTCGCGCGTCTGCCAGTTTCGCCACTCCGGCACGGAGATGAGGGCAGCCGTCGAAACCGCGAGTATAACACCCGCGATCCAAAGAACTTGCGCGCCTACCGCACTGCGCGTACGATGCGGGCGTTTCCACCAGACTGGTCAGCGACGCGCAGACGCGCCGGAGGCTTTTTCATGGAATTCACCAGACGCGATCTCGGCAAGCTGGCGCTTGGCGCCGTACCCGCCGCGTGGCTGGCGGGCGGTGAGCGCACCGCCGGCTCGGCCATGCAGGCGGCCAGGCCCAACTCGCAGTGGGGCGGCGTGCAGGTCGGCATCATCACGCCGTACTCCTTTCAAGGCACCGCCACCACGGCGCAGGAGATTCTCGCGAGCACCGTCGCGCTCGGCGTGAGTGCGGTGGAACTGCGCGGCGACGTGGCCGAGATCCATGCCGGCCTTCCGCCTGCACCGGCGGCCGTGCCCGGCGGTGCAACCGGGGGCGAGCCGACGCAGGCGCAGCTGGCCGCGCAGAAGGCGCGCGGCGCGGTCGTGCGCAAGTGGCGGCTGAGTCAGGCGATGACCAAGTTCGGCGAGCTGCGCCAGATGTACGAGAAGGCGGGCGTCGCCATCCGCATCGCGCGGTTTCCGCTTGGCGACGGCTGGACCGACGAGGAGATCGACTACGCGTTCCAGGCCGCGAAGGCGCTCGGCGCCACCGCCATCAACTGCGAGCCGCCCGTGAGCCAGACGAAACGTATCGGGCTGTTCGCCGACAAGCACCAGATGCTCGTCGGCTATCACAATCACGCGAACGTGACCGACGTCGAGGCCTTCGGACGGCCCGGCTCGTGGGAGCAGGCCTTCTTCTATTCGTCGCGAAACGGCGCGAACCTCGACATCGGCCACTTCGTGGCGGGCAACAGCCGGTCGCCGATTCCCTTCATCCAGGAGTACCACGCGCGCATCACGGGCCTGCACCTCAAGGACCGGCGCATGAACGGCGGGCCCAACGTCCCGTGGGGCGAGGGGGATACACCCATTCGCGAGGTGCTGCAGTTGATGAAGCGCGAGAAGTACCCGTTCATGGCCACGATCGAGCTCGAGTACCGCGTCGACGGCTCGGATACGATGACCGAGTTGAAGAAGTGCGTCGAGTTCTGCCGGCGGGCGCTCGAGTAGAGCGCGCCGATCGTCCCGTCATCGACAAGCTGACGCCGATCGGCTGGCCGACACGGCCGGCCACCGGAGACGTGCGTCTGAGGAGCCGGGAGATGACATCGTGAGACGACAGGGCTGGCGGCGGTTGGGACTGGCCTGGGGCGTGGCCTTCGCGCTGGCCGTGGCCACGGCGCAGAGCGGCGCCGTGGCGCAATCGCCGGCATCGCCGGTCGAGTTCGTCCGCATTGGCGAAACCGATGTGCGCGAGTGGCTCACGGTGCTGGCGTCCGACGCCATGCAGGGGCGCGGCGCGTTCACGGAAGGTTACGGGCTGGCGGCCGGATATGTCTCCGAGCAGTTGCGCCGCATCGGCGCCACGCCTGCCGGGATCGACGGCACGTATCTCCATCCAGTCGCGCGCACGGCGTACCGCGTGACGCGCCAGTCGACCGTCACCATCGAGATCGACGGACGCCGCCGCACGTTCACGCAGGGCGAACACGTGTCGTTTCCCGCGCAGGCCGGCAGCGCGCGGACGCTCGAGTTCACCGGTGTCGATTTCGTCGGATACGGTTTCCCGCCGGCCGACGCCACAGCCCACGACGGCCGGTTGGTGGTGCTGCTGCCAGGCATGCCCTCGGCGCGCCCCGCGTCGGCTGTATCGCCAGCGATGACGTCAGCCACAGGCCGCGCCCAGGCGCTCGTGCGCGGCGGCGCGGCGGCGGCCATCGTGCTCGGCGCCGTGCCGCAGCCGGCGGCGGCCGGTGGTGGCAGCGCGGCCACGGCGCTGACGACCGTCGAGCGTGTCGATCGCCCGCGCCCGCCCATCATCACGGCCGACGACTCCGTCCTCGAGTTCCTGCTCACCGGTGCGCCCGTGCCGTTCGAGACGCTGCGCACGCGCGCCACGCGTGGCAACGCGCTCGACCCGTTCACGCTGTCCGGCGTCCGCGTCACGATTGCGGTCAATCACACCTACGACGTCACGCGCGTCGAACGCACGCACAACGTCGTGGCCATCGTGCCGGGCGCCGATTCCGACCTGCGCGACACGTACGTGCTGTTTGGCGCGCACCTCGATCACGTGGGCGCGGCGTCGGGCGGCGCGGCGCCGGGACGTGTGAACGTGCCGGTCGATCGCGATCCGATCTGGAACGGGGCGGACGATGACGGGTCGGGGTCGGTGGCGCTGCTGGCGATTGCGAAAGCGCTGATGGAAGGGCCGCGGCCGAAGCGGTCGGCGCTCTTCGTCTGGCACGCGGCGGAGGAGGAGGGGCTGCTCGGGTCGCAGGCCCTGGCCGACGACCCGCCGGTTCCGCTCGACAGGATTCAGGCGGTCTTCAATATCGACATGATTGGCCGCAACCGCGATGACGACCCTGGCGAGGGCAGTACGGTCTACGTGATTGGCGCCGACCGCATCAGCACCGATCTCCACAACGCCATCGTCGAGGCCAACGAGGGAAGCGGGCCGTCACTGACGCTCGACTACTTCTACAACGACCCTGACGACACCGAGAGCTTCTATACGCGGAGCGACCACTACAGCTACGCGTCGCGCGGTGTGCCCGCGGCGTTCTTCTTCACGGGCACTCACCGCGACTACCACGCCAACACGGACACGGTGGACAAGATCCTGTTCCCGAAGCTCGTCCGCATCACCCAGCTCATCTACCAGGCCGGGTTCGGCGTGGCCGACCGGTCGACGCCCCTGACGCGCGACAACCTCGGTCCCCGGGCCGGGCGCGGGTTCGAGGGCAGGATTCCGTAGGGGCGGCCCCAAAGTCCCCCTGCCAGTCGACTTCGCACGGCGACAATAGGGCGAAAGTGTGCGCGAATCAGCGGATTTTCGGCGTGTTTTCGTTGCGTCTGGCTTCCCAGTCCGGTAAAATAGCCGGAGCTTCCTGCTTCGAGAAAGCCAACCTTACGTTTCCAGTTACACCCTCGGGGGGCACGTGGCATTCGAGATCGGCGACAAGGTCATCTACCCGAATCATGGTCTGGGCATCATCGAACGGATCGAAACCAAGACCATCATGGGGACGACCTGCGGTTTCTATCAACTGCGGATGGCAAACGAAACCACCGTGTTCGTGCCGGTCGACAACGTCGACGGCGTCGGTCTGCGCCGTGCGATTACGGACGAGGAAGTCGATCGGTTGTTCTCGCTGCTCGGCGACGGCAACATCGACAGCCACCAGAACTGGAAAGGGCGGTTCAAGGACAATTCCGATCGCATGCGGACCGGGTCGATCTACGACGTGGTCGAAGTGCTCAAGAGCCTGACGTTCCTCGCCAAGTCGAAGAGCCTGTCGTTCCGCGAGAAGCGCATGCTCGATCGCGCGAAGTTCCTGGTGGTCTCCGAAATCACCGAAGTGCTCTCGCTCAAGACGCCCGACGTGGAAGTGCGCGTCGAGACGGCGCTCGAAGAGTGTTTCGTGGTCAGGGCGCGCAACGGGAACAAGTCGCGGCCGAGGCCTGAGCCGGTGGCCGCGCCGCCGGTGTCTGCACCGGTGGTCGCGCCGGTCGCTGTGAAGCCGGCCCCGGTCAAGGCCGTGGCACCGGCACCGGCACCCGCCAAGGCCGCGCCGCCCAAGCCGGTTGCGCCGGCCAAACCGGCGGCCAAGGTGGCCGTGGCCGCCAAGGCGCCGAGCAAGGTGAAGACGCCCGTCAAGCGCGCCGTGAAAACCGCCGCGCCGGCTCGAGTCAAGGCAACGGCCGCCCGCGGGAAGGCGGCGGGCAAGACGGCCGCCGCGCCGCGGCGCGCTGCACGCGCGTCCTGAGTCCCCGGCCAGTCGTGTCTTCGTCACCCGACGCCGACATCACGGCTGCCGCCCGTTTCGTCGCCGCCGTGCGGACCGTTCTGGCCTGCACGGCGGTTGCCACGTACGTCCTCATCGTTGGCCCGCCCGGCCTGCTCTGGACGTTCCTGACGGGGCGCCCGAACATCCTCTACACCCTGGGCCTCTACGGCGTGCGGATGGGGCTCGCGCTCGCGGGCATCACCGTGCGCGTCGAGGGCGACCAGCACATCGTCCCCGGCGCGGTGTTCGCCTGCAATCACATCAGCAACGTCGATCCGCCGGTCCTGTACCAGGCGCTGGCGCGCCTGTTCCCGAACGTGCGCGTGCTCTACAAGGCCGAGCTGCGCAAGCTGCCCATTCTCGTCTGGGTGTGGGACGCGGCCGGGTGGATTCCACTGGAGCGCTCGAACAAGGAACAGAGCTGGCCGGCGGTCGAGCGCGCCGCCGATGCACTGCGCGACGGCAACGCGTTCTTCATCTTTCCCGAAGGGACGCGCAGCAAGACGGGCGACGTGCTGCCGTTCAAGAAGGGCGGCTTCGTGATGGCCATCCGGGCGCAGGCGGCCGTGGTGCCGGTGGCCATCATGGGCAGCGGCGAGGCCATGCGCAAGGGCAGCGCGCTCATCTGGCCGACGGCGGTGACGCTCGCGTTTCTGCCGCCGGTACCGACAACCGGGATGACGATTGACGATCGCAGCCGGATTGCCTCCGAGGTGCGCGGCGCGATCCGGGGACGGCTCGGCGAGGCCCGACGATAGGCCGCAGCCGGTTTTCGGTCTAGAATTTCCAGCTTGTGCCACGGAAGAACAATCCCCGTCAGGCCAGCGAGCAGGTTTCCGAGCTCACCGCTGGCCGGCTCTCGCTGTATCTGCGATCGCTCAACGTGCTCGACGCTGCCGGGGTCAAGACCGTGTCGTCGAAGGCGCTGGCCGAGCAGTTTCACCTCAATGCGGCCCAGATCCGCAAGGATCTCGCCTACTTCGGCGAGTTCGGCATCCGCGGCGTCGGCTACTACGTCAAGGAACTGAAGCGGCAGCTGCGGGTCATCCTGGGCCTGGACCGGACCGTGCGCGTGACCGTGATTGGCGCCGGCAACCTCGGCATGGCGCTGGCAGACTATCCCGGCTTCCGGCAGGAAGGCTTTGCCATCGTCGCGATGTTCGACGCTGATGCGGCCAAGGTCGGCCGCCGGTCGCGCGGCGGCGTCCGCATTCACGGCATCCCGGAGTTCGACGAGATGGTGCAGCGCGAGCACATCGACATTGCCGTCATCGCCGTGCCGG
This sequence comes from uncultured Solibacteraceae bacterium, assembly GCA_964627115.1. Classification (GTDB taxonomy): domain Bacteria; phylum Acidobacteriota; class Vicinamibacteria; order Vicinamibacterales; family SCN-69-37; genus SCN-69-37. The sequence goes on along the minus strand of CAZVHY010000023.1, from coordinate 15,431 downwards.
CCGAGGCGGCGCAGCAGGTGGCCGACGCCGCGGTCGCGGCCGGCATTCGCGCCATCCTCAACTTTTCGTCCGGCACGCTGCAGGTGCCGTCGTCGGTGAAACTCAAGAACGTGGACCTCACGGTATCGATGGAGAGCCTGTCGTTCTTCCTCGCGCGCGGAGATGCCGATGGCGCGGCGGACTGACGCGCAGACGCCAGCGGCGCGGTTGTCGCACGTCGACGAGGCGGGCCGCGTCCGTATGGTGGACGTGGGCGAGAAGCCGGAGACGCACCGTGTGGCCGTCGCCACCGGGCACGTGCGCATCAACGCGGCCGCGAGGCGCGCCATCCGCGATCGGGCGGTGGCCAAGGGCGATCCGCTGCAGACCGCGCGGCTGGCCGGCATCATGGCGGCCAAGCGGACGGCGGATCTGATCCCACTGTGTCATCCGCTGCCGCTGACGAGCATCGAGGTGGTGCTCACGCCACGCGCGACCGGGTACGACATCGAAGCGCGCGTGTCGACCGTGGCCCGCACCGGCGTGGAAATGGAAGCGCTCACCGCCGTGGCGGCCGCGGCGCTGACGCTCTACGACATGCTCAAGGCCGTCGATCGCGGTATGGTTATCGGGCCCATTCAACTGAGCGAGAAACGCGGGGGACGGAGCGCCTATCGGCGCAAAGCCAGAAGTTAGAAGCCAGAAGCCAGAAGTTCTGGAAAGTTGGAAGTCAGAACTTCGAAGTTCGAGGGAGCGAGCGCATGACTCAGCCCGCACACAGCGCCGACGTTCTCGACGTTCAGACGCGGCCGCGCACGATTGCCGAACTGCCGTTTTTCGCGTCGGGCCGGTATCCGAAGCCCGAGCTCGTCGGCCAGTGCCGGAGCAGCGGCGTCGAGTGGACCAGCGGCAAAGATCTGCTGCCGAAAATCCGTGAGGTCAGTCTCGGTCTCGGCACGCTGGGCCTGCAGGCGGGCGATCGCGTGGCGATTCTCGCCGAGAGCCGTCCGGAGTGGCTGTTTGCGGATCTCGCGGTGCTGGCCGCCGGCGCGGTCACGACCCCGATCTATCCGACGCTCTCGGCCGACCAGATCGCCTTCATCCTCGCCGACTGTGAGGCGTCGGTCGTCTTCGTGTCGACGGCCGTCCAGCTCGAGAAACTCCTGTCCATCATCGACCGCACGCCCTCGGTGCGCGTGGTCGTGACGATGGAGGCGACGGGGGGCACCGACGCGCGCGTGCGCATCGAGACACTGGACGCGGTGGCGGCGATGGGGCACGGCCGGCTGCGCGGCGGCTGGGGCGTGGCGCGCGAGTTTCACGACGCGGCGCGGCGCGTGCGTCCCGATGACCTGGCCACCATCATCTACACGTCGGGCACCACGGCCGAGCCGAAAGGCGTGATGCTCACGCACGGCAATCTCGTCTCGAACATCGACGGCGTGCTGCAGGTGCTGCGGCTCGACGACGAGGACGTGGCGCTGTCGTTCCTGCCGCTCTGTCACGCCTTCGAACGGGTGGTGGCGTACATCTATCTCACCGTTGGCGTGTCGTTCGCGTTCGCCGAGTCGATCGACACCGTCGCGCGCGATCTCCAGGTGGTGCGGCCCACGGTGATGAGCGGTGTGCCGCGTGTGTTCGAGAAGCTGCGTGCGCGGATTTTCGAGAAAGCGAACCAGGCACCCGCGCCGCGCCGCGCGATCTTTCATTGGGCCGTGTCGGTGGCCATGCGCCGCGGGACGCTGCTGGCGAACCGGCAGCCGCTGCCGACGACGCTGCGGCTCGCGTCAGCGATGGCCGAACGTCTCGTGTTCTCCAGGATTCGCGATGGGGTTGGCGGGCGCCTGCGGTTTGCCGTCTCCGGCAGCGCGCCGCTCGATGCGGATCTCGCCACGTTCTTCTACGGCGCGGGCCTGCCGATTCTCGAAGGCTACGGGTTGACCGAAACAGCGCCCGTGCTGTCGGTGATGCCGCTCGAGCACGTGCGGTTCGGCACGGTCGGGCCGCCGCTGCCGAACGTCGAGCTGAAGATTGCCGACGACGGCGAAGTCCTGGCGCGTGGGCCGAACGTCATGCAGGGCTACTACCGTCGTCCTGGTGACACCGCGGCCGTGATCGTGGACGGCTGGTTCCACACCGGGGACATCGGCACGATCGACGACGCGGGCTTCGTCCGCATCACCGATCGCAAGAAGGAACTGCTCGTGACATCCGGCGGCAAGAAGGTGGCGCCGCAGCCGATCGAACAGCGACTCCGGCAGCACGCGCTCGTGGCGGAAGCCGTGCTCGTCGGCGACCGGCGCCACTTTCCCGCTGCACTGCTGCTGCCGAACTTCAGCGCGCTCGCATCGCACTGGGGCGTCACCGTCGATCAAGCACGTGAGCGCGTGCACGCCGCCGACGCGCATGCACTGTTCCAGTCGGCGGTCGACGCGGCCAATCAGGATCTCGCGCAGTTCGAGCGCATCAAGAAGTTCGTGCTCTTCACCGACGAGCTCACGATTGCCAACGGCCTGCTGACGCCCACGATGAAAGTGAAGCGGCGCGTGTTCGAGGAGCGGTATCGCGCGGAGATCGAGGGGATGTATTCGTAGGGGCCGACCTCGTGTCGGCCCACCGCGGTGCTGCGGCCAGACCGTGGGCGGACACCGGATCCTGGGCGGACACAAGGTCCGCCCCTACGCGTTGCCCGTCAGTCCCACGCCGAGAACAGTCGCATCTCGGTGATCGGCCACCAGCGCAGCTGGACCTTGCCGATGATGTATTTCTTCGGCACCCACCGCCACGAGCGGCTGTCGGAGCTGTTGTTGCGGTGGTCGCCCATCACGAAGTAGTAGCCCTCGGGCACGATCTCCGGACCCCACGTGTCGTACATCCGGTATTCCTCGGGGATGAAGTCGTCGGGCAGCGGTTCGTCGTTGCGGAAGACCTGACCGTTGACGCTGCGGAGCGTATCGCCCGGCGCACCGACGACGCGCTTGACGAACGATTTGTCGGGGTCGTTCGGGTAGAGCAGCATCACGATGTCGCCCACCTGCGGATCGTGGTTCGGCAGCCGGTACTCGAGCTTGTTGACGATGAGCCGGTCCTGATCTTCGAGCGTCGGCGCCATGCTGTGGCCCTCGACGCGCGCCACCTGGAAGCCGAACGTCACGATCAGCGTCGCGTACACGGCCGCAGACACGAGTGTCTTGAACCAGGCGACCAGTTCCTCGCCGACGCGTGCCGCGGTGTGGCGCAGCGGCACCTTGCGCTTGATGACCACCGGCGGGTGCTGCAGCGGCACCTGCACGGGCAGCGGCACGAGGAGCCC
>CAZVHY010000023.1:5965-12039 GCA_964627115.1 uncultured Solibacteraceae bacterium | reverse complement strand
GCGTCGCCGGGCGTGGCGAGCCACGGATCGACGTCGGACACGCCCTCGTACGGTTCGTCGGCGCTCACAGCTGCAGGTACTCCCGGAGCCGGCGCGTCTGCGTGCGGCTGACCGGAATCTCCGTGGCCTTCGCGTCCTTCATCTTCAGGAGGTAGTTGCGGCTGAACCAGGGCACGATCTCCTTGATCTTCGTGATGTTCACCAGGTGCGACCGATGGACCCGCCAGAAGACCGCCGGGTCGAGCCGGGCCGACAACTCGTCGAGCGTCCGGTAATTCGACGTGCCGGACATGGTGTTAGTTACCACGAGAATGGCCTCGTCGACCAGAGAGGCATGAATGATGTCGTCGGCCTGGACGAGTACGAACCGCTCGCCGGCGCGTAGCGCCAGCTGTTCGCGCCGCCCCTGACGGGCCTGCACGGCACTGATCACTTTTTCCAGGTCCTCGGGCGACAGCGGGAGTTTCGACGTCTCCTGCGGCACCACGCGCCGACGGCGCACCTTCTCGAGCGTGATCTCCAGCCGGTCGAGATCGACGGGCTTGAGCAGATAGTCGACCGCGTTGACCGTGAACGCGTCGACGGCGTACTGGTCGAACGCCGTGACGAACACGAGCTGCGGCAGCACGTCGGCCTGCACGAGCCGGCGCGCCACCTCGAAGCCCGTCAGGCCGGGCATCTGGACGTCGAGAAACAGCAGGTCGGGCTTGAGCTCACCGGCCAGCCGCAGCGCCGCGGGGCCATCACCCGCCTGGCCGACAATGTCGATGTCGCCGGCCTGTTCGAGCAGGAAACACAGCTCTTCACGCGCCAGCTGCTCGTCGTCGACGACGAGCGTGCGAAGGGGAGGAGGCGAACTCATGCCGGGAGCCTCTCGGACACGATCAACTCGGGAATCTCGATGCGCGCGAGCGTGCCCTGGCCCGGGGTGCTCTGCATCCGCAACTGGTAGTTGGCGCCATAGATCACGCGCAGCCGCTCGTTGACGTTGCGCAGGCCGATGCCGTGGTCGCGCTCACCATCGCCGCGATGGGTCCGTTCGATCGGCATCCCCACGCCATTGTCGACGATTTCGATGACCGCATGGCCGGCGCGCCGCGAGGTGTGGATGGTGATGCGTCCTTCGCCCACCTTGTTCGCCAGGCCGTGCTTGATGGAGTTCTCGACGATCGGCTGCAGCAGCATGCTGGGCACGATGACGTCGAGGCTGCTCTCATCGATATCCTTGTCGATGACGAGACTCGGGCCGAAGCGGATGCGCTCGATGTCGAGATACTCGTCGATGGCGGCCAGTTCCTCGCGCAGCGGCACGAAGTGCTCCTGGCTGCGCAGCAGCCGGCGGAGCAGGCCCGACAGCTTCACGATGAGCATCCGCGCGGTCTCGGGCTTCGACCGGATCAGTGACGTGATCGACGTCAGCGTGTTGAACAGGAAGTGCGGGTTGATCTGGTTGGCCAGCGCTTCGACGCGGGCCGCCATCAGCAGCTTCTCCTGTTCGGCCAGCCGGTGCTCGATGCGCGCGCTGTTCCAGATCTTGATGGGGATGGCCACGGCCAGGACGGTTGCGACAATCACCAGGAGGAACAGCCACCAGGTGTCGGGCGTGAAGGAGAAAAGCCGGGTGGGGAAGCGGCGGCCGATCGACTGCCGCAGCAGCTCGAGCAGCACCGGCGCCATCACGAGGATGACCTGCCAGTCGAGCTGGAACCGGCGCAGGAGCCGCCAGGCCGACCGGTGCAGTTGCGTGACGAAGAACGGCGAGAACTTCCAGATCTCGTCCTTCGGGCAGACTTCGCGCAGGCCGCCACCCGCAAAGCCGCACCCGACGGCAAACGGCAGGGCGCCAAACTCGCCGGCAAAGAGCGTCGGCGGGAGTCCCACGCCAAGCCCCACGAGTGCGCCGGCGTAGGGCCCGGCAATGAGCCCGGCGAGAAACGACCCGGCGAGCGACAGGTCAGCAGCCTGGTACTGCAGGACGAGGCGGGAGCCGACGCCGGCCATGAGCGGGAGGCCGAAGCAGGCGGCAAAAATCAGGCGTTCGGGCCAGTCGCGCCGTTCGGTGAGCAGAATCCGGCGGAACCAGGGGAAGCGGACCAGCATGGTCGCCAGGATGGCGGCCACGGCCACCTGGGCCATCAGCGTGACGAGCAGCAGGTCGTGGTTGAGCGACAGCGTTCCCACGGGCATGATCCAGCCCACTCATGGTAGCTGAAGGCGCCCGTTCCGACCGCCTTTCGGGCAGATGGCCGCCGCTGGTCACGACTTTGTTATCATGACGGCATGTTCCGGCCGTTCTTCGTGGGGTCCGCCACGACGTGCACGCAGATCCTGCAGGCCTTACCCCGGACCTCACGGGACCCCCTCGCGCCGGCTCCAGCCGGCCGCTGAACGCCTTCCCCGATGCAGGGGTTTCTCGACGCCCTCGATGAACGCACACTGGTGTGTGACGGCGCCATGGGCACCGTCCTCTACGCCAGGGGCGTCTTCCTCAACCGTTCGTTCGACGAACTCAACATCACCTCGCCCGACCTGGTGGCCGACGTGCACCGCGAGTACGTCCGCGCGGGCGCGAACGTCCTCGAGACGAACACGTTCGGGGCCAACCGCGTCAAGCTGGCCACCTTCGGCCTGACCGGCGACGTGGCGGCGATCAACCGCGAGGGGGCGCGCCTGGCGCGGCGGGTGGCGCGCGACCGTGCCTGGGTGGCGGGATCGATGGGCCCGCTTGGCGTCCGCATCGAGCCCTGGGGCCGGACGACGGTGGCCGAGGCCGAAGCCGCGTTTCGCGAGCAGGCCGCAGCGCTCGCCGAGGGCGGCGTCGACCTGTTCATCCTCGAGACGTTCGGATCGGTGGCCGAAATCGCGGCCGCCATTCGCGGAGTGCGAAGCGCGAGCGCGCTTCCCATCGTGGCGCAGATGACCACGGCCGACGACGGCCATGCGCCGGACGGTACGCCGGTGGAGCGCTTCACGCGCGCGATCGAAGAAGCCGGCGCGGATGTGATCGGCCTGAACTGCTCGGTCGGGCCCGCGGCCATGCTCGACACGATCGAGCGGATGACGCGCGTCTACTCGGGCCGTCTTGCCGCGCAACCCAACGCCGGCCGGCCGCGCGACGTCGACGGCCGCAACCTCTATCTCAGCTCGCCCGAGTACATGGCCAGCTACGCGAAGCGATTCGTGGCGGCTGGTGTGCGGCTCGTCGGCGGCTGCTGCGGCACGACCCCGGAACACACGCGTCAGATGGTGCAGGCGGTGAAGACCGCGGCGCCGGCCTCGCGCCTGGCGGTGAGCGTCAGCACGAATGCGCCCGCCGACACGCGTCCGCCGCAGGTCACCGCTCGGCGAGACAAGTCGGATCTCGCTCGAAGCCTGGCCGATGGCACGTTCGTGGTCGTGGTCGAGATGGCGGCACCGCGCGGGCTGCACCTCGACGCTGCGGTGAACCAGGCGCGCCGGTTCTGCGATCTGGGCGCGGCGGCGGTCAATGTGCCGGACTACCCGCGCTCGGGTGCGCGTGCCAGTGCGCTGGCACTGGCCACGCTGCTCGAGCGGCACGGCATCGAGACGCTGCTGCATTACACGTGTCGCGATCGCACGCTGGCCGGCATGCAGTCGGATCTGGTGGCCGCGCACGTGATGGGCGTCCGCAACCTGCTGGCCACGACCGGCAGCCCGTCGCGTCAGGGCGACTTCCCGGACGCGGGCGCGGCGTACGACGTGGACGCGATTGGGCTGATGGCCATGACGTCGCGCCTCAACGAGGGGCTCGATGTCGCCGGCGAGCCGCTCGGCGATGCCACACGGTTCCACGTCGGCGCGGCGGTCAACCCGTTTGCCGCCGACCCGGACGTCGAGTGGCAGCGGCTCGATCGGAAAATCGCGGCTGGCGCCGAGTTCATCATGACGCCGCCGGTGCTCGATCCCGAGGCGTACGGTCCGGTGCTCGATCGACTCGCCAGGACGGGCCTGCCGGTGCTGGCTGGCGTGGCGGCCCTCGAGAACGCCCGGCACGCCGAACTGCTGTCGAGCGAGGTCGTCGGCGCGCGTGCGTCCGACGATCTGCTGCAGCGCCTGCGCAGCGCCGCGGACCCCGCGCGCGAGGCGGGCGTCGTCACATCCGAAATCGTCTCGTGGCTGCGCGGGCGTGTCCAGGGGCTGGTGCTGACCTGGCTGCACGGCACGGCCGCCACGGCGCAACAACAGGTCGCCCAGGCGGCTGCCGACATCGGCGCCCGGCCGGCCCTGCACGGAGTTTCCCATGAGTAACGCGTCGAACGGCACCGGCATCCGCGAGCACGTGCTGCTGTTCAGCCGCTTCCTGCGCAGTCCGCGGACCGTCGGTGCCCTGACGGCCAGTTCGCGCGCGCTCGCCGTCGCCATGGTCGAAGGCATCGACCTGCAACAGCCCGGGCACATCGTCGAGCTCGGCCCGGGGACGGGCGTGTTCACGGCGGCCATTGCCGAGCGGCTGGGCAAGGACACGCGATTCCTCGCCGTGGACATCGACCCGGCGTTCGTCCGCGAAATCCGGCGGCGCTGGCCGTCGATCGAGTGCGTGTGCGCATCGGCCGAACGGCTCGACGAACTCGTCGTGGCGCGCGAGATGTTCCCCGTCAATCACATCGTGTCCGGCCTGCCGTTCGTCAGTCTGCCGCCGCAGATGACGCGACAGATTCTCCAGACGGTCGAAGCCGTGCTCCAGCCCGGCGGTACGTTCACGACGTTCCAGTACCTGCACGGCTACGGCCTGCCGCAGGCCGGCTCCTTCCGCCGTGCGATGACGGCACGCATGGGCGTCGAGCCCATCACCCGCCTGGTGGTGCGCAACGTACCACCGGCGCTGGTGCTGACGTGGCGGAAGGGGTAGGCAGAGCAAGTTAGAAGTGAGAAGACAGAAGCCAGAAGTGCGGATACGTTCGAACTTCGAAGTTCGAACTTCAGAGCTTTCCGAACTTCTGGCTTCTGTCTTCTGGCTTCTGGCTTGATCCAACGGCGTCCCTTGCCGCCGCGCCGATGATGCGCGCGGCCACCTCTGCGCCGTCCGTCTCGATCCTCTCCGGCGGCGCGGGTTGCGCCAGCACGCCGTCCAGCACATCGCGCCAGCGGCCGGCGAACAGATCGTCGTGACCGATGAACGCCGATCGCAGCAGGCGTGGCATGGCCGAGACGAGCACCTCGTACTCGCGGAACGCGCCACGCGGCGTGTAGACGACGGCCGTGTCGTTCGTGATGCACTCCGAGAGGATGCCGTACCCGGGTTTGGTGACGACGACGTCGGCCGCGGCCACGAGATCTTCGTAGCGATACGGGCTGCCGTGGAAATCGCGCTCGGCCAGCACGCGCACGTGCGGCAGCCTGTCCTGGTTGGCTGTCACACGATCCGTCGTGACGATGGTCCAGGGGCCGCGACAGTCGACCGTCGACAGATCGAGCGCCGGCAGGCCGTATCCACCAAACGAGAGCAAGGCGACGCGCGCGTCCGGCGACAGACCGAAGTGCGCGCGTGTGTCGGTGCGCGCCTGCGTGGCGTGCCGCGCGACGAGCGGCACGCGTTCGACGCGGCTGAAGATCTCGAAGCCGCCCTGAAACGGCAGTTCCAGCGCGAGATCGACCCGGCGATAGCAGTCGCGAATCAGGTCGATGATGTGCCGGCCCTCGGGCAGGAACCCCGGGTGCGTCTCGTAGATCCAGTCCCACGTGAAGTTGCCCAGTGCGACCGACGGCACGCCGAGGGCCGCGGCCGTGGCGAACGCCAGCGGCGGAATATCGCCCACGATGAGCTGCACGTCGACGTCGGCGAGCGCCCGCTGTTCGGCTTCGATGCGTTCATCGAACGTGCGATAGAAGTCGAGCGCCGCGGCCACCGTGGCCGGGTCGTCCTGCGTGATGCTGCTCGCCTGGATGACGCCCGAATCGCAGACGCCCGCGCGCAGGTCGTACGGCACGGTCAGCGTCCGCCGCAGCAGATCCGGATTGACGCTGCTCCGGATGACGATGGGCGCTCCGTCCGTATGGGCGAGACGATTGATGACTTCGACGTCGCGCGACGCGTGACCGAAGCCGTGACCGGA
>CAZVHY010000023.1:4497-5865 GCA_964627115.1 uncultured Solibacteraceae bacterium | reverse complement strand
ATGCTACGATTGCCGCCATGCCGCTGCACGAACGGGACTACTTCAACCAGAAGCCCGAAATGAAACCGATGTCGCTGGCCTGTCCGCAATGCCGGCACCGCGAGGACTATCAGGTGAAGTGGGTCCGCTACACGCGGAAAGATCGCGTGCCGGCCGGTGGGGACCGCAGCTTCTACGACAAGCTGCGCGACTACATGTACCGTGTCGACGACATGGTGTCCTGCGCGAAGTGCCGGCGCCGGTTCGAAATCCCTTCCCACCAGACCACCGTGTTCCTCTGAGCGCCCGCCCGGCGCCGGCCTGCTGATCCATGGTCGACGTCATCGTCGCGGGCTCGGGACCAGCGGCGGCGGTCGCGACCCTGGTGCTGGCGCACGCTGGTGTGCGCGCGCTCATGGTGACCCCGGAGGCCGCGCCGTGTGACGGGCGCGGCGTCGTGCTGCTCACCACGGCCGCCGTGTCCGCCCTGGAACGCGTTGGCCTCACGGTCCCCGCAGCAACAGGCCAGCGGCTCGACGGCTGGTGCCTCGGTCTGCCGCACGCACCGCTGCGGCGCGTTGCGGTTGACGAACGTCACGCGCCGGTGGCGGCCTCCCGCCGGGACGTGCAGACGTGGCTCGCCGACGTCGCGACGCGGGCCGGCGCGCGCATCGAGGGCGGCTGGCACGTGCGCGCCCCACTTGTCGATCGCACCACCGGATCGGTCCGTGGTGTCGTCATCGGTCGCCGTCGGCCCTCGGAAACGGTGCGGTTGCCAGCGCACGTCGTGATTGCCGCCGACCGGTCGCGGTTCACGCTTGCGCGGCATCTCGGAGCGCGCGTGCTGCCGGCGAACCGGTGGTCGCTGTCCGAGGCGAGAGTCGCCGGCATCTCTGGCATGACCGACCGCGTCGAAATACATCTCGCCTCCCGTTCGTATTGCCGTGTGACGCCGCAAGGTGCTGGTGTGGCTGACATCCGGTGTGTGTCGACCGACGGTGAGACGGCAAGCGCCGGCGATCTCGCCGCGCGACTGTCGCGACATCGCACTCTGGCGTCGCGGCTGATCGATGCGCGCGTGGTCGCCGGCCCGTGGACGACGCGAATCGATGACGCGAGCGTGCACGCGATCGACGTGCCGGGACTGCTTCTCGCTGGCGATGGTCGAGACGCCTGGTGGGCCGACGACGACCTGTCGGTTGCCGTGGCCGATGGACACGACGCGGCCCGTGCGGCGCTCGACATCCTGGAAGCGGGAAGCGGCGCCGGCACGAGCGTCGGACGGGCGCCGGCGGTCGACAGGCCGATGGATGGCCATCGCCGCTCGAGTCGCCGCCGGGACTGGATGCTGCGTCACGCGTGGAGCGTGCACGCGGCCGGCATCGGCAG
>CAZVHY010000023.1:0-4397 GCA_964627115.1 uncultured Solibacteraceae bacterium | reverse complement strand
CTATGATGGACGGAACGAGAAAGGTACGGTGACGATGTCGGTCGCGATCACACGAGCCGTGATGTTTCCCATTGCCGTGGTGCTGGCGGTTGTGTCGATCGGCGCGCAGGGACGGCCCGGTGGCGATCAGGTGCGTCAGGTCCGCACGGCGCTCGCGCACGGCGACGTCACCGGCGCCCGGGCGATTGCGCAGCGCGGCGCCGACACGGACGCGACGCGTATCGTGTCGCTGGCGCTCGTCGACATGTTCGAGGGACGCGACAATGACGCGCGCACGCGTCTGACGCCGGTCGCCAATCGCGAGCCGCTCGGCGAGGCGGCCGTCGAACTGGGCCTGCTCGATCTCCGCACGGGGCGCGTCGACGAGGCGTATCGGCGTCTCGATCGCATTGCCTCGAACCGCACGTTCAATTCACCCGACGACTACCTCCGCCTGGCTCGGGCCGCCATCGGCATCCGCGAGTTCCGGCTCGCCAACGACGCGTTCCAGCGGATCGAGGACGTGCCCAGCGCGGAGATTCAGACCGCTGACGGGTATCTCTTCCTGCAGCGGCACCAGAATGGCGACGCGGTCGTCAGATTCGAACGCGCGCTCACGTACGACGCCGAGTGGGTGCCGGCCCTCATCGGTCTGTCGAAGGCGTTCGCGGATGAAAACCCACGTGCGGCGCGCGAGATTCTCGAGAAGGCCCTGGCGCAGGCGCCCGGACATCCCGACGTCCACCTGGCGCTGGCCGAACAGCAGCTCGAGGGCGAGGACGCCGACGCGGCCGAGGCGTCGCTGGCGACGTTCGCCAGACTTCGTCCTGGTTCGATTGACGAGGCCGCGTTGCGCGCGGCCATCGCGTACAAGCGAGCGGGCATGAGCGGCGTCGAGTCCGCGGTGGCCGCCGTGGCGGCCATCAATCCGCAGTCGTCGCTCGGGTACCGCGCGGCTGGCGAGCAGGCGGCGCGCCAGTATCGCTTCGACGACGCGGCCGTGCTGGCGCGCAGGGCCGTGGAGCTCGATCGGAACGACTCGGCGGCGCAGTTCAATCTCGGGCTGTACCTGATGAGGACCGGCGATGAGGCCGCCGCGCGCACGGCGCTCGACACGTCGTGGGAGCTCGACAGCAGTTCGCCCTTTACCAAGAACCTGCTCGACGTGCTCGACGTCGTCGACGGCTTCGAGGTCGTGCCGCACGGACCGTTCATCTTCAAGTTCGCGAAGGAAGAAGCCGCGGTCATGCGCGCGTACGCGCTGCCGCTGGCCGACGAAGCGTACAAAGTGTTCGTCGATCGTTACGGTGTCAGGCCCGATCAGCCGATCCTGATCGAGGTGTTCCCGAACCACGACGACTTCGCGGTCCGGACGCTCGGGCTGCCGGGACTGGTTGGTGCGCTCGGCGCCTGTTTTGGCCGTGTGGTCACCATGGACTCGCCGCGCGCGCGCCAGCCTGGCGAATTCAGCTGGCAGGCCACACTCTGGCACGAGCTGGCGCACGTGTTCACGCTGCACGCCTCCGACTTCCGCGTGCCGCGCTGGCTGACCGAAGGCGCGTCGGTGTACGAGGAACACCTGCGCAATCCCGCGTGGGGACGTGAGCTCGCGCTCGAGTTCGCGCGTGAGCTCGGTGAGGGCCGCACGTTCGGCGTGAAGAACCTGCCGCAGGCGTTCAAGCGGCCGGAGAGCCTCGCGCTGGCGTACTTCGAAGCGTCGCTGCTCGTCGAACATCTCGTGGCGGAGAATGGCGAGGCCGGGCTTCGCACGCTGCTCCAGGCCTACGCCGATGGCGCCGACGACACCGCGGCGTTCACGCGTGCGTTCGGCCAGAGCATCGACCAGGCCGACGCGTCGTTCCGCACGTTTGTCGAGACGCGGTACGGCACACTGCGCGACGCGCTGAAAGTGCCGTCGCCGCGACTGAATCCGCAGGATCTCGAGGGACTCAAGGCGCGCGCGGCCGCCGAGCCGGGCAACTTTTCCGTGCAGCTCACGCTCGGTCAGGCGCTCATCAAGGCGGATGACTTCGACGCGGCGCGCGCGCCGCTCGAACGCGCCGCCGCCCTGGCGCCCATGGCCAGCGGCGAAGCCAGTCCGCGGGCGCTGCTGGCGACGATTGCCGAGGTCCAGAAGGATGCGGATCGCGCGCGTCGTGAGTGGCGCGCGCTGCTCGAGCACGACCACACGAACATCGTGGCCGCGCGCACGCTCGCCGCGCTGGCCGCACAGGCGGGCGCGACAGACGACGAGGACTTCGCGCTGGCGCTCATTGCGGAAGTGGATCCGTTCGATGCCGGCGTGCACGTCAGGCTCGGGCGCCGGCTGATGGCAAAAGGGCAACATGCGGCAGCGCTGGTCGAGTTCGACGCCGCACTCGCGTTGGGGCCGGCCAACAGGGCCGAGGCCCGCACCGATCGTGCGGAGGCGCTGCTCGCGCTCGGACGACGAGACGACGCGCGCCGTGAAGTGATGGCCGCGCTCCAGGACGCGCCGACCTACGCGCGTGCGCAGGATCTGCTGCTCGAGGCGATGGGGAGGTGAGGGTGTCGGTGTCGATGAGTCGCATCGGGTTGCTGTGCGGTGCCGCGCTTGCGGCGGTGCTGGTCTCGGTCGTGCCTGCCACGGCGCAGGGCGCGCGTCATGCGCTGCTCATCCAGGGCGCGTCCGGCGAGGAGCAGTACGCGAAACAGCATCGAGCCTGGCTCGACAGCCTGGCCACGACGCTGCGAGATCGTTTCGGGTACGAACCGTCGGCCGTGGCGGTCGTCGCCGAACAACCTCGTGAGGGCGAGACGCGCGCGACGGCCGAGAACGTCCGCGCCGTCATTGGACGGCTCGCGAAGACGCTGGCGCCGGCCGATCAGCTGCTCGTGGTGATGATCGGTCACGGCACGTCGCAAGGGCAGGACGCCAAGTTCAATCTGATCGGGCCGGACCTGACCGTGGCCGAGTGGAAGGCGCTGCTGGATCCCGTGCGCGCCACGCTGGCGGTGGTCGACACGACGAGCGGCAGCTTCCCGTATCTGGCCGGCCTGGCCGCGCCCGGGCGGGTCGTCATTACCGCCACCAGCAGCTACGCGCAGCAGTACCACACGGTGTTTCCCGACGCGTTCGCGCGCGCGCTGATCGATCCCGACGCCGATCAGGACAAGAACGAACGGATCTCGCTGCTCGAAGCGTTCACGCACGCCGCGCGGCTGGTGCGCGAGTACTACGAGCAGAAGGGCACCATGGCAACCGAGACCGCGGTCATCGACGACACGGGTGACGGCAAGGGGCGGCAGGCCACGGCCGAGTCGTCCTCGTCGAGCGTGGCCGCGTTGCTCTATCTCGATGCGCCAAGGACGGCCACGTCGGAGGACCCGGAGCTGCAGAAGCTGCTCACACGCCAGCAGGCACTGACCGATCAGGTCGACGAACTGCGTCGGCGCCGCGCCACGATGTCCGACGAGGAGTTCACGCGTCAGTTCGAGACGCTGCTGGCCGAGCTGGCCGAAGTGTCGCGCGACGTGCGCCGGCGATCGGGCAACTGAACCGGTTCGTTCCACCAGCCGCAGCGCAGCCGTTCTGGACGCGCGAGCAGCCGCACGAGCACCACGCCCGCCAGCATGCCGGCGACCGGAACGACCGTCGTCGCCGTCATGAGTCCCGACAGCGGCGCGGTCCACATCGCGGTGATCACGGCGATCAGCACCAGCCACGCCATGGCCACGAGTTGCGCCGGCACGTCGACCAGATCGACGCCGTGGCGATCGGGCACGAGCATCATCACGCGCGCCTGCCTGAAGAGCCGCAGGTGCGCGCCCACCAGCGCGCCGACGCCGCCAGCGGCGCCGACCAGCGGCATCATGGCGTCCGGGGCGACGCGTCCGACGGCCAGCCCTGCGAGCACAGACCCCGCGAGGAACAGGGCGATGGTGCGCACCGGCCCGAGACGGTCCTCGACGTTGTCGCCGAAGATCCAGAGCGCCAGGACGTTCACGCCCGCGTCGACGATGCCGTGGTGAAGGAAGGCGTAGGTGAGGAGCGCCTGCCACGAGAGGTGCGCGGGAACCAGTCCGTACGAGAGAATCAGGCCGCGCACGGCGTGCTCGGTCAGCGGAAGCTGCAGAGCCAGGACCGCGACAATGGCCGTCATCAGACCGAGGATGGCCCGCGGGGTGGTGCGTGAGGGCATGACGTCCTGGACCGGCAGCATCGCGACCGGGTCAGTATAGATGCCGATGGACTCGGTGCGGGCGCAGGGGAGGCCGGCAGGCATGGTGTGTGGAACGTGTGGGGCGACGATCGCCGAGAAGGCCATCGTCTGTTATCGATGCGGTACGGCCACGGCCATACCGGCGCCGCCGCCAAGACCTGCGCCCGTTGTCACCAGACCGTGGCTGCTGATCGTCGCGCTCGCGCTCATCGCGGC